>CALVJO010000020.1 GCA_944332225.1 uncultured Bacilli bacterium | reverse complement strand
TTATTTTCTATTGAATTATAAAGCTTAATTTTTATAGTTTAACACCTCAAAATAGGGGTTGAGCCTGAATTCAGGTATAATTATTGATTAAACTTATAAATAATATTTTTAATATTCATAAACTATAAATTACTTTTGCTTTTAATCATGGTATTTTTTAATTATAGCAAGGAGAAATAATAATGAGATACTATGATTCATTGAAAAACTTAGAACCAATTAAATTTAATGAAGATGATTCTTTACCTATTTTAGAAGCTAATAATGTAACTAAGCTTCTAGCCAATTTTACTTTAGATAATAAAGCTTTTTATGATTTAGCTAAAGATACCCTTATTAATAAAAGGATAGATAAAGAATTATTTAATGATGGTTTAACCTTAGATAATGTTAAAGGTGAAGACTACCAAACAATCTTTTCTAATATTCAGTATCTTTTAGAAAACGCTGAAGATATAGAGATAGTTAAATTAGCTTTCTCATTATTTATTAATGCTTATAAATACATCAATAATCTCAATCATATAAATAAGAAGGGATATCATGTATTTAATAGAAACGATTATAAAGAGCTTACTTCGGTTATTAAATTATATTTATTAGATTCTCATGTTGAAGAATTAATCCTTAGCTATAATTTAGATATTAAAGGTATCTTAAAGAAGTTTTATAAGGAGAAAGAACAATATTATCAATATTTAGAAGTCGAAAAAAATTATAATAATGTCATCAATAGTCTATGTAGAGATACGATTTATTCTATATATGATATTTATTTTAAAGATCATGAAATAGTAGAAGAAAAAATAGTAGATAACTTAGAAGAGGCAACTAAAAAACTTAATCAATCTTTTGAACTTCAAAACTTCTTGCGATTAATATTTGTTACTATGGATACATATAAATATGTTCATCAAGATAAGATTATCTCTCTTAACTCATTAAAATTAGCCTTTGAGCTGATATCAATTCAAACATGCACGATTTTAGACTTTGATTTTAGTAAAATAAATAAACTTATTCTTTTGCTTCATGCTGTGAATAGCCATAGTCCTGCATTATATATTTTCATGTGCATGCTAATTTCAGTTTCCGAAGGCTCTAGTGATTATGAAAGTGATAGCGTATTAGCTTTATTAGATAAATACTCTTATTTAATTTATAAAGATGATTATCCTGATTACCTTGTTTATTTCTATTTAATAGCCTTTAAACAATATTTTGATTATTTTAAGGATGATTTTAAACGTATGAGCTGGAAATCTATACAGAAATCTGCCTGTTTAATGATTCATGGTTTAAAATTTCAATATGCTTATGATTTCTATATTTTAGGGTACCTTTATTCTCTAGCTAAAGATGAAGACACTAGATGCGCATTTTTAGAATCTATCTTAGCTAGTAGTAATTTATCTAAATCTACCTTTGAAAAAGTTGAGCATCTTGGAAAAGTTGAGGATCGTTATGTCACCAAAGGAATCATGCTTTATATCTTTAAATTCATTAATTTTATGTCTGAAGATAAATTATCAAATAAACAAGGAAAAGCAGTTGTCTCTATCATTAGTAGATTCCCTCCTCAGGATGCAATGAGTTTAGATTTAGCCTGCTTTTTCACTCGTTATCTTAAAGAAAGTAGAGTGCTCGAACTCGCGGCAATTTTACTTGTCATAGATGGAGTTAAAATCTTAGAAAAGGCCTTAAAAACTAAAAAGCCTCTAGAGACTTCTTTATATCACATTAAAGATTTCTATAATTATGATGATAATCGATTATTTTTAGAAAGATATTATAAATCACCGCATGAGAACATGAATTTAATTGAAGCTATTTGCTCAGATTATGAAGATAGTCAGCTTGATCCAATCTTCCAAGCTCTAGAAAATGATTTAAGCGAAAATTATGTTCCAAATTTAAAAACTAATTTTTATCCAACTGCAGGCAGCTTAAATGTCTATTGCTACGCGACGATTCCTACTTTATTAGCTTCAACTAAAAAATATTATCCTAATATCTATCGTTACGGAGTTGTCTCTCCAATGTACTTTACTGGTGAAAAGTATATAGAAGCATTATTGTCTTTAGACGTAAATTTATTTATTAATGATGATATTTTATTCGAGGCTTTAGATATCGCCATTTATAAATATGAATATAATGAGGATTTTTTAAAACATTATCATATTAACATCGATAAATTCTATGAACTAAGAAAGTTAAGAAAACTCGCGGTTAATTAAAGTTTAAGTGATTTTATATATTGAGATATCTCACCTTTTAAATCATCTCTAGATAAAGCAAGATCAATAAAGGCTTCAACGTAGCCAGCTTTAGATCCGATATCATAACGTTTACCTTCGAATCTATAAGCATAGACTTTATTATCCTTTAAAAGCATGTCAATAGCCTCAGTTAGACCAATCTCTCCGTTTTTACCTTTTTTAACCTTTTTTAAGTAAGAAAAAATATTATTAGTCAAGACGTATCTTCCTAAAACCGCGTAGAGAGAAGGAGCTTCCTCAAGCGAAGGCTTTTCGATGGTCTTTTTAACTTCCATCAATGGAGAAACATCATCTTTAATATCGACGATTCCATATTTAGATACGTTAGAAAGAGGAACTTCCTGCACGCCTAAAATTGAAGAAGAAGTCTTATCATAAGCGTCAACAAGCTGCTTTAAAGCTGGTAAAGAAGGATCATCATAGTTAATGATTAAATCATCACCTAACATGATTGCAAAATCTTCTCCATTGATAAATTCTTCACCTTGCAAGATAGCATGACCTAATCCTAAAGGTTCTTTTTGATAGATGAAGGTGATCTTAGCCATCGAACCGATGGCTTCAATTAATTCTTTTTCTTTTTGTTTGTTAGCTTTTAATAGTAAATCCTCTAATTTTTCATCTCTAGAGAAGTGATTGACGATAATCGGTTTAGCTTCAGAAACGATGATACCTATATCATTGATTCCAGATTTAGTAGCCTCTTCGACAATATATTGTAGATTAGGCTTATCGATGATTGGAAACATCTCTTTAGGAAGAGATTTAGTCGATGGAAGAAATCTCGTTCCTAATCCCGCGCAGGGGATTAATACTTTTTTTATTTTATTCATAAAACATCCTTATTTTTAAATTTAAAACATATTGAACAATCAATATCCTAACCATAATAAAAAAATCAAACAATAATTGCAAGGTTTAGAAAATATTAGCCTCGTTTACAATAAAAAATGCAACATTAATTAACTTATTTAGATATAAAAGAGACCATATTTAATCATTTTTAAAAAATATATTTATTTAGAAGATAATTTTAGGAGTATAATTTACCTATCAAGAGGGGTTATGGGACATTTTTATTTCGATAATTTATCTGATGAAAATAAGAAATATTATTTAGACTTAGTCGAAGATCTTTCTTCGCGTCAACTTCATGCGAGATTCAATGTTTCTTTAGCCACCCTTAGATTAGTAGGAATCGATGAAAACGGAGAATATATTAATGTAGGCTCTATTTTAAATTATATTATCTATGAGCATCCTGAATTATATTATCTAAACTATTTAAGATTTACTCAACGCGAGATCATCGATAATTCAATATCACTTGAAGATTGCTATAATGAAGATTCTATCTATCAAGATGAATTAGATAGAATAGTTTCTAAAGTAAAAAATGATTGCAAAAATAAAGATGACTATCAAAAGATTATCTATGTTCATGATTATCTATCTAGTAAAGTATTCTATGATTTTGAAGCTTATGAAGGAGATGACACCTCTTATCGATCATTTTCTTTAATCGGACCATTAATCTTTTCTCGCGGGGTGTGTCAAGGAATCTGTCTCGCCGCGTCATATTTATTTGAAAAGCTAGATATTGAATCAGAAGTTATCCTATGTTACATTAATTCTACCCGTCATACATGTAATTTAGTTTCCTATAAAGAAGGAAACACTGTTAAAAAGATGATTCTTGATATCACTCAAGATTGTAAATACGATGGAGATAATTCTCGTTATTTTTACTTTATAAAACATGGTAAAAAGATTTTTCCATTAACTTATTTTGGCTTTGGAATCAGTCTTGATGATTATAGAAATGTCGCAAGATCATATTATTTAGAAAATTTAAGTCAAGAAGATCAAAAATTAATTAATTCTTTAGATAATAATTATTATTATCGAGAGAAGTTATACTTTCATAATTTTACTGAGCTTGGATTATATATTTCTAAATTGATTGGTCGACGTAAGACAATTCAATTTTATTTTGATAATTATAATTATGATCCTTCATTGATTGTTAAAAAATGTTCTAAGATGCTTTCAAAACATAAAATTAACTGTTCTTTACAATCAAATAAAATAATCAACCGTTACGTATTCATAGGAGGCGATTTAAATGAACGATAACATAACCTTATTAACAAAATTTCAAAGAGATCTTAAAACTAATTTAAGAGTTTTTCCTTCGCTTCATTTTGAAGGAAAGATTTTTGATGAGCAAGCTTATGAAGAAGACGATAGCTTAAAGTATGCTTCTTTAGAAACGTTCATTTCCGAGCTTTATCAAGATGAATACTTAATATTAACTTTAGATCCTACTAATACTTTAGATTCTAGATTTAATATTCTAAATTCATTTATCGATTTTATTTCTAAGATTAATGATCCTCTAAAAAGAGAAAGATTAGCTAGAATCTTCTTTTTAAAGGAAATACCTTTACAAAGATATCTATATAAAGAAAACGATGTAGCTAGAGATATTTATTTTCTTTACGCTTATGGAAGTCAAACCGTCTTAAGAAAAATTGATTCATCTGACCCTGAAGAAGATTATGAATCGTTTCAAGATCTTAATGAGTTAGATGAAAGCTTCGTCGAAGTTAATGAAGGTGAGGTTAGATTAAATTCATCCTATCAGCCTTTATTTGATTATGATGAATTTGAAAAGATTATTTCTTTCTCTCACGATAACGAAGGGCCTTCGTCAGATGTTGCAAGAATCGAAGCTTATTTAAAGATTCTTATTAATGAAGATGATGAAGAGAATATTCATCAAAAGATGATGTTTATCGTTAAAAATATTTCTTTTGAAACAGCTTCTCTTTCGTCAGGAAGCTCCGCGAATGATCTTCAAAGAGAGTTCTACACGAACTTATTTAAATTAGAAGAATCTTTATATTTATATCACCAAGAAGGATTAAGCGAAGATAAGATTCTGGTGATGATGAATAAAACTAATGACCTTCCTCCTTATCTAGGAGTTGAAAAAGATAATCATTTCATGCGTTCATTAACCATCAATTATCCTAATGTTGAATTAAGAAGAAAGGTAATTGAAATAATCATCGATGATTTAAAGACTAAGACTAATTATTTTAAAGATTATAAGTTTACGCTCGATGATAGCTTTGTTACCTTAACTAGCGAACAATCTTTAATCACCATTAAAAATCTCTTTGATTTTATTAAAGAAAATGATTCCTATCTCTTTGATGATAAAAATGAACCATATCCTCCTTTAAAAGTATATAACATGTTTTTAAATGGAATTCCTGATAAGAATCCTTGGGAAGATCCTTCTATTTTTTCTAAAATTAAAGGTTTAGAAAGCAAGATTAATGATAAGCTTAAAGGACAGGAAGACGCAGTTAAAACTATCGTTAATGTTCTTTCTTCCGCGGCATTAGGAATCAATAAAATAAATAATGAGCACGCGCCGCAAGCTATATTGTATCTCGCTGGACCAACTGGAACTGGTAAAACTGAAGTAGTTAAGATAATTGCAAAAGAAATCTTTGGCTCAGAAGAAAAGATTCATCGCTTTGATATGTCTGAATATTCTCATTCTAATGATGATACGAAACTCTTCGGCGCGCCACCTGGATATGTTGGATATGAATCAGGAGGTCAATTAACTAATGCCGCGAGAGAAGATCCTTTCTCAATATTCTTATTTGATGAAGTTGAAAAGGCAACGGGCTCTATCTTTGATAAATTCTTACAGATTTGGTCTGATGGACGAATGACTGATGGACTGGGAAGGACGGTATCTTTTGCTAATTCAATAATTATCATGACTTCTAATGAAGGGATGAGAACTCCAACCATTAAAAATGAATTTAATCAAGATATCGTCGATCCTAAATTAAATCAAGAATACATCAATAAAAGAATTAATCCTTCTTTAGCTAATATGGAAACTCTTTTAACCGTTGAAGATAATAAAACTGCAGGATCCTCTACTGATGAATATCGAGTTACTTTACATAATGTTAAAGAATATCATGATCATCTAGAACGCTTTGTTAAGACTAATCTAGCTTACTTCTTTTCTAATAAATTAAATCGTAAAGAATTATATGGTAGACTATCTTCTTCAATAGTCGTCTATAACTATATTTCTAAAGAGGCGACTAAAGCTATCATCAATAATACTTATAAGAAAGTAACTAAAGCTTACTATGATAAATATGGTTTCTCCTTTGATGAAGATAATAAGAAAATCATCATCGAGTATTTAAATAGAAAAGCTAATGATAATAAAGAAACTGAATATGGAGGAAGAGGTATCAATAACATGATTGATTCCTTATTCACTAGAAAAGTTGCTGAATTTATCATGGATAATACTTCTAAAACTAATTCTTTAGAATCTCTTGAAGGAAGAAAGATTAAAGTTGCTATATCATCTGATGATAACGTAACTTTTGAGGTGATAAATGAATAATATTCAACATAATTACTTAACTATCGGATTTAATTTTGAAAAGCTAGATAGGCTAGATTTAGCTAATGATTTTTATTGTAAAACTCTTGAAGAATATTCATTTTTTAAATATAAATATCAAGAAATTTATCGATTAAAAAACAATCTAAAAAGTCAAAATTTAGTTTTAAAAACAACTTTGTTATACATTAAAGCTTTTGATATGATCGAAACTTTAAAAAGCCAAGAAAATATCATTCTCTTCATTAAGAATAATCTCAGTTTGTTAAATGATCTGAATGACGTTAACTATAAATCGTTAGTGTTTAGATTTAATTTATTTATTGATAAAGGAATCAATAAATATAAATAGGGGTAAAGATGGAAAGTAGAAGAAGTAGAAAGATTTTAGATGAGCTTCGTTCGAGAAATAAAGTAAATAAAACTCCTAAAGAAGATAAAGTAAATAAAGAGAACCTAGCTCCATCCTCTAATCAAATAAACGAAGTAAAAGAAGAAATAACTATTGATCAAAATGAATCTGAGGAACCTATTTATGATGGTCAAGATTTATCAATTTTAAATATCTCAGGAATTAATGAAAATCAATTTGTTGAAAGTGAAGAAAAGAAGGTTATAGATGAAGAGAAAATATTTCAAAAAGAATATTTTATTCATCTTCCAGGAAAGAACTTTTATAGAAATAAGCAAGGTGCGATTAAAGCATTAGAATATCTTCAAAGGAAGGATTTAGATCAGAGTCTTTTAGAAATTTGTTTAGATTCAATTAAAAATGAGATTGTTCCTGAACTTGTTGAAAAAAACGAATATTCTCGAGTTTTAGAAGTGTTAAATCGGCATGATTTAGATATTAGTTTAAAACTGTTATACATCTATATCATAGGAACTCAAAAATTCTTTATCTATCTTAAAAGCAGTCAAGGTTTAGGTAGAGATTATCTTAGCTTTGATAACCCTAAAGAGCTTGTTGAAGCGATAGTGAATGATGAGATTTCTTACGATAATTATAAATATTTATCGATGATGTTTTCTTTCTTTCTTGGTAATGATTTTGATTTTACTTCGATTGATGATTTAGATAATAATCTTCTTTCAATTGAAAAACGAATCATCGAAGATTATGAAACTTATTTAGTTATCTATCATCAAGATAATTTTATTCATGTCCATAGCTTTGGCTCTAAAGAAAAGTTTATTAATTCTTTAGCTTCCTTGAATTTAGCAAAAGAAAAGAACTTCTTGATGACTCATTTACTCACGGGGGAAATCTATTCTTTAAATCAATATAATTCGACTAATGGAAGCTTAAATAAAATGGATAATAGATTCTCTTTAGATAATACCATTCTTTACTATCAGAATTTAAAAGCCGCGGTTAACTTTGGAGTTACAAGATTAATCTTAACTAATAGCTTTTATCTAGATTGTTATAGCATTGATAATTTTAAATATTTGCTTAAAAATGCCTCTTTTAATGAATTAAATGATAAGAATTCTAAGATTAATATTCTAGCTGAATTTGTCTATGAATGTCTTAAATATGGAGTCTTTTCATCAAGCGAAAAAAGAAATAATTTTAAAACATGGGATGAGCAGCTTTCTATTTATTCAAAAGGTGATTTTGCTTTTTTTATAGAGAAAATAAGAGGTGATTTAATCGGATTAGATTCAAATTCTAAGATTATGAATGATGAAGAATTAAATCAATTAATTAGAGATATTAAATCATCATTTACCAAAGATAATTATTCTTTCTTACAAGAGCAAATAAATTATCTTTATAAAGTTAATCAGTTAAATTTATCCTTTGAAAAGGTTAAAGATGAATTACATGATATCTTAGTAAATAATAAGATTGAGCTTAGGAGGTAGACATGAGTTTTGAAGTAAGATGGCATAGATTATATTTAAAGTCGTATGTAAGTGAAAAATATCGCGATGACCTTAGATATGATAATGGGCATGTTTATTATCGTTCCACGGTGATCGGTGACGATGCCACCTCAGTTTATGATTTAAACGGAAGAATTGAAGCAATTGTTGAAAGAGAGGAACGTTTAAGAAAGGAAAGAGAAAAAAGAGACTTACAAAGTAAAGCTAATAATCTCTATTCTAAGCTCTATCAACGATTTAATGTAGCTAATAATCTTTATATTAATCAGCAAACTGAGATTCAAAAACTTCAAAATTCTAAATTAGATAGAGTTTCTTTAACTTATTTAAATTCATTTCAAGATGAAGTTGATAACCTCTTTGCTTCAGAACTTAAAAAAAGAATTGAGGCTCAAAATAGTTTAAAGAATACTTTAGCTAACTATACCATCACATTAAATCATGTTCGAGATGATATTTATTCTTCATACGTAACTGCTCAAGATTTAAGAAGCATAATTAATGACCTAAATGAATTAAAGCCGATTTCAACTAAGGAATTTAAAAATATATCTCTTGATTCCTTTAATCAAAGAAAAAAACATCTTAAAGAGTTAGATAACATCGTAGCTAACTTTGTTAATGATATGGATCCTTCCTTAAATCAAATTAAGAATGAATTAGTGAAAAAAGTAAAATCTTTAAAAACTTTTGAAAGCTTAGAGAGTGATATTCCTCATTTTATCGATGAGGCGAAAAAACAGATTGTCTTTTTATTATCAAAAGATATTGAAAACAAATCTTTAAAGCAGGCTTCTATTGATTTAGATAATCTCTTAACTTCAATTAAAAACAGTCAAAAAGTCTATTACGAAAGTGAACAATTTTTATTAACTACCTATCAGGATCGTTACTTAGAGCTTATAGAATTAATCAATGAAAAATTAGATTCGATGAAGGGAGAAATCTATCCTCTTTATCAAGGTGAATATGAATCTCTTTTAAAACGTAGCTATCAGACAACGAGTTTAAATAATGTTACTTATAATTCTCTTATCGAGCTTAATAACGTTTTAAATATGCTTGAAGAATTTAAGCAAAAGAATAAATATGCTTTAGTTGCGAATAAAGAATATGAAAAAATCTATGACGAAATCAAAGTCTATGCAACCTCGGATGAACTTAAAAAGGTTCCTGCTTTTTCTTTAGATAGTTATAAAATGGATCCTTCATTAAGTAATTTAAAGAAGATGTTATTAGATATTAGACGAGAATTCTTTAAGATGAATTATTTAATTGAATATCGAAGATTGCTTAATTATTACACCTCTCAAGAAGGCTACAAACAACTTCCAAGCGAGATAACCCCAGTTGGAAAGAAATATGTTTCGACTATCTTAGTTTCTAAAAAATATCCAGGAATGGGTAGATTAGTAATCTACAGAGATAATGGATATTACGATATCTATAATCTTTGTCTAATCATCAAAAAAGATAATCAAGAGGTAACTTTAGAGCCTGATGAAGAGACTATCGATATGCTTAATCAAACTTGTCAATCCGTAACTGATAAAGGTGAACAGACTAATAAGATTAAAAAGGATAATATTCTTTATTATCGCTTAAGCGAGAAATCATCAAAAGAATATTTAACTTATCTAAATCAGAATAAGCAAGCTATTAAAATTGGAGATATTGAGACTACTAATGTAGATAAATATTTTCAAAAGTTAGTCTCATCATCTAAGATTAAAAAAGAAGATGTTATTGACTCTCATAATATTGATAATATATCGAGAGTTCTTCACGCGGAGTAAGTATGCAAATCGCGACGATCATTGAAGATTGCAAAGATATCTTAGGGATTAATAATCGCTTAGTGATTTATACTCTAGGTTGCCCGCGTCATTGTAAAAACTGCGAGACTCCTGAATTTATAGATCCTGATCATTCGTTTGATGTTGATATCATCTCTATTTTAAGAACGATGCAATTAGAAAAATATGATGGGGTTACGATTTCAGGAGGCGATCCGTTCTTTCAAAAGGAAGAATTAAAAAAACTTGTTGATTATTTATCAATATATTTTGATGATATTTTAATCTATACAGGATATAAATTTGAAGAGCTTCAAGATGAGACTAGTCTAGAAATATTTAAGAATATCTCAGTTTTAATCGATGGAGAGTATATTGAATCTTTAGATCAAGGAGAAAGGTTAAGAGGTTCGACTAATCAACGCTTCTTCTTCTTTAAAGAAAAATATAAAGACGCCTATCTTAAATTAAATTTTCAAGAAAGAAAGCAGCAAGAGGTGTATCATTACGGTAGATTAATCGGCTTAGTAGGATTAAAAAAATAATAAGGGGGTAACATGAAAGGGTATTTTGATTATTCGCTTTATTCTTTAAACGGAGATAAGATTGATAATAAAAAACTAAAATTTGTGATTGATCGAGAATATATCGAGAGTTCTAAAAGATTCGATTATCGATTAAAGTTTTTAGTGAATCGAATCAATGTTAAAGGAGCAGATGAAAAAGTTCTCTCAATGGAAGGATATGAAGATAGTCAGTATCTTCATCTTTATCACATTCCTTCATTGAACCATGAAAAGATTGTTACTAAAGATTTTTTATCTCTTTATGAGAAGTTTTTAAAAAGAGATTTTAATTCGGATAAAGATTCATTTTACTATCTATTTCCTTTAGGGATGAGAGATAGCACTCAAAAGCTGATTAACTTTCAATATCAGGCGATTGAATGTCCTTTAAAAGTCGTAGAAAATCAAATAACTGGATATGGAATAATTGCTTTCACAAAGGGTAAAGATGACACTATCGACCCTAATAAAGTGTTTTTCTATAGAACTAGCTTCTTTGAAAGATTGAATATTGATTATGAGATCAAACTTGAAAACAATAAATTAACGATTAAATTTTTAGATACTTTAAATCTTCAATCATTAAAAAGAAATAAAGATGATGATCTATTAGATATTAATGTTATCTATTCTAATCATTATATTTATTCTTACTCTAATGTTAATTTGTTAGATGATGGTAAATATATTCTTAATCCAAAGAAAAAGAGTCAATTTAAAAAGACTCTTTCTCGAGAATTTAAGAATACTGAATTTTATTATTCTTTAATGTTTAAAAAGCCTGAAGCTAATAAATTCTTTATCTTAAATGATAAGACGCCGATTGTTTCAGATCAGGAAGCCTCTAAAGAATTAAAGCACGAGCTTATTTGTCCAATCTGTTTAAAGCACACACTTAAAACCTTACCTAAAGATAAAGGATCTGATTATCTTTGTAGCTCGCATGATAACAAAAAAGAAAATGATATCGCCGATGAGTTTACTTTCCCAGCGATGAATCATTTTTCAGTCTTTGATAAAGAAGAAAAAATTGCAAGGGTAAATAATATTACCGATGAAAGAAATATATTTTGTATTGATTATACTTCTAGAGATGTAGCTAACCCAGTTATCATTCCTAAGAAGTATTATATAAATAGTAAAAAGATTCCTAATATCTTCGTAGGATTATTAGGAAGACCTTCCTCGGGTAAAAGCGTTTATCTCTCCTCTATTTTTGGCCTTCAAGGAGGTAACCAAGCTAATTTAAGTTATCTAAATGCTTTCACAAGCAAATTTAATTTTACTTATTCTTTAGAGCCCCTTAACGGACTAAGGCAGCAAGTATTAAAAGAGCAAATTAATAGAGTCAGCATTGAAAAATTAAATCAGCTGTTCTCTACAGATGATTATTCTCAAGTTAATTTTGATAATCCACCTTATGGCATCTTTAGGATGGAACAAGGGAAGGCTTTAGCTAGAACTCAAAAGAACTGGATTATCTTACCGTTTATTTTGACTTCGGAAAATAACAATTTAATCATCTCGGATCTATCAGGAGAGAATTCTGAAGGTAACAATGATGAGATAACCGAGAATCTTCAAAAGTGCGATGCCTATATCATAATGGTTGGACCTAACGATCAAAGTTTTGAAGATACCTTTAATAAAGTTTTAAAAGCTAAGGAAAAAGGCTCTTCAAGCGTAAAACCTCTTTGTATCGTCTTCTCTAAATTTGATGTCATGACTAATGAATTCTCCTCATCTAGTCAAGTAAATGTCGATGATACCATTGATTTAATTAATCAATCTAGCTATAAGAATTCTCTTTTAGAACAAAATATCATTAAATCATCCAAGGAGATTAAAGCTTATATTGAAGAGCATAAATCTCTCTATCAAGGAGTTAATTTTGAAACGATAGAATCGAACTTTAAGAATGTTAGATATTTTGCTCTTTCTTCAATTGGACTTTCTTCAATAATCAATGAAACATCTAAAAAAGATAATAACTTTAATATTGATTATTATTCTTTACCGTTTAGAGGCGAACTTCCTCTTCTTTATATTTTAGCTATGAAAGGACTTATATAATATGAGAAACTATATTGTTAATACCTATATTACTGAACCTTCGGTTAAAGAAATATGTTATGGAGAAGGAGTGTTCAAAGATTATGGAGGAGACCTTTATTCATTTATTGAACCTCTTAAAAGACAAGGTTTAATCTTATCTAAAGCTAATCATGATTTTTCTATAGTCTCTAAAGGAGGAAACTTCTCTTGCTTAGGAGAAACTTTTTCTAGAGTGATTATCTTTCACTTTAAAGCTAAAACTGAAATACGTAACTTTACTACATATTTTTATATTATTTACTTTCAAAAAGAGGATGAAGATATCTTTTCTGATTTACTTTCTTTAGAAAAAGAGATTCTTTCTATCACCTCAAAACTAGATAATTTTTCTTTGTCTTTTGCATCTAAAAAGGGACTAAAAGTTCAACCTACAATAGTGAATCAACTGCTTTTATATCTATTTAATCGAAGCTTTGAAGAACCATCTGTCCTCTATCAAGAAAATGATCCTTTACAAAGTTTTATTAACTTAGTTGAGATTAATAAGATGCTTCCTAAAGAGCTTAAGAATCAGTTTTCCTTTATTATCAATGATAATGGAATGTCTCCTTTAAATGTTAATATCTATTCTAGCGATGATATTTCTTTAAGAAAGGAAAACATTCAAACTAAAGTGTGTCTTCTTGATCCTTTAAATCCAAGTAAAGACGATATTTATGATCCAACTGTCTATCAAAAAATCTTATCTTATTATTTAAAAGATAGAAACTTTGCTTCTTTATTTAATGATAAGATCGATTTTAAAAAGTTATTATCTTTAGAACAGATGATTCAAGATAAATACGTTTCTTCCTATAACGTTTTAGAAACCATTATTAATTTAAAGGTCGTTAAAGATAATGATTATTATTTGCTCGAGCAGGTTCAATCATATTTAATGACTTATCTGACTGATAATGAATTTTATGATTATGAAGTCTTATATTATTTACAAACCATGGATAATGATTATTCTTTACCTAACTTAGTAAATAAGATTGTTAACGATGATAATTATGAATTAGCCTTAACTTTAGTTTATTTCTATCGTTCATATTTATCTTGCTTACTTCATAATGATAAGCAATTAAATATCGATTTAACTATTGAGTTAGTTAAAGTGATTAAAGGCTTTTTAGATGATAATAATTATATTAATGATTATTTCTTTTCTTTTATCTTTGGAATCGAGCCATATATTATAAGCGATGAATTATTACTTAAAGAGATATATCTATTTTGTTTAATCGATTCATTTAATTTTGAGACGCAAAAAAGCTCTATCTTAAATCAATTAATCGCAAAATTTAAAGATATATTAAAAAATGAATATTACGCGAATGACTTATTAGAGGACATTCAAATCAGCCGGGATTTATTCGACGCATTAATTAATAATAACTTAATTGAAAATACTTCCTATCGACTATATTTAAAAAAGCTACGGAAGAAATTATTGTTTATCGATGATTCTAGAATCGAAGGATATAATTTAGATCAGTTAATCGATGAATATAGAAATGAAGATAATGAAGATATTAAATATCGTTATTTCTACGCGCTTGAAAAGAAATTAAAACAAGGTGATGCGTATCATTTTGAAGATGTGGTCACTTCTTTAGATCAGCCAATATTTTTAGATCTATTAAATACTTCCTTTGATTCTATTGAAGAAAAGGAATTGATTTCTTTAAAAGAAAGCGTAAAAGAATATAAAGATATCAAAAGTAACATCAATAATATCGTAAGTAAAATAATGGAAGAGCAAAAAGCTTTCGTCACTTTAAGAGGCAGCCTCGATTCTTTTGACGCGGATGTTCAAACTTTAGAAGTTAAGAAGTCATTAGCCCCAGATTTTTCATATCTTCCTTCTATTATTATCTCTTTACTAAATGTTTTATTAACATTGATTGAATATTTCTTAGTTGGAATCTATGGATTATGTGGCTTAGCGTTAGTCTTATTAACCTTAATCATCAATTTAATCATTAATTTTATGTACGCGAAGACTGATATAGAGACTAAGAATAAAGTTATCTTTCCTTCGTTATTTCTATCTACCACCTTACCATTAATCATAATGTTAGGTGCGACCTTTATTATCTTATTTTTATAGGAGGTAAATATGAATAAAAAATATAAAAGACACCTTCTTATCTCTTTATCTATAATCGTTGGATTAGTCTTATCCGCGGGATTTATTTTAATGTTATTAATCTTAGAATTAACTAATAATTTAGTCCATTTTAAAGATTACGAGGTGGAAACTGTTGAGATTTCTTCTAAGGATGAACTATTAAATCTTTCTCAATCTTACGCGAATGATAATTATCTTTTAAAAGGAGATCTTCATCTTAAAGGTGAAGACTATGAAAGTTTAAATAATATAGTTTTATTAGGTAAATTTGATGGTCAAGGTAAGACTATCTATATTGAAGATTACTCTAAATCTTTATTCTATGAAGTAAGAGCCTCAGCAACGATAAGAAATCTCAATATCGTTTTACAAGGACAATATTATGAAAATGATATCTTTGGAGGAATCGCCTCATATAATTTTGGATCGATAGAGAATGTGACGGTTACCTTTGATTATCAAGAAAGCTCCTCAAATTATGTTAACCTCTATCAAACTAAGTATTTTGGAGGAATAAGCGCGATTAATAAAGGAAAAATCAATTCTTCAATCTGTAACAATCTTAATTTTAAAGAAGACGAAAAGTATTTATCTCTTTATAAAATAGGTGGAATAGCAGGAATCAATAATCAAGGAACGATATCTAATGTCTTATCGATCATGGATTCATATTATTATAAGAACACTTCTAGAGAAGATATTTTAAATAATCCTAAGTTAAAAGAAGGTTATATTTATGGAGAAGATTATTCAGGTGAGTATGATAATATATATTCTTTTTCTCCTAACTATTCTTTAGTCGATGAAGATAAAGTTAACCTCCTTCAAACTTTAGATGAAGATAGTTTCTATAACGAGTTAAAATTTTCTAATGATTTTAGCTTTGAATATGACGAAAATAACGATCTCTACGATATTCACATAAAGGAGGATAATGATGAAAATAACTAAATTAGCCTTATATTCTTTAGCCTTGATAGGCATTGTATGCGTCTCGATTCCTTTAAGTTATAGTTTAATTGAAACTTCTCAGCCTAAAGAAATTTTAATCACCTGCGATCAATATGTTTATTCAGGAGAGACTATTACTTTAGAGCCAACTTTAATCGATGAAAACGATAAAATTAAATTTGATTCGACATTCACTTATCAAAGCACATCTCCTTTAGTTACTTTTTCTAAAGAGAAGAATAATCAATTCACGGTTTCAACTGAAGCAAACGATGATGATGCCTTTACGATTACTATAGCTTCTGAAGGAATCAAAAAGGATGTATCGTTTATTGTAAAAAACGGAGTCTATGAATTAATTGATGTCTCAACTGATAACAGTTTAGAAAACTTTGCTTTCAATAATGAGTATCGATTAAATATTAAAGGTTATCCAACTGTCTCTTTTGACGATGTGACTTTTTCTTTACAAAGCGGAGAAGAGGTATCGTCTTATTTGGAAATCAATCAAGATTTTTCTTTTAAATGTATAGGATACGGGAATGATACTTTATTAATTAAATCGAAGTTAAATCAAGATTCTATAGTTTCTTTACCATTTAATATCATCTTTTTAGAGCCTTCTTTAAATAATTTATTTAATGAAGAAAAGTTAACAAATAAAGAGATTCAATCAATCGAAACTTTAGATATTAATGTTGTCTCCGACACCTTACTTTTCGATGATTTAAAAGCATTTTCTTCCTTAGATTCGATTAATCTTCTTAATGATGAAATGATTAATTTTAATGAAGGAGAAATTATTAACTTTGATATTACAGTTGAAGAGAATCTTTTTGAAGAATATGAAATTCGTTATGAAGATAGCTATATAGAGCATATCTATCCTTATTCTAATAAAGATCATACAGTCATCTATAATTATTTAGAAAATGGGGAAAACGTAAGAGAGATTCAATATGCAGATGATGGAGACCCTATTTTAAATAAAGTTATCTATGGTTATGATTTTATTTCTTGGAAAGATACAAATGATAAAATCTACACGTCAATTAACCAACTACCAAAGAGAATTAGATTATATGGAGAGTATTTAGCTAAAAAAGTTACTATCTCTTTTGATTATGAAGATGAGAACTATGATTCATTAACTTATGATTTTGGAGATAGCATCAACGTTGAGTTACCATCTCCATCTCAAGATGGATACGTATTTTTAGGCTGGTATGACCAAAACGGTAATTATTATTCTAAAGGAACAGTTATTTTAACTGATCAAGATATTGTATTAAGCCCAAAATTCTCTCAAGATTTCTTAATTAATTTTGATTCTAAAGGAGGAAGTAGTTTAGAACCTTTAGAAGTTAAATATTCTTCTCAAATTGTTGGATTAGAAGATAAGATTCCTTCTAGATTAAATTCTACTTTTATCGGTTGGTATTATGAAGATAACTTAGTTTCTGAAGGTGATATTTATTCATATCTATACTCAATTACCTTAGAAGCTCGTTATGAAGGAAGCTATTCAAAAGTTGATGATTTTAATAATTATCAAAATACCATTAACGCGGATACTTCTATTTCTACAATCAATGTTGATAACGAATACTCTTCGTCTAATATTACGATATCTAATAACTGCGATGAATTAATCATCTCGTCTACTAATGAAAAAACTATCTCAAATAAGATAGATATCCTTTCTAGAAGCAACCCTTTAAGAATTGTTTTAGATAATGTTCATCTAGTGTCTACTTCTTATTTAATAAATGGATCAGAAGCTAGTGAAGTCACTTTAATTTTAAAAAATAATAGTTCTTTACAAGGATGTGGAGCAAATGCGATTACCTTTAATAATCTAACTATCATTAATGAAGATGATGAGCACGCGACGATTACTTTAACTGATATTGAATATGATTCTTTAGACGGTTACATCAAGGGGGACACTTTAAATCTTGAAGGTATGATAACTATTGATGGATCTAAAGAGACGGTTTTTGAAACTCCTGTACCTACGATTGATGTTTCTAATTTAATAATCAATTCTCGAAGCGATATTATAGTTTATGGACCTAATCAATTAACTAGAGAAAATGTCTATAGTGAAGGATATGACGGAGGAATCGGCATCAAAGCTGATAGTTTAGTTATCTCTGAATTATCGCTTTTAACTGTTAAAGGGGGAAATGGAGCGACTCCACCTAATAATATTTTTGCTTCCACTAATCAAGGAATTGACGGAACTGCTGGTAGTGATGGCCAGAGCGCGGGTAAAGGCGGAACTGGATATAATGGAACTGATGGCGGTCTTGGACAAAATGGCTACAAAGGAGGAGACTCAGGAATTGGTGTATTAGTCAAAAAGTTGACCTTGAACTCTCAAACGACTTTAAATGTCTTCTCTTCTAAAGCAGGAAACGGAAGCCAAGGCGGAGTCGGTGGAACCGGTGGAAACGGAGGAAAAGGCGGAAACGGAGGATCCACGGGCACTTGGTTTAAAACTGGAGGAAATGGCGGTCTTGGCGGAAATGGAGGAAATGGCGGGATCGGCGGAAATGGGGGAGACGGAGGCGATGCCTTAATCAATCTATCTTTTGAAGAATTAACAGTTGATGGAAATTCTAATATTAATGTTTATGAAAATATTCCTGGACAAGGTGGAAAAGGAGGAACCGGAGGAAAAGGTGGCTCTGGAGGAAACGGAGGAAAAGGTGGTTCTTCTGGATTCTTAGGCGGTTCTAGTAAGGATGGCTCCGGAGGAAACGGGGGAAACGGAGGTGACGGAGGTGTCGGAGGATTCTTTGGAAATCCTGTCTCTCCAATTGCGTCTATAGATTATTCTTTATACTCAAATTTAACCCTTACTATCTATTACTATGAATTTGATGTGATTATGGATTATGGTGACGCTGGTAGTAAAGGTCTAGGCGGCGAAGAAGGAGGAAATAAAGGTGGAGCAACAAAAGGAAATGATGGAATAGACGGAATTTCTGAAGAGGATTTACCATCGATAATCACCTTAAAAAATCATTATGAAACAAATTATAATTATGATAATATTCATGTGATTAAAGCATCATAGAAATAGGTGAAACATGATTCATATAGTATTATACCATCCAGAAATCGCTCAAAACTGCGGCAATATCATTAGAACCTGTCAAGCGACAGGTTCTTCTTTGCATCTAATTAAACCGTTAGGTTTCTCTTTAGATGATAAAAATCTTCTTCGTTCATCGATGGATTATATCGATGACTGCGAGATCTATACTTATGAAAATTTTGATGAGTTTTATAAATTGCATCAAGATGATAAATTGTTTTTTATAACTAGATACGGGATGAAGTCTTATTCAGAAATCGAGGCTAAGGATGTTTTAGACGATTACTATTTAATCTTCGGAAGCGAATCATCAGGCATCGATTATAAGATATTAAAAGATCATCTTTCTTCATGTTATAGAATTCCAATGAAGGTTAATTCTCGTTCTTTAAATCTATCTAACTGCGTATCGATAGTCACTTATGAATTATTAAGACAAGAAGATTATTTTTCTTTAGCTAAAAAAGAAACATTTAAAGGAGAAAACTTTTTAAATGAGTTTGATAAAAAATAAATATTCTCGGTTAGCTTCTTTCTTTGATGAAGAGACTTTAGCTAAGATTCAAGCAAAGAAAGTCTTAATAATCGGCTTAGGTGGAGTTGGAGGATACGTAGTAGAAGCTTTAGCTAGAAACGGAATCAAGCATCTAACTTTAGTCGATGGAGATAAAGTTGAAGAGACTAATTTTAATCGTCAATTGATTGCCTTAGATTCTAATTTAAATAAATTTAAAACTGAATGTTTTAAAGATAGAATCTTTGATATTGATAAGGATATTGAAGTTAATATAATTTCTAAATTTATCTCTAAAGATAACATCGATATATTAAATATCGATCAATATGATTTAATTTTAGATTTAATTGATGATAGTGAAGCAAAAGCAAGCATCATCATCGAAGCAACTAAGCTTAATAAAAGAATAATTTCTTGCATGGGAACGGGTAATAAAACTGATCCATTCTCCTTTAAAATTGGAAAATTAAATCAGACCTCTTACTGTCCTTTAGCTAAGGTGATGAGAAATAAATTAAAAGGATATGAGACTAATACTCTAGAAGTATGTTATTCTCAAGAGCCACCTAAAAAAGATACAAAAGTATCTTCTTTAATGTATGTTGTTAATGGAGCGTCCTTATTGATTGTTAAAAGAGCTTTAGAACTTCTTGCTCTTAACTAATTTTTGAGATATTAATGAGAATTTTTTAAGATAGTTAATGATTCTTCTCTTATTTTATTAATCACTAAAACAGATTCATTTTTTAAGGTGACTAAACCGCGTTTTCCAACGACTTTTTTTACATCTTTTTTTAAAGTATAATAAACTTCTCCAGCAGTTTTAGAAGCAAAATATAAAGCAATTTCGCCTCCAAAGAGAAGATGGTCATCATCGATAGAATCAGAAAAGATAATGACATGAGGACCATGATAATCTTTAATATGCATATAAGTATCTTTATAGGAGGCTAAATTAAAAGTTAATTCTTCATTTTGAAAAGATGATAATCCATAGCCATATTTAACATTTTTATAAGTGATGAAATGAGGTTGATATTTATAATTACCAGGCTTAGTTTTTTTCTTTTGAGAATGGTCTTTAATATAGTGATGCTCTTTTAAATCTAGAATGATTTCATCGATATCTTTAAAAGAAGCAAAGCGAAGCTGCATTTCAATATTTTCAAAGTAAAGTAATTCTTCTTTAGCTTTATCTTGCTGCAAGGAAACTTGAATGACACCTGATTTAGATTTTTTATAAAGCTTAAAATATCTTTGAGCGTTTTCGTTGATGGTTAATTTAGGATCTAAAGGAATGGTAATACCTTCAATATCGATACTTTTAAGACCTTTTTGATCATGATCTAAAGCTAAATAAAGAGTTTCACCATAGGTTTTATAAGTTTCTCCTTTAGTAAACTTAGCTTTATCTTGTTCTAAATTAATTAATTTTTTTCTCGCGGCTTTAATTTTATTTTCGATAAGCTTAAATAATTCTTTAAAATGCTCTTCTTTATTTTCGCTTTGTTTTTGATTTAGTAAAGTTTCATAAAGATTATCTAAACTAACTTTCTTAGCTTCTGAATTAATTTTTAAAGATGAAACATCATTTTTAAAAATATAATAATCAGTTTCTTTAAACATATTTATTATAGCTTGTTTGCTATCTTCTTCACTTAAGGTCATAAGATAACGAAATTCTGATTTAGATAATTTATTAGCTAGTTCTTCTCTAGGGGTATCGACATTAAAATCTTTGTTAGTAGCTTCAGGGAATTCATACGTTAAATTTGGATAAATTGGATGCTTAGAGGTTAAAGCATCAGACTTTTTTAAAGCGTCAATAATTTTATAGTTTTCATCTACAAAGATAATATTTGGAGATAAAGGAAATAATTCAAAGATCATCGTAGTTTCTATAAGCTGATAAGTTTGAGTCCATTTTTTAACTTTAAAGATGATTATTCGATCGTCTTTAACTTTTTTAGCGTCGATGATAGTTCCTTTATCTAAATATTTTCTAAGAATATTTAATTGATATGATGCATTATTGATTGAATCTACTTTAAATGATTTAGATAGAAGAATTAAAGGTAAAGATGGATCTAAAGATAAAAGCAAATTAGACGATTTATTATCTTTAAATAATGATAAAAGATATGAATTATCGGAGATAGAGATAATTCTTTCAATTTTAGCGTTTATTAATTTATCTTTAATTTCGTTATAGATTCTTTCAAGAGTAAAATTAGATATTCCCATACATTAATTATATTATACGATATTCAATAATCGGTCCTATTTTTAAGAAAATATTTATCTTTTTCCTTATAATTTTAATTTAGCAATATTTGTAAGCGGTTTTTATGTCTTTTGTTTGCAAATCTAATTATTATTTTCTAAAATAAATACATTAAATTTGGAGACAAGAAAATGAAAAAGGGATTATTAATCGTGTTATCGGGACCTAGCAGAGTCGGAAAAGGAACAATCAGAAAGCAAGTATTCAAGGATGAATCTTTAAACTTGGCTTATTCAATATCGATGACGACGAGACAGCCTAGAAACCAAGAAGTCGATGGGGTCGATTACTTTTTTGTTTCCAAAGAAAAATTTGAAGACATGATTAAAAACGATGAGTTTTTAGAATCCCGTTTTAAGGATTTAACACCTCAAAATTTAGGATTTAGATAAGGAAAAAAGAATTTATCCATATTATTAATAATATGGATATTTTTATTTGAAAAAAGTTTTTATAAATGATAATATTGAGGTGTTAAGGTGTTAAGGGCACTTTAAAGAAAGTAATGGTGAAATTATGTCGTATTTTTTAAAGAAAACAAAGCCGTCAAAGCGTGGAGAATACTTACAAATTTATGAAGGATATTATGTTCCAAAAGTTGGGAAAAGAAATAGATCTTATAAGAAGAT
>CALVJO010000019.1 GCA_944332225.1 uncultured Bacilli bacterium | reverse complement strand
GGTTTTCTTTAACTTTTCAGTTATTGACGTTGTTATTTATTCTTCTACTTAGTTTTCAAAGATCAAGTGCTTTCCTTAGCTCTCGCTTAAGGCAGCCTACTTAAGATACTACAAAGCTAGATTTATCGTCAAGCACTTTTTTAAACTTTTTTTATTTTTTTAAAAATTATTTTTTTCGAGTCTTTTTATTTGATTTTTTCCATCAAAAAAGGACCTTATTTCAGGTCCTTATATAATTATATTATTATATTATTAATTTCTTGATGAAGCTGAGGCAATTAATGGAAGTAATCTAACAAAGATATAGATGAAATCTGAATAAAGATTAATTGCCATTAATAAAGCTAAGCCATTATCAGTTACTCCAGTTTGATTCATTCTCTTTAAACGATTGAAGTCAACTGCGACAAAACCGATAACCGCGGCTAGCATCACATAGGATACTACCCATTGAATCCAAATGTTAGCAAAGAAGATATTAACGATTGAAACAAGTAAGGCTGACATTAAAAGCATCGCCATAACTGATCCAAATCCATCAAGATTCTTCTTAGTCAAATAGCCATATCCGCCCATGAGAAGGAATACTCCACCGGTAATTAAGAAGGTATAGCCAACGCTAGCCATATCAAACATCATCACAAATGAAGATAAGAATACTCCCCATAGTAATGAATAGATTACAAAGAATGTAATTTGGACTACCTTTGATTTACTCTTTAATACTATAAAATTAATGATGAAACAAAATACAATCAAGGCGATAGCTGAGACTGTAACCGTAATATAGTAAGCCTCGCCGATTCCTAAACCAATCATCGCATAAGGTAATGAGATAGCAACAATACCGGATAAGCAAATAGCTAAAGCAAGATATAAGAAGGTTTTAGCGGCTAAAGAAACACCTCTAACCCTAGCTTGAGGCTGATTTTGTTCATTGTATCCATCGTTGTTGTCAAAATAGACTTGAGACATAATTGTTAGCTCCTTTCTGCTCTAAACGAGTATTTTAAAATTATCACCCATATTTTAACTCATTATAAACAAAAAGGCCAAGAAAGTCTTGGCCTAAGCGTTGAAAATATTATTTAACGAGGTTTTCCACCATCGCTTTAAACGAATCGATTTTAAGTGAAGCTCCTCCGACTAAAGCTCCATCGACATCAGCTTGATTAAGATATCCTTTGATGTTATCTGGTTTAACTGAACCACCGTAGAGAATTAAAACATTTTCTTCGCTCGAAGGATACATCTCCTTGATAATTTCTCTAATAAAGTGGCAAACGTCTTGAGCGATTTCGCTAGAGGCGTTCTTTCCAGTTCCGATGCTCCAAACTGGCTCATAGGCAATAACAACTTTATTGACATCAGTAGCATCTAAGTTAGCTAAACCCTCTCTAACTTGTTTAGATACTACTTCTTTAGTCTTATTAGCTTCAAATTCAGCTAAAGTCTCACCGACACAATAAACTGGAATCATGTTATTAGCTAAAAGCTTGATGATCTTTTTATTACATTTTTCGTTAGTTTCATTATCATAAGTTCTTCTTTCGGAGTGTCCGATGATGCAATAATCAATTCCAATGTCCTTGAGCATAGGAATTGAGATCTCTCCTGTGAAGGCTCCATGATCTTCAAAGTGACAGTTTTGCGCGCTGACTATCATGTCTAGTGCGTTTTCTTTAACAGTTTGAAGAGAAAGATATGTAGGAGCGACACCTACTAAAACATCATGTTCTTTAGCAAATTTACAAATATCATGACTTTGTAAAGCAAAATCTTTACTTTCAGCAACTGTTTTATTCATCTTCCAGTTGCCTAAAAGGAATTTTTTTCGCATAAATTAGTCACCGATGACATCGATGCCAGGTAAGTGGCCATCGTTTTCAATCATTTCTAGAGATGCTCCTCCGCCGGTTGATACGTGAGAGAATTCATCTTTGAAACCAAATTGTTTACATGCGGAAGCTGAATCACCGCCGCCGATAACTGTGAAGGCTTTTCCTTTAAGTTCCGCGCAAGCTTTGCAAATTGCAAAAGTGCCAGCTTGGAATTGTTTCTTTTCAAATACTCCTACAGGGCCATTCCAGAAGACAGTTTTTGCCTTAGCAATCTCACCCTTGAATAATTCAATGGTATTAGGTCCGATATCCATTCCTTGATATCCTTCTGGAATATCATCGGAAGGAATTGTCTTAATATCTTTTGGATCATCGAATGAATCTGCGACAACAGTATCGATTGGTAAAACAATCTTTCCAGTTTCGTACATTCTCTTTGCATAATCTAATTGATCATCTTCAACTGGTGAATGACCAATCTTATGGCCTAAAGCTTTTAAGAAGGTATAAGCCATCGCTCCACCGATTAAAATCTTGTCGCACTTCTTAACTAATGAATCAATAACTTTAATCTTATCAGAAACCTTGAAGCCACCTAAGATAGCAACAAATGGTCTTTCATCTTCACTTACGTGAACTACTCTACCTAATGATTTAACTTCTTTTTCAACTAAGTAGCCAATTGCAGTTTCCTTGCCTTCTTCTTTTAATAAAGCAGGAACTCCATAAGTTGATACGTGAGCTCTATGAGCAGAACCGAAAGCATCCATTACGAAGGCATCGCATAAAGATGCCCATTCTTTAGCTAATTCAGGATCATTTTTAGTTTCACCTTTTTCATATCTAGTATTTTGAACTAATAAGATTTCACCATTCTTTAATCCATCAACCATAGCTTTAAGTTCTTCACCTCTAGTTGCTGGGGAGAATTTAATATCCATTGATAATAATTCACCTAATCTCTTAGCAACTGGAGCCATATTATTTTTCTTCTTATCAGCTTCAGTCTTTACTGGATCTTTATGATCGACTTTGCCAAGGTGAGACATAAGAATGATCTTAGCATCCTTTTGCAAAAGATCTCTAATAGTTGGTAATGCAGCGACAATTCTATTGTCATCAGAAATTACTCCGTTAACAAAAGGAACGTTAAAGTCGCAACGGACTAAAACTCTTTTTCCTTTTACATCCAAATCTCTAACAGTTTTCATATTTTCCTTTCCTTAATAATAAAGCACCCAATATGGGCGCTTTAATTACATGATGAATTTTAAATTATAATGTGATTAACGGCCCAGCAATTATTTAGCTAAGACTTCAGCATATAATTTTGCGAGTCTCATCATTTGGCAGGTATAAGAATATTCGTTATCGTACCAAGCGACGATCTTAACGAATTGTTCACCCTCTGGGTTATCGTAAATCATGGTTTGAGTTGCATCGAATAAAGAACCGCAGGTGATTCCGATGATATCAGAAGAAACGATTTGATCTTCAGTATATCCTAAAACACCTTTTAATGCGCCTTCGGAAGCTTCCTTCATAGCAGCGTTCATTTCTTCAGCAGTAACTTTCTTGTTGAGTTTTAATGATAAATCAACTAAAGAACCATCTAATACTGGAACTCTAATTGCTCCACCTTGGAGTCTACCCTTTAATGAAGGAATAACTAAGTTAATTGCTTTTGCAGCACCAGTAGTGGTAGGGACGATGTTTTGAGCAGCAGCTCTACCTCTTCTGAGTTGTCCTTTCTTAGGAAGGTCAAGAGTGGTTTGATCATTTGTATAAGCGTGAACGGTAGTCATAAATCCACCAGCAACACCGAATTTATCTTCTACTACTCTCATAACTGGACCTAAGCAGTTAGTGGTACAAGAAGCACCAGAGATAACTTTCATATCAGCGGTTAATTTATCAGTGTTAACGCCGTAAACGAATGTTGGAGTTTCTTTATCAGAAGGAGCGGAAATGATAACGCCCTTAGCTCCACCAACTTCGACGTGGACAACTGCGTCTTTAGCGCCTTTTAATCTACCAGTACATTCAAGAACAATTTCTGCACCATATTTAGACCATTCTAATTTTGTTGGATCAGGATTTCCAATTACAGGAATTTCAACTCCATCAACAACAATAGCATTATCTGTGCAAGAAACTTCATGATTGAAAGTACCATGCGCGGAATCATACTTTAAAAGATAAGCTAATTCCTTTGGGCTTGTTAAATCGTTGATAGCTACGACTTCAAACCCGCCGTCTTCGTAAGCTCTTCTTAAAGCTAAACGACCAATACGGCCAAAACCATTAATTGCAATTTTAACTTTTTTTGACATTTAATAATGTCCTCCTTTGTTTGCACCATCATTATAAAAAGTAAATTAAATATTTGTCAAATAATATCAGCAAAATATTTAATAAATTGATAATTTTTTATCGATAATTTTAGCAAAATAAATATTTAACTATTAACTAAAGTTAATAAACAAAAGATCAATACTATTTTTTTAGACTTCATGCTATAATCAATAGTTACGTTTTATCCACTTAATAATTCTTATCTAACTATATTTAAATTTAAAATAGAATTTACCTAAAAAGCCAATATAAATAATTGCAGATTGTTTTTAATCTTTAGATTCATCTAATTTCTTATCGCTAGGTAAATAATAATCGCGAATCCCTAAAAATAATGTGGATAAATCAATTTCTAAAGCTATCGCGATCTTTCTTAATATTTTTAAAGTTGGATTTCTTCTCCCATTCTCTAGATCAGAAAGATAATTACGATTGATATCCGCTTCTAGAGCTAAATCAAGTATCGACATTTTCTTTTCACTTCTTAAAAAACGGATTCTCATGCCGATTTGATAATATATATCACTTTTGAGATTCATTTAAAACCTCCAAATAACAGTCATGAATTTTAGAAAATAAATGGTTAATTCCCGATTTTGAAATATTAATATGATATTCCTCTTGGAATAAATTAACTAACGAAGATAATGATTCATCAGGGTATTTAATTCTCAATAAACATAATTTTTGCTCTTTATCAGATAGATTAAAATAACTAGGTGTATCCTTGATAAACTCAATTTCTTTAAGCTGCTCTTGAGCCTTTTGCAAGGTTCTTTTGTAGTTTGCGTTATAGCAAATTTGAATTCGATTATCGTTATTGATAAAGTCTTTCATAATCCTTTCATTTTCAAATTCTAATAAAGTATTATGCGCGAAGATCATCGAAAGAAAAGTCGCGATCTGATCGGCTTTCTTTAAATAGAGAATGTATTGATTCTTTCTCTCTATCATCTTAAAGTCCATCTTCCGATCATTTTTAAATTTTAAAAGAACGTGCAAAAGATTTTGAGCCGATTCATCATCGATCAAAGCAAGCTGCAAATGATAGTTTTTAGATGAAGGAGAATTAACAGATCCGGAAGCTAAGAACACTCCTTCAATAAAATTTCTAGTTAATTCATCGTTTATGGAAAGATGAGGAAAAACAAAATTCGTGCCATCAAACAAGGATAGATCACTTAAAATATCGGAAACTTTTTCTTGAATCTTCAAAGAAAAAATAACTGATTTATTTAGCTTCATTTTTTGATAGAACGATGAAGACGGAACTATAGAGTATAATCTTTTTATCGAGGTGAATAAAAATCTAGCAATCTGCTCATTCTCCGAATGAATTGAGATTGATATTCCTCCGTGCTCTAAAGAGATAGAACCATTAGTTTTAATAAAACCAGATAGAATATATCTTAATTCATCATTAGAATAATCTCGCTTGCATAGTTCCTCTTTTATTAATTGAGTAAAGGTAGTCGCCGCATATTTCATCTTAAATCCCTCAGATAGGAAATTATAGAATCAGAAGCGTTTGCCCCATCGCCTATTGCAACAGCGATCTGACGAAGTTTTTTATTTGTGACATCGCCTCCTGCGAAGAATCCTTTTACCTTAGTTGACATATCAATATTAACAATGATGTAGCCTTTATCGTCTTTTACATCATCAAACTTGATGCATTCCGTATTAGGTTTAGCCCCAACATATTCAAATAAAGCCTTCACTTCTAGATATTTTTCCTCATTGGTTTCAACGTTTAATAAAGTTAATCCTTCTAAAGAAGAATCACCATGCAATGATTTAATGATATAAGGGGTTAATATCTCAATCTTATCATTATTCTTAACCATATCTACGTATTGAGCGTTTCCCCTAAATTCATTTCTTCTGTGAATCAAATAAACTTTATTGGTAATTGAAGAAAGATAAAGAGCTTCTTCTAAAGCAGAATTACCTCCACCTACAATAGCCATTGTTTGACCTCTAAAGAGATTACCATCGCAAACCGCGCAGGAAGAGATGCCACGATGATATAATTCATTCTCTCTAGGTAAATTTAATCTTAAATCAGTAGTTCCTAAGGAAAAATATACTGCTTTACAAGAATATTCTTCTAAAGAGGTTACCACTTTAAAATCAGAGCCATCCTTTTCAACGGAAATAATATCTTCATACTTTACTTCGATATTATTATGTTCAAGCATCTCAAAAAGTTTAAATGCAAAATCAGGTCCGGAGATACTTTTAAAAGGAGGATAATTATCAATCTCCGCGGTTAATCCTGCTTTGCCTCCTAATGGTCCATGGTCAATCAAAACAAAATCAATATTTCCTCGTTTAAGATAAATTGACGCGGTGACGCCGCTTGGACCTGCGCCTAAAACACAAACTTGAGTCTTAATCATTTTTACCTCCTAAAATATCTAATAATTGATCAAAGGAATCTACTTGATACTTGCAAGTAATATCTTCTATCTTTCGTCTCGCGTATTTAGCTAAGCAAAAATCAACGCATGCACCTTTAGATGCAAGAAAATCTGTATAATTATCGCCGATATACAGAGTTTCCTCACAAGATACATTCATCTTTTTCGTCGCTAGGAGGATACCTTCCGGATTCGGTTTAGCCTCTTTAACATCATCTAAGGTAACTATAGTTTCAAAGAGTGATAAAGGAACGTTGATATCTTCAAATATTTTTTTTAAAGAAACTAAGTAACGAGACGTTACTATCCCTAATTTATATTTAATCTTTAAAGACTTAGTCACTTTTAAATCTTGATCATATAACTTAGCTAAATAGCCATGAGAAAAACTAAAATCTCGATAAGTTTTTTCTAATGTTTTCATGTCCTCTTTAAAATATTTTGGAAATACTTCTCTTAAAGTGGGACCAAGAAAGGAGTTTTCAATCTCCTCAGTAAGAACAAAATCTTTATTATAAATAGAAAATAGATGCCGGTATGATTCCTTAACTAGAGTATCTGTATCAACAAAAGTACCATCTACATCAAAAAGAATGAGTTTATATTTATTCTTCATTTGAATCATCTTTTAAATCAGGAGAAGATTCTCCTTGCTCTACATTATTAACGGTATCTTTGCTTTCTGAATTATGTTCTAATTCTTCATTTATATTTTTATATTCTAAATCATCAATTTTATAATCTACTCCCTGATCAAGAATAGGTTTTTCATCTAATATAGAAGGATAAACCACCTCTAAATCCGACTTACAATAAATTGCAGGCCCTAAAATAGGATGTTTCTTAGACCAAATGAAATGATATAAATATGATAATACTATTCCGATAACTCCAATCACTATAAAGGCTATCGACATTCCCATAGAGGTATAATCACCCATGATATATTGTTGATTTCTCATCGGTTCTAAGATGAATCTTACCGTTCCATACCATACGAGATACAATGAAGCTAATGTTCCATTAGCTAGATACATTTTGCCGGTATATTTTTTAATTAGTTTAAATATGGCAGGAACACCTAATGCTATAAACAAAAATCCTAATATATTGATTGTTCCTTCGATTAAAAATAAAGGAACAACCACCATCCCTTCAGGGCATAAAAGAACCGGATTTCCAGAAGAGCCGATAAGCCAGCCAGTTCCTGTGCTATTTAAAGTATAGGTGATTCTATCAACTATAAAATCTGGAAGCCATGACCAATACGATGCGTCAACGCATTGACCATAAACTTCCTGATTGAAAAAGTTTCCCCATCTACCGATTGCCTGAGCTAAAAGAATCGTTGGAATGATACAATCCATAGCTAGAAGAAGAGGAATATGCTTTCTTCTCACTAGCATGAAGATAACACCTGCTAAAACGCCTCCGATGATTCCACCTTGAATAGCTAGTCCCCCATGCCATATCGCAAAGACCTGATACCAAGGCTGAGAGGCAAATTCAGCATTCCATTGAGCGATTACATACCAAATTCTAGCCCCGACGATTCCCATAGGAAAAGCTATATAAAATAAATTTTCGATATCGCCTGGATTATATCCTCGCTTTTTAATAAATAAGCGAGATAAGATATAGGCTAAAATCGCTCCTAGTAAAATACAAATCGCATAAAAAGCGATATGAATTGGACCGATATTAAAACCTGAAGGAATGAAAAGATTATTCATGATTTATCTCCGTTTTTTAAGTAAAAGTTCGTTCATTCTATTCTCAAATTCAAAAGTAGAATCAACACCTTGATCTTTAAGTTTAAGGTTAGTGACTGCGACTTCAATAATCTCAGCCATGCTTCTAGCCCCAGAAACTGGAAGATTTAGCATTGGTATTTTAACTCCAAGAATATCTAAATATTCTGTAGAGTTACCTAATCTATCATAATTAGTTTCTTTTTTAAAAGGGGTTAGTTTAATCGCGTAAGTGATCCTCTCTTCCTTAGATAGAGAATTAATTCCAAATATTTTAGCTACATCTATGATTCCAATACCTCTAACTTCCATAACTCCATATAAAAGTTCAGGGGCTCTAGCTATTAATTTTCCACGAATCATCGTGATATCAACCCGATCATCTGCGATTAACTTATGACCTTTTTTAATTAATTCTAAGGTGGTTTCAGATTTTCCGATTCCTGATTCACCTAAGATTAAGACTCCCATAGAATAAATTTCCATCAATGAGCCGTGAATATTAGTAGTCGGAGCTAAACACTCTTGTAAATAAGTGAAAGTTTGGACGATTAAATCGCTGGTTCTCATCGATGTTGATAGGATAGGACATCCATTTTTCGAAGCGATTTCTAAAAGCAATTTTGGACATTCAAGAGATGAGCAAAAGACGATTGCCGGTCGTTCTTTATTAGTAAGGAATTCATAAGTTTTTCTTAAGGATTCCTCATTTTGAGTCTTGATAAAATCAACTTCTCGATTACCAAAAATAACTAATCTTTCAGGCTCTAGATATTTATATATTCCACATAATTCAAAGCCTGGGCGATTAGTCGCCATATCAACTATTTTTCTTTCTTTGATTGAATTAAAACCATTCAGAACAGTTAAGCCGAAATGATTGATATATGTTTCTACTGAAATACTTTTTGCCATGTTTCACCTAATGAGATATTACACGTTTAATAGGCATTAATCAATTATTTTGCTAACATCCTATCTTTATCTCTCTTTAAGATTTTCTTAAGAAATTGTCCTGTGTATGATGTTTCCTTTTTACTAACTTCTTCTGGAGTCCCACAGGCTATAAGGGTACCTCCCCTATCTCCACCTTCAGGGCCTAAATCTATAATATAATCCGCGCATTTAATTAAATCTAAATTATGCTCGATAACTAATACAGTATTCCCGTGCTCTACGAATGATTTTAATACCTGCAACAAGCATCTAACATCATCGACATGAAGCCCTGTGGTCGGTTCATCTAAGATATAAAGGGTGTTCCCGGTATCTCTTCTTGAAAGCTCAGAAGCTAATTTAACTCTTTGAGCCTCACCACCTGATAATGTATCCGAGGATTGACCTAATTTAATATAGCTTAAACCAACATCTTGTAAGGTCTTTAATTTTTGATAGATAGAAGGGATATTTCTAAAGAAGTCAACGCTTTCTTCAACTGTCATTTCTAAGACATCATAGATATTCTTACCTTTATAATAAACTTCTAGAGTCTCATCGTTATATCTCTTCCCGCGGCATTCCTCGCATTGAACATAGACATCTGGGAAAAAGGCCATGGAAATGCGTTTTACCCCATCCCCTTCGCAGGCCTCGCATCGGCCTCCTTTAACATTAAAGGAGAATCTACCTTTATCATAGCCTCTGCTTCTTGATTCAACTGTTTGGGCAAAAAGCTCTCTAATATCATCAAATACCCCGATGTATGTAGCCGGGTTGCTTCTTGAGGTCTTACCGATTGGATCTTGAGAAATATTAATTACTTTATCGATATAATTATATCCTTCAATTCTATCTACCTCTCCAACATCAAGTTTTCCCTTATAGAAATGATTGTATAAATATTTATAAATAATTTCGGTTACTAAAGAAGATTTCCCGGATCCGGAAACTCCAGTTATACATGTAAAAGTCCCTAAAGGAATCGACACATCAATATTCTTTAAATTATTGCATCTAGCCCCAAATACTTTTAACCACCTTCCGTTTCCATTATTTCTTACAAAAGGAACAGGAATGAATTTTTTCCCGGAAAGATACTGACCAGTAATCGAGTTTGCATTAGCCATAACTTCTTCTACGGTTCCCGAAGCTACCACTTCGCCTCCGTGAACTCCCGCGCGAGGGCCAATATCAACTAAATAGTCAGAATTAAGCATAGTATCTTCATCATGCTCGACGACTATTAAAGTATTACCTAAATCTCTCATCGCCTTTAATGATTCAATTAACCTATCATTATCTTTTTGATGAAGTCCGATGGATGGCTCATCTAAAACATAGATCACCCCAGTTAATTTAGATCCAATCTGGGTAGCTAATCTAATTCTTTGAGCCTCTCCTCCTGAAAGAGTCGTAGCTATTCTAGCTAAGGTCAAATAATCTAATCCGACATTGATCAAGAAAGTTAGTCTATTTTTAATTTCTTTTAATACTAAATTAGCTATTTGTTCCTCTTCCTCGCTTAAAGATAGAGAAGCAAAGAACTCTAAACATTTACTTAAAGATAAAGAACAAAGATCATAGATATTTAATCCTCCAACCTTGACTGAGAGAACCTTATCATTTAATCTAGCCCCATTACATTTTGGACAAATTTGATCTTTATGGAAGCTACGATAATATTTTCTCATCATCTGAGAAGTAGTTTGCTCATATAATCTTTCAATTTTAGTCGCGAGTCCTTCAAAGCCTTTTTTATAAAGGACGTGCCCATTATTTTGTTTGATTGGAACCTCTAAATCAAAATCTATTCCTCTTAAAATAATCTTTTTTTGTTTTTCATCAAGATCCTTATAAGGTATATCTAAAGGAATATTAAAATACGCGCAAATGTATTTAAATTGCTGCCAATCATAATTATCCTTATCTTTTTTAGCTTCGTTTTTAAATGGTAATATCGCCCCTTGATTGATAGTTAAAGTAGGATCCGGAATCAATAATTCTTCAACCACATTACTTTTAACTCCCAATCCTCCACATTCAGGACAGGCTCCTAAAGGATTATTAAATGAAAACAATCTTGGCTCTAAAGGAGGAACCGAGAAGCCGCATTCAGGGCAGGAAGCTAAATCGGAATAAAGGTTTTCTTGACCTTTTTCATCTTGAATCACCACGTAACCTGACGAGCAATCTAAAGCCGTCTCAATGGACTGAGCTATTCTTGTTTTTTTCTCTTCTGAAAGAATGATTCTATCAACAACAATATCAATAAAATGCTTTTTATTCTTTTCTAAAGGAGGGATATCTTCATAACGATAAATATTTCCATCTACTTTGAATCTTATATATCCTTTAGAAAAGAATTTATCTATCGTATCTTTATGAGTTCCCTTTTCATTTTTAACTAACGGAGCTAAAATTACTATTTTTTCTCCGCTTGGATGATTAGAAAAAATAATATCGATAATCTTTTTAGGGGTAAATTTTACAATCTTTATATTATGCTTCGGGCAGTACGGCACGCCGATTCTAGAATACAAAAGACGGAGATAATCATATATCTCAGTTACAGTTCCAACTGTAGAACGAGGATTATGAGATGTTGTTTTCTGATCTATTGAAATAGTAGGTGACATCCCATCGATCGAATCAACATCAGGTTTTTCATTTCCACCTAAAAATTGACGCGCGTAAGAGGAGAGAGATTCTAAATATCTTCTTTGACCCTCCGCGTAAATCGTATCGAAAGCTAAGGTAGATTTACCTGATCCGGATACTCCTGTAAACACAATTAATTTATCTTTTGGCAGGGTTAAATCTATATTTTTTAAATTATTTTCCCTTGCTCCTTTAATCACTAAAAAGTCACTTGCCATACTATTCCTCGAGCTCATATTTTATAACATTTTTTAACTAACTGAAAACATATATTATATAAGAAATAAAATCACCTAAATTTTTACTAATAGAATTTTTTACGCCTATCACATTAATTGAAAAGTAACCGTTTACCTTTTTATTTATAAAACCTAAGATATATAATTTGTTAAGGAGCTAACTATGGAAAACGAAAAAAAGCAATTTAATATCATATCATTAATTATCTCATTAATTGGAATAACCGTTGGATTATTGTTAATTCTTCTTGATGGAAACACCTTAACAACAGTCGTATTCATCATTCTTGGAATAGTGATAATCTTATTGAATTTATCTCCATTTATTCAATCATGCAAAGATTTAAAATATCGGACTCCTATCGCTTATAGCCAGTTTATCACCTCATTATTGACTATTGTTTTAGGTGGGGTCATGATTTTCTTCCATGATGCTTTAACTTGGATATTTGGAATTATTTTATTGGTGATTAATCTTATTAAAATCATTTTAGCTAAAGAACAATGGGTGGATGAGTTTTTCCGTCTATTACCTTTAACTATCTTTGCGATATTAATTTTAGTCATCGGAATCGGAGGAATAGTTAATATTATCCTCGCCGTAGTCGGATGGATAATTTTAATTCTATCAATAATTTACCTCCTATTCTCTATTTATAATTTCTTTAAAAAGTCTTAATGTCTTATGTCTAATTTACTAATTAAATTATTTGTTAAAAATTATAAAGATGTTGAAAATTCTAAAGTTAGAAAAAGCTATGGTCTTTTAGCCTCAATCTTTGGAATTATTTCTAATATCATCGTTTGCTTATTAAAGCTTGTCCTTGGAGTTATATTCAATTTAATGTCATTAATCGCTGATGGATTAAACAATTTAACTGACGCGGGCAGCTCCTGCGTCTCTCTATTCGGATTTGTTTTATCATCTAAACCATCAGATAAAGATCATCCTTTCGGTCACGCGCGAATTGAATATATCGCTGGATTAATCGTCTCAATAATAATTGTCTTTGTCGGAGGGCAATTAGTCATAACCTCAATTCAAGATATAATCGCCTCATTTCAAAATCCTTTTGAACCGATTGATGATTTATTTTTCTACGTCACTTTAATAGCCTTAGTAATTTCGATTTTAATCAAGTTATATCAAGGATACTTCTATCGAAAATTAGGTAGAACAATCTCTTCAACTTCATTAATAGCAACCGGAGTCGATTCAAGAAACGATGTTATAGCTACTTCAGTAGTTCTTCTAGGATTAGTCTTTTCAAAAGTGTTTTCCTTCTATATCGATGGTTATCTTTCTTTAGCAGTCGGTATCTTCATCTTGATTTCTGGAATCAAATTAATTTTCGAAACTGCTAATCCTTTAATTGGAGAAAAGCCAGATAACTCATTAATCGATCGCTTTATCTCGTATTTAAAACAAAGTCCAAAGATTTTAGGATACCATGATTTACAAATTCATTCCTATGGTCCTGGAGTCTACTTTGCTACATGTCACGTCGAAGTGGACTCTAAAGAAAACATCTTAGAAATCCATGATTTAATCGATAACATCGAAAAACAAATACAAAAAGAAATGAATATCATAACCACGCTTCATATGGATCCTATCGTGATAGGTGATCCTTTAAATGACAAAATCAAAGAGGAAGTAAAAGCTTCATTAAGCGATTTACCTTACATATTAAATATCCATGATTTTAGAATCGTCAAAGGCCCTACCCATATCAATATCGTTTTCGATGTTATAGTCAGCCAAGATAAAGCCTTAAATCTAGAAGAAATATCTAAAGAAATTGATTCTAGAATCCATGCTCTATCTGAAAATTATCATCCAGTGGTAACTATCGATTATGATTACACCTCATATTTAAGTGATTAATTATAATTTATAAGCAGCAAAAAAGGTGAGTACAAACTCACCTTTTATTTTACATAGATTCGTGAATCGTTCTTTTAATAACTTCATCTTGTTGCTCTTTGGTCAACTTGATGAAATTAACCGCATATCCTGAAACTCTAATAGTAAGTTGAGGATATTTCTCCGGATGCTTTTGAGCATCTAACAAGGTATCTCTATTGAAGACGTTAACATTTAAATGATATCCTCCGTCTCCAACATAAGCATCGAGCATGTTAACTAAATTATCGACTTTGTTTGACATATTTTACCTCCTATTAATCATCTTTACCCAAGGAATTTGGGGTTATTGAGAATGTGTTAGAAATTCCATCTCGCGCGTATTCATATGGTAGTTTAGCAACCGATTCAAGCGAGGCTAACGCGCCATTTTCATCTCTTCCGTGCATTGGATTTGCTCCAGGAGCTAAAGCTTCACCTGCTCTTCTTCCGTCAGGTGTATTTCCTGTATTCTTACCATAAACTACGTTAGAAGTAATAGTTAATATCGACATAGTTGGAATAGATTCACGATAAGTATAATGTTTTTTAATCTTATTCATGAAAGTTTTAACCAACCAAACTGCGATTTGATCAACTCTATCATCATTATTTCCATATTTAGGGAAATCGCCTTCAGTTCTAAAATCTGTGATTAATCCTTCTTCATTTCTAATTGGATAAACTTTCGCGTATTTAATTGCAGAAAGTGAATCAACCGCGCAGGATAATCCAGCGATACCAGTTGCAAAGAATCTTCTAACCTTAGAATCATGAAGAGCCATCTCGATAGCTTCATAAGAATATTTATCATGCATGTAATGAATAACATTTAAAGTATTGACGTAGACCTTAGCTAACCATTCCATCATGTTATCATATTTTTCAATTACATCATTATAATCTAAAGCTTCATCCGATGTTACCTTGCTAAACTTAGGAGATACTTGAAGAGGCTTTCCAGTTACTTTATCTTTAACTAACTCATCCGCGCCGCCATTTAATGCGTAAAGAAGGCATTTAGCTAAATTAGCTCTCGCTCCAAAGAATTGCATATCTTTACCGACTCTCATTCCCGAAACGCAGCAAGCAATTGCATAATCATCGCCTAACTCACTTCTCATTAAATCATCAGATTCATATTGAATAGAAGACGTTTTAATTGAGAGATCCGCGCAGAAACGTTTAAAGCCAATTGGTAAGTGCTTAGACCATAAAACTGTTAAATTAGGTTCAGGTGCTGGACCTAAATTAGTTAAGGTATGGAGAATTCTAAATGAAGTTTTAGTGACTAAAGTTCTTCCGTCGATTCCCATTCCTCCAATTGATTCAGTAACCCAAGTTGGATCGCCTGAGAATAATTCATTATAAGCTTTAGTACGCATGAATTTAACGATTCTAAGCTTCATTACCAAGTGATCAATTAATTCTTGAGCTTCTTTTTCGCTGATTAATCCCTTTTTCAAATCTCTTTGGAAATAAATATCTAAGAAAGTGGTATTTCTACCAATCGACATCGCCGCGCCATTTTGATCTTTAATCGCCGCTAAGTATCCAAAATAGAGGAATTGAACAGCTTCTTGAGCAGTTTTTGCTGGTTCAGAAATATCATATCCGTATTCTAACGCCATCGCTTTAAGATCTTTTAAGGCGTTAATTTGCATAGTTAATTCTTCTCTATCTCTAATTTTATCTGGAGTCATCTCATCATCTAATAGAGATTTATCTAACTCTTTATGCTTAATTAAATAATCAACTCCATAAAGAGCTATTCTACGATAATCACCGATGATTCTACCTCTACCGTAAGCATCAGGTAAACCTGTCAATATATGCGCGGTACGGCATCTTCTCATCTCAGGAGTATAGGCATCGAAAACTCCTTGGTTATGCGTCTTACGATATTTAGTGAAAATTTCCTTAACTTCAGGATCTAATTCATATCCGTAGAGACTTAAAGCTTGCTCGGCCATCTTGATTCCTCCAAAAGGTTGAAGGGATCTTTTAAAAGGAACATCGGTTTGTAAACCGACAATCTTCTCTAATTCCTTATCGATATATCCAGGACCATGTGAAGTAATTGTTGAAATAATCTTAGTATCAGCATCTAACACTCCACCTTTCTCTCTTTCCTTTTTAGAAAGAGACAATATTTCATTCCATAATTTTTTACTAGCCTCAGTTGGGCCTTCTAAGAAAGAGCCATCTCCTTCATATGGTTCATAGTTTCTTTGAATGAAGTCACGGACATCAACTTCATCTTGAGACCATTTTCCTAGGGTAAATCCTTCCCATCCTTCGTATATTTTTGACATCTTAGTCCTCCTTAATAATTTCTTTTCTAGCTTGATCAATTTTATCATCTAGCCAAATTTCAAGAATCTCATCGGGTTGAAATCCCCTGACTCTAGCTACTTCTTTTTCATTAGCTAAAATCAATAATGTTGGCACATATTGAATTCTATAACGTAATACGACCTCTTGAGAATCAATAGCTTGCAAAACTTTAAATTTCACATCAGAATATTTTTTCATAAGAGGTAACAATGTTTGTTCCATAGAATAACATGACGCGCAGGATTCACCCTGTATCAAAATCACTTCAATTTTATTATCCATCGTTAATCCTCCTTATCTAATAATATTTTCTTAGCCAATTGAATCTGTTCTTTAGAAGGAACTTCAATACCTTTTAAAGGATAATCAATCCCTAATTTTTGATATTTTATTTCACCCATTGTATGGTAAGGAAGCACTTCAACTTTCTTAACATTTGATAAAGTATCAATAAAGTTTCTAACACTTTTTAATGATTCTTCATCGATGTTAATTGTTGGGACAATTACGTGTCTAATCCAAACATCTTTATGTTCTTTATCTAAAAATCTAGCAAAATCAATAATGCTTTCATTAGATTTCGAGGTTAATTCAAGATGCTTAGTTTTAGATATCGCTTTAATATCTAAAAGATATAAATCAACATATTTATTTAGTTCTAAATATTTATCAATATCTTTACTATTAAAGCACCATCCTGAAGTATCAATAGCTAAATGATATTTATTCTCCTTAATTTTCTTAGCTAGCTCAATAAGAAAATCAAGTTGCATCAATGGTTCACCTCCAGAGATTGTTACTCCTCCGTTTTGATAGTAATTTCGATATTTATTAATATTTGAAACTATCTCATCTACGGATAATAACTTACCCCCTGAAGTCGTCCAGGTGTCAGGATTATGGCAGTAAAGGCACCTTAATGGGCAGCCTTTAAAAAAGACTACAAATCTAATTCCAGGCCCATCAACCGTGCCAAAAGTCTCAAAAGAATGTATTACACCTTTCATCACTGTCACCTCTAGGGTTATCTTATCATTGAAGGGGCAAGTTTTAAATATAAGTAGTCTTTTAAAGTTAATAAGTAATTTTTTATCGAATAAAAGTTTTTAATTGCTTAAAAGCGTATAGTTATATACAGCAGGATCTAACTTAATAAACGTATAGATAACAATCAAAAATACTGCTATCGATAATGTTAAAAACAATGTTGCTAAATATTGTTTTTTAAATTTATACCTAGAAACAAAATATAGTAAAGAAAACATAAAAACACCTATGAACTCAATAAATAGATAAGTAAGTCTAAATCCTTCAACATGATTAAATGTTGCTATGTCAAATAAGGATAGATATTGAATCTCTGACTCTGATAAACCATAGGAGATGCTTCTTTTTATCATCGGGCAAAAATAAACTGAAACATAAAATAAAGAAATTAAAAACAAAATTAAAACAATGTAATTAATAACATCTTTATAGCTTCTTCGTATATCAAATAATTCATTATATTCCATAGTTAATTAGCCTCATTTCTCTTTCGTGGAGACTGAAAAATATTCTTTTAAATACTCACTATTTCCTTTAAAAGGAACTTCTATTGGAGCAATCGCATCGATAGGAATGTCCTCTGCATTCTACTGTTCACAATATCTTGGGCCACTCCATTTCCATAAGTTAATGCACACACCCCTAGAATTAAAAATAAAAAATTATAATATTTTTTCATAATTACCCCCTTTAAATTTATTTTTAGTTATCTTTTAATTTTGCATATTTGAATTGTTAATGCAATAATTAAGTTAGATTAAATATAAAAAAAGAGGTGATAGGGTTATGCTAAGCAAAATTAGAAGTTTTTTAAATTATATTTTAGATAATTATAGATTTATTTTATCTGGATTGATTCTTGCGTTTTTAATTCTACTAATCTATCTAGGATTTAATAATTGTCATCACATTCAATATTACCTTGAGGGAAACTCTGATTTCACGAATAGTCTTACTTTGAATTCATATAATTTTACGGATCCAAAACAATTAGGATTGATGGAATTAGGATATATTTTTGATTCTTCAATTATTAGCTTAAATTCATTACCTTTAATGATGTTAAGCGTTATTTGTTTGCTCATGATTGTTACTATAGCTCAATTATTCTTTAGAAAATATTTATACTTTATAGGAACCTTTTTAGCGGGTTCTTTATTGATAATGAATTATTGTTACTATCAAACAATCTATATATCCTTATTTCAATCAGTTAATAATCCTGAATATCTAGGCTTTTTCTTATTAACTTTAGGTATTTTTCTTTTATATATATTTCAATATGAAGAAGGAAAGACTCTATTCTTTAAAATAAATAAAAATAAGGAACAAATTCAAACTAAAGATATTAAGAAAACTCATACTTTTGAACTAGTCTCCGTCGTGCTTTTCGTCTTCTGTATCGCTCAGATAGTTTTAGGAGCAACTAGCTTTAAAATCTCCTTACCATATTTCTATCAAGGCTATGACTATTCTAATGAAATAATTCAAGAAAGCCTCTTATCAAATCCATGCTTTGTAGTAATTGGAAATGCTTTTGATTTTAAATATGGTTTATTATTAAATCTTCCTAAACTTCTATTTTTATTCACCTTAGGAATTGGAGTTTGCTCGATAGTTCAATTGTTTTCTAAAAAAGTATCTTTAAAAATTGGTTTTATTTGTTCCTTTATCGCCTTGATTAACGGATTATCATTCACCTTAGCAAATCAAGCTGCTATTTTGAATAATATATTCTCTTTATTAATTTATTTAATAATGTTTATTTTGTACTTTTTATTGATTATTAATCAAAATAAAACTACAAAAATTACTGAAAATATAGATATTGATTAATTTAATTTTCGATATTCTTTAGTTATTTTTACTTCAAATCTAGAGAGTTTATTATTAATCTCATCGAGATAACTTTTCTTGATTGTTGATATAGCATCATCAATTTTTTTAGAAGCATTAATGATATTCTCATTTTGTTTAGATAATTCTTCAACATTTTTTCTTAATTGTTCTAAAGGCTTATCTAGATAAGTGTTTTTCAAAGACTCAAACTGCTTCATAAAATCTTCTTGAGATTTTAATTCCTCGCGTTCCTTAATATCCTGTAATATTAAATCTTTAAATTTATTCGTTAAAGAGACGATCATATTTAAAAATGTAGTTAAATAAGCAGGTCTACAAACATACATATCTGGATATTCATTAACTTTGAAAATCGGAAGATCATTAGGTTTATCTGTTTCTAGATTCGAGACTAACAATGCGTATTTACAATTTTTCTTAATTCTATTTTTATCAAGATCTTTATAATAATCAGAATTTTTCTTTTTATTAGTTGAGGATGGGTTTTCATCCTTCATATCTAAGCAAACTGATGTTAATAAAGTATCATCTTCATGCTTATCGTCGGCATATACCTTAAAAATATAATCAGCCTTGCTGCCCTTTGATTCATCTTCAAATTTTACGACTTCATTATCTTTTTTCCATGTGCAGTTTAAAAATCCGTTTTGCATATAAGATTTCATCTCATTGTCGCACCAGGATTCAAGATTCTCTCCAGTTTGTTTAACATTAACAACACTTTTCTGATGAAATAAATCATTATATTTTTTAGTGGCTTCTTCGTATAATTCAGTCTTCTCAGCAATCTTTTTATTAAAGTCTTGTTTTTCTAGATCAAACTTATTTTTTAATTCTAGCTCTTGATTTTTTAATTTGATCTCCGCGTCTTTTTCTAAAGTTTGAATCTTGTTATTTAATTCATTTATTTTAGCTTCATAGATATTTTTAAGCTTATTACTTTCGTTTTCGATATTTAAGTTTAAATTTTTATTAATGAATTCTATATCGCTTTTTAATTTATTAATCTCTTGGTCTTTTTGATTTTCATTTTTTTCTTTTTCGGATATAGATTTATTGAGTCTTTCTCTCTCAGCATCAAAGCTTTTTCTTAATTCTAGCTCTTGTTCTTTTAGCTTAGTTTCAGTATTAGAATTGAGAGAATTAATCTTATGAGTCAATTCATTTATTTTAGATTCATATTCATTTTTAATCTTTATTTGTTCATTTTCTAAAATTAATTTTGAATTCGCATTTAATTTATCGATTTCACCTTTTAATTGACTAATCTCTTGATCTTTTTGTTTTTCAATATTCGCTAATTCTATCTTTAAAACATTCTCATGTTCTGTCTTTTGATGGTTCAATTGAACATCAAATTGATCTTTTAAATTCCTATTTGCTTCTTCTAATTTCTTTTCATAAACTTTATCTCTACCTTCATTAATTAAGTCTTCGATTAGAGTAAAATCGATAGATGAAAGAGAAGTTAAATCAATATAATCTCCTTTTTCTCCATTTTCTTGCAAAACTAAGGTGTTTTTATCTTTTACTATGACTTCAATTTTTTTCATTTTATGCCTCCGTTTAATTATTATTTTTATTATAACATGCCGCGATTTAATCTATCACCGATCAAGGATCGTTAGTAATAGTTTAGTAATATAAAACAATAGTTAATTAACTATAAATGGAATTAAAAGATATCTATGGTTCATCATCAATTAGTAATTACAACATTACTTTAAAAGATATAAAAAAGCTTCCTAGGCCATTAGGAAGCTTTTAATTATTTAATTGATTTAATAATTATTCTTTATCCCAAAGAAGAGCTTTGAAACGTTTATATCTCATTTCAGCATAATGTTGAGATTTATTTAAAAGTTCCTCAGCGTGCTCTGGATTAACCTTTGGTAATTGAGAATAACGAGTTTGAGTCATGACAAAGTCTCTAAATTTGGAGAAGTCAGGCTCTTTACAATCCATTTGCATTGGGCATTTTCCTTGCTCTTCAAGTCTTGGATCATAACGGAAGATTGGGAAGTAACCACATTCAACAGCTTGCTTTTCAGTAATTTGTGAATTAGCTAAACCGCCTTTCAATCCGTGAGCTTGACATGGAGAGTAAGCGATGATTAATGAAGGTCCATTGTAGGATTCAGCTTCTTTAAGAGCTTTGATAGCTTGCATCTTGTTAGCTCCCATAGAGATTTGGGCAACATAGACATTGCCATAAGCAATAGCCATTAAAGCAAGGTTCTTCTTAGCTGTCTTCTTACCTGACGCGGTGAATTTAGCGATAGAACCAGTTTGTGAAGACTTAGAAGATTGTCCTCCGGTATTGGAGTAAACTTCAGTATCAAGGACTAAGACATTAACATCTTCTTCATTAGCGATGACGTGATCAAGTCCTCCGTAGCCGATATCGTAAGCCCATCCGTCACCTCCAACGATCCAGATTGACTTATCTAAGAGATCTCTTTCGAATTCTAAGACAGCCTTGATTCCTTCACATTTAGAAGCTTTAACTTTGCTAACTAAATCATTAACAATAGTTCTGACGTGCTCTCTATTTTTGATATTTGCAAGATAATCATCGATTAAAGCTTTCAAATCATCTTCAACTTCATCATGGTAAGTTAATAAGATCTTTGCGATTTGATCGAGCTTATAATCAGTAGCTAATCTCATACCAAAGCCATATTCAGCGTTGTCTTCAAATAATGAGTTAGCCCAAGCGATACCATTACCATCTTTATCAGTAGTGAATGGAGTTAATGGGGTTGAACCGTTATAAATTGAGGAACATCCAGTTGCGTTAGCAACCATCATGTCTTTACCAAATAATTGAGAAACTAAACGATAGTAAGGAGTTTCTCCGCAGCCGGCGCAGGCACCGGATACTTCTTGATATGGCATTAAGAAGGACGCACCTTTAACAGTTGTTGCAGGGAATCCTCCGGTTCTATATTCAGTGTGCTTATATAGATAATCAGCAGCTGGTTCTTGAACCTCAAATTGAGATTTAGCTTCAACCATTGATAAGGCTTTAACTCCACCTTTACCTGGACATTCAACTACGCAGAGGCCGCAGCCGACACAGTTTTCAGGTGAAACTTGAATTCTAAATTTAAGTCCTTTAACTGCAGGTCCACCCATAGCGACTAAGACATCATCTCTAACTGCTTCTGGGAGGTTATTAACTTCTTCATCAGTTAATAAGAATGGTCTAATTGTCGCGTGAGGACAAACGAAGGCACATTGGTTACATTGGATACAAGCATCTTTGTTCCAAAGTGGGACTCTATCAGCAATAGATCTCTTTTCTTTGAAAGTGACATCATTTCTCATAGTTCCATCGAGTAATTCATACTCTAAGAATTTAGAAACAGGTAAATCGTATCCATCAAGATTTCCAATTACATCAACGAATGAATCGAAGTATTCATCTCCAGTCTTAGAAAGAGCTTTATTGACGGTTAAATCTTTCCATTCATCTTTAACTTTGATTTCGATTAATCCATCAGATCCAGCATCGATAGCCTTATAGTTCATTTGGACAATTTCTTCGCCCTTCTTAGAATAGGACTTCTTAGCAAATTGCTTCATTAAATCCTTAGCTTGATCATAAGGCATGATGTTTTGGTTGAGATAGAAGAATGCTGATTGAAGAATGGTGTTTGTTCTTCTTCCTAATCCGATTTCTGAAGCAATCTTATTCGCATCGATAATATAGAATTTCGCGTGTTTCTCCGCTAATTGTTTTTTGATTCTATTTGGTAATCTTGCTTCTAATTCATTTTCAGGGATATCAGTGTTAAGTAAGAAAGTACCATTTTCTTTTAAGCACTTAATCATATCAAACTTGAAGATATATGAATCAAGTGAGCAAGATAAGAAATCAGCATGCTCAACATAATAAGTTGAGTGAATTGGATTCTTACCAAATCTTAAGTGAGATCTAGTTACTCCTCCAGCTTTTCTTGAGTCGTAAGCAAAGTATGCTTGAGCGTATTGATGAGTTGCGTCACCAATAATCTTAATTGAAGATTTATTTGCAGAGACAGTACCATCGGAGCCTAAACCGTAGAATAAGCAAGAAGTATAATCTCCAGTTACATGGAATTTTTCATCTACAGGGATAGAAAGATGAGTTACATCATCATTGATTCCAACTGTGAATGAAGTCCATGGATGATCGCTATTTAAGAAATCATAGACTGATTTAATGTGTTTTGGTTGAGTATCTTTAGAAGATAATCCGTATCTACCTCCGACAATAACATCGACTTTACGATGCTCTTGCTCTAAAGCAGCTACTACATCTAAGTATAATGGCTCTCCTAAAGCTCCAGTTTCCTTAGTTCTATCAAGAACAGCAATCTTAGTTACAGTCTCAGGTAAGACAGAAACTAAATGCTTCGCGGAGAATGGTCTATAAAGGTGAACTTTAACTAAACCAACTTTTTCTCCATTTTTATTTAAAGCATCTACTACTTCAAGAGCAGTCTCAGTGACTGAACCCATAGCAACTATAACTCTTGTTGCATCAGGCGCTCCATAGTAGACGAAAGGTGCATATTTTCTTCCAGTTAATTTGCTGACTTTATCAAAATATTCGCAAGCGATATCTAATACTTTGTTGAAGTGAGAGTTTTGAGCTTCTCTACCTTGGAAATAAATATCATCATTCTCCGCGCCACCTTTAGTTACCGCGTGAGTATGAGGATTTAATGCTCTAGCTCTAAATCTCTCTAAAGCTTCTGTGTCTAAAAGCTTATTCCATTCTGAAGGATCTAAGAATTCTACATTTTGAATCTCGTGTGATGTTCTAAATCCATCAAAGAAATGGCAAACAGGTGCTTCTGATTTAATTGCAATCAAGTGAGCTAAAGATGCTAAATCAGCAACTTCTTGAACAGAATGAGAGCAAATCATGGTTATACCAGTTTGTCTAATCGCATAGATGTCTTGATGATCGCCAAAGATAGATAAAGATCTTGTAGCTAATGCTCTAGCTGATACGTGTAAGACTGCTGGTAAGCATTCACCGACCCATTTATAAATGTTTGGGATCATTAATAAAAGACCTTGAGATGCGGTGTAAGTCGTGGCTAATGTACCACCTTGTAAAGCTCCGTGAACCGCGCCGGAAGCTCCTGCTTCAGATTGCATCTCAACAACTTTTACTATATTACCAAAACAGTTTTTCATTCCTTCTGAGGCATATTGGTCAACTAATTCTGCCATAGTTGAAGAAGGGGTAATTGGGTAAATCGATGCAACCTCAGTAAAATTATAAGACTCTAAAGCTGCCGCGGTGTTTCCGTCAACTGACTTCATTGTCTTTTTAATTTCATTTGACATGTTTTATTATTTCCTCCTATAAAACCTTTTTAATTATAATCCTTTTTTTTGAAAGATAAAATAGATATATATCTATATATTTATAAAAGATTTGATAAATTCATCTATTTATATGGATATAATTAGTCAAAAACTAACTAATAATTTGAATATTTAAAAAGTTGATTTCTCTATTTCATAAATCAAAATTAAATATCCGTTTATTTCAATTATTGTCAACTAACTTATCTTTGGAGGTTGAGAAATATTAATAATTAAAAAAACCTCATAATTATGAGGTTTTTAGGGCCTTCAAAAAAA
>CALVJO010000018.1 GCA_944332225.1 uncultured Bacilli bacterium | reverse complement strand
CTTTTTGAATTTTATATATGCAATATATAACTTTTTCTTTTTTTAGGAGTTTTAAAAATTATTCTTCCAAAGATCCGATTTGATAAATTCATCTATTTATATGGATATAATTAGTCAAAAACTAACTAATAATTTGAATATTTAAAAAGTTGATTTCTCTATTTCATAAATCAAAATTAAATATCCGTTTATTTCAATTATTGTCAACTAAGTGCAATAATGATAATATTTTATTAGAGGTACATAATCATGAAAATTATCGAAGGAAAAATACATAATGAAAAGGGACTAACATCTCGTCTTGCCGCCTTATTAGTCGGTGAAGCTAATCATTTTAAATCTAATTTGACAATCAAAGTTTTTGATGAGACAGCAGATTTAAAATCAATAATGAATGTCATGGCCTTGGTCATCCCTGATTGCACGCCTTATACCATCACAATTGATGGGGTTGATGAAGAGCTAGCCTTTGAATCTTTATCTACTACTTTGAAAGAAAAAGATCTTCTCTAAATACAACATTTTAAAAGGATTGGGGCTTCCCAATCCTTTTTATATTCTGTGTTATATGCTTCTAATTGCTTCAACTGGTCGCTTCTTTGCAACAAGATAAACCGGCAAGAAGGAAGCCACGAAAGCAATTGCCACACTTAAGCCTATTAACAGCAAGATTTGCCTGATTCCAAACATGAAGAAGTTACCTAGCGAACCAATTGTATCCACCATAGAAGAGTTAAAGAAATAAACTCCAACTGCCGACAAGACGCAGGCGAGCGCAAAGTTAATAAGAGCGATAAAGAATGCTTCGGAGAAGAAGATTTTAAATACATCGAATGACTTTGCTCCAACCGCGCGGAGAATTCCAATTTCTTTTTTCTTATAAGATATCGATGTTGATATAAAGTTCATCAATAATAATCCTGAGAAGATTGCAAGACCTATGCTGACATAGAATAAAATTTCAGACAACATATCAATTGTTGATACAAACATATCAATTGATTCAGATACGGCATTTTCCACTTTAATTCTATTTTCAGTCGTTTCATTGTAAGTTGACTTAAGCAATTGTTCTAAAGCTTGAGAATTATCTGTTAAATCAGTTAATAATGTTCTATAACCTACCATCAAATGAGGTTCTACACTTTGGAAAATTTCATCAGATATAACAATACCGTTATATAATTCATAGCTTTCCAAAGAATATTCAAACGCTCCGACAACTTTATAATGTTCAGTAGACGGTGAGGATGGAGAATTATAACTTTCAAAATATATCGTTCCAATTAACTCTTGTTCAGAGAAATACTTTTTATAGAGATTAGCTCGATATTCTGAATCAATTGAATCTTGAGTTTCACCTCCAAAGATATTTTCAACATTTCTTAATTCATAATCATATAGATATTGATTCGTGTAATTAATTAGATCTTCATAGCCATTATACTTTGGATCATTAACGATAGATTCAGGCATAGTAATCGCATTAATGTAGGCAATTGCCTTCATCTCATCATCAATTTGTCCTTCAGGATACTCTTCGTAAGAAGTTTCGCCAGTCTCATAATTATATTTTTCTAAAGAATAAAATCCTTTAATATAATCATCAAATAGAGGATTATCTTGAGGTAAATTATTTATACAATAATCATAAAGAGTAATATTAGATGTTAGATACATTAGATCATTAAAGGAATTTATTTCAATTTGATTAACAAATTTAGTCCAACCATTATGATTACCATAGTCATCATAAGTTCTTTCAAAGTAGATTTCTTCTTGGACTTTATCTTCATCGAGAATAGTGATCTCTCCTCCATTATTTATATAAGCATCAATAATAGAGTTATATATTTCTTGGCTAACAATTATTTCATTATTAGCTAATGAAGTCTTATTTTCATCAAAGAAATAATAATCTAACTGTAATCTATCTAAAGTAGTAAAGTAATCAAAGTAATTAGAAAATCCATCTGTGTTGTTTAATTGGGCTATAAAACTACCTTCTTTAATATTATTAGAACTATAGAAACCATAATTATTGTCTAATTCTTCCACAAAAGAAGAAGTTACGTATACTCCGTTAGGATAATTTTTAGTGACTTGATAGAGATACTGATTATATAAATTCTTCAAAGTTAGATCGCTATAGATTGCATTATAGTCTTTAGACAATAAATCTTCGTATGCTGATGAACTAAAACTATACCCAAAACCTGTGTTTATTATTCCTGATATTTTTAAATTACCTTTTGAAAAAGAAAGATAATTACCTAGTAACTTTTCTTGGCTCATCTCTTCAGGTTCGATTATGATTTCTTCTTCATTATCATTTAATCCCCTAAAGCCATTTTCTTTAAACAAGCAATATTGATAATCTGTGATAGCTACTTCATTATCTAAAGTTGGATAATGACCATATTCTACATTAAATCCTAATTGATTTAATCTATTGTTATCTAAGGATAAAAATCCTGGAATTTGATCATTATAGATGATACTGCTACCGAAACTATGATCATAAAAATTATTAGATAAGGAAAAATAGTATTGATTGCTATTATATACTTTATCTACTTCAATGTTATATTCTTGCTTTAAAGAAGCGATATCTTCATCGGTAAATAAATCATCTTCATAGTAATCATATTCTTCATCTTTTCTTTGCTTAACAAGCGAGTAAGCCTGACTATCATTATGGATTAGACCGTCATAGACAGTATTAATCGCGTTAAATCCGCTGATGGTGTCAACAACTCCAAACATCGCAAAAGATAAAACTGATAATAAAATGGTGAAGAATAATCTAACCGGCTTTGATTTTAACGCGCTTGCACCGATTTTCGATGCTTGAGCTAACGGTAAAGATGATTTAATCGTGGAAAATTTTTGATTAGGATCATAGACGATTTTATCTTCATCGGTATCAGAGAAACTTTCTCGAGAAAAGTCTTCGCCGATTCTAGCTACCTTCTTAATCTCTTTATTAGTTTGAGAATCAGCTGAAATTAATGTATCAGAATTTTTTAAGATATCATTTAGTTTTTTAATATCATCATCCGTTAAAACATGCCCTTTCTTTAATGCTAAAAGATGATTATCAATTTGAATTAATCCGCTGCTGGTTTTTTTAGATTCTTGATAAACTTTCTCAATATCAGAGATGACCTTACCATCTTTCATCTCGATAACTCTATCACCATATAATTCAGCAAATTCTCGATCGTGAGAAACTACGATAACCAATTTATTCTTTGATAATTCTTTTAAAGTATCAAAGACTTGAATTCCAGTTCTAGAGTCTAATGCGCCTGTTGGTTCATCAGCTAAAATAATTTCTGGATTTTTAATTAAAGCTCTTGCGATAGCTATTCTTTGCTTTTGTCCACCTGATAACTCATTAGGTTTTCTCTTCGCATAGCCTTTTAAATCAACTTGCTCTAAGATATTTTCTACGCTATCTTTTGAAGGCTTACGTCCTTGAAGTTTGATAGCTAAAGCTATATTATCTCCTACAGTAAATTCATTTAAAATATTATATTCTTGGAATATAAAACCTAAATAAGTATTTCGATAGCTATCAAAATCAGATTGAGAGAAATCTTTGCTGCTCTTTCCTTTTATTATGATATCTCCTGAATCTACTTTATCTAATCCGCCTAATACATTTAATAAAGTAGATTTTCCGCTGCCGGATTTACCTAAAATAAATACTAGTCCTTTTTCGGGGAATTTTATAGATACACCATCTAAAGCCTTAACAGGCTGCCCTTTCTTAGGCGTGTAAGTTTTTGAAATATTCTTTACTTCTAACATGATTTAATCTCCTAAAATTAATTAAAATTACTAAGAAAAATAAACCCGATGATGACTCCTACACAAAAAAGTAAGTGTCGCATACCCGGGCAAAAATATATTGACTAATATTGTAGCTAGTCTAAAAATCCAACAAGTCATGGATCCAAATTTAAAAAGTTTCATATCCCCATCCCTCTTAAAAAAGTTTACTAAATCAGGAAATTCATTTCAAAACAATATTAAAAATTTAAATATATTAGAAAAGATTAAATAAAAAATAATGGGTTAGATTATCAAATCAATCTATTTATTAATCTAAAATAGCTAGATTTAACTAGCTATTTCTTGTTTTAATGATTGTCTTACTACTTTGATACTTTTTAAGAAATAAATCCAGGAAATAACAGTTTCTATCAGCATCAAAGCAAAAAATCCTACCATCAAGAATGAATGCAATGTTCCAAAACAAACAGCAAGCGTTTGAAGGAAAGAAAAACTAAACGTATATAATAATAGAAATGATGTTTTGAATAAAACAATTAATCCATTAGCTAAATAATATTTCTTATTAAATATGAAACTAAAAATTTGACCTAAGGAGATAACAATGAAGACTGCGCATACTATTACCAAGAAAATATTGTTACTTGTTGCAGAAAAATAATCATATAAAGCAATTGATAACATAGAAGCCATTATTAAACTTGAGATAACGCTGAAAGCAACTATAGATATCGTTCCATTAGATTTTTTTTCTTTATCATTAGAAATTAAATCATAAGTAAAAACCATTAAATCAAATACCATTGTTATTAAAAATAGTAAAGAAGCGAAAAAACTTACTGATAAATGTGGATATTCTAGAATACCACCTCTAAATAAGAACAATACTAATAAAACAATTTTAATAATGGTAATGGCTAATTTCTTACCATTTGTTATTTTATCCTTCTTAATCCAAGATATTAAAAGAACCTCTAAGATAAAATATCCTGCAGCAATTAAAGAATAACATCCAGGAACAATCAAGAAAAGAGAAGCTAAATTAGGTGCAGGTAAAAAGCTTACTAAGCTAAAGCAAAAAACAATGCCTAATATAGCAACAATTAATGTTGAATAATCTACATATTTTGTTTTCATAATATCACCCTTAATTAATATACAACCCTTTTAGATTTCAACTATATTATAGAGCTTTACCCTATTTTTGAAAGTTATTTATAATAATTAAGGCTCTAGATGATTAAATTTTATCCAATTTTCATGTTTTTCATCATTTATAATAAAAAAAATCGATACTTTGAAGTATCGATTAAATATCAATTCTGGTGGACCCTTAGAGATTCGAACTCTAGACCCACTGATTAAGAGTCAGTTGCTCTGCCAACTGAGCTAAGGGTCCATTCGCCAAAGTATCTTAAATCATTTTAAGCTTAAAAACAATAGAAATATTTACTTTGGTGAAATTCCATGCCTAGAGACACTTCTAATCTTGCATCTCTTTTAATAAAGATTTGATATTTCTAATTAAAAGTTCAGTCCCAATCGCATGAGTTGTGTCATTAGGAATAATGATATCTGCGTATCTAATAGTAGGTCTTACAAATAAATGATGCATTGGTCTAACAGTTTTTAAATACTGATTGACGACCATATCTAAAGAACGACCTCTTTCTTCAATATCTCTTTTTAAACGTCTGATGAAGCGAAGATCATCATCGCAGTTAACAAAGATTTTAATTGAGGCTAACTCTCTTATTCTAGCGTCTTCAAGAGCTAAAATTCCTTCTAAAATAATAATCTTCTTAGGTTCAAGATGCTCACATTCTTTCTTTCTTGTTTGACTAACAAAATCATAGATAGGTTTATCAATAGGCTGATTGTTTAAAAGCATCTTCAAATGTTCCACCAACAAATCATTCTCTAAAGAAGAAGGATGGTCATAATTAGTCTTTCTCCTCTCTTCTATAGATAAATCATCTTGGCATCTATAATAATCATCATGCTTAATAAAGATTGCTTGATTCTTTCCTATGCTCTTTTTAATTTCTTCCACGACAGTCGTTTTACCAGAGGCGGAACCTCCAGCGACAATGATCAATATTGGTTTCATCATTATTCCCTTTCCATAAAAAAGCATAGTCATTAAAACTATGCTTTTAAATAATTAAGTATTAAATCAAACTATTTAGAGAATCCTTCAGGGAATACATCTACAATAGCGATTTGTAAGAAATCAGAAGAACTGTAATTATAGGCGATAACTGCAACATCTAAAACTTGTCCTTCATATTGGCTTAATAAAGTATTATATGCTGAATTATCTTCTTTATCTGAATATGGAACAGAAAACCAGTGATTTCCTTCTGCATTTTCAGCAATTTCCCAAGATCCAAAATTTTTTCCTTCGTGATAAATTATAGCTGCATTAACAACGTATGTATGACCTATGAATGCTAATTTTTCTTCGTGTAAATCACCTTGAGCGGCATTACCAGTAGTAAAATCAGAAGCTGCATTAGCTTGTTCATAGAAAGCAGAATACTCAAGTTCGATATAAGCATCGGTAGGAACTTCTCTTCCACTTCCAATGACTAATTCAATGTTTGGTAAAGATAATTGAGGGCAACCAAAGTAAGCAGCTCCATTAGCAGTTATAACGATTTCATCACCTATTTTAAGTTCGCTAGCAGATTGATATCCAAATACGTAGAAAGTATCAGTTGCATCTGTTAAATAGAAACCAGCAACACCTTGTGAATTATAAGCAAATTGAGCGACAACACCAGTAACTCTATACTCAGCACCAACAACAAAATTGCTTCTAACTTCAGCTAGAGTAACAACATCGCCAATATCAACATGAGTTACAGTAACATCAAAAGTCTTAGTTGCGCTAGCGGTGTTATAAGTTAAAGTAGCAGTTAAAGTAACAGTTGCATCAGCATCAGTAGGTCTAGAGACTTTCGCGGTGCTTCCATCAATTTTGATTACTTCTTCATTAGAACTTGCCCAAGTGATAACAACATTTCCAGCTCCTGAAGTTGAAAGAGTAAAGTCATCTTGAACGGTAGTAGGGCAGGTTAATGCCTCTTTTGCCGCATCAACTCTAGCTTGATCTTGCTCATCAGCAACTGAAGTTGCAGGAGATGAATGTTCTCCGCAAGAAGCAAGAGTGACAGGCATGATGCCAATAGCTAATAACGCTAATAATAATCTAGTTTTTTTCATTTAATTATTCTCCCTTATTAATTTTAATATTATTCAACAACAATGATTTCGGTTCCATTTACTCCATCAGTTGTAGGTCTATTACCAACTACGATTTGATAAGAAGCAAAATTTTCACCTTCATCTAAAGTAAGATCTTCTTCATAATATTTTGACATGATTCCGGTGACAGTAACTTTTTCACCTACTAAAGCATCACCCTCTTCAGGAGAGTATGTTGGAGAAAGTTTACCATTGATACGGATGCCCATGCTATCGTATTGATATCCTGCTGCAGTTAAATCTTTAACTGTTTCAGTACAATTTAATGTATAAGAATAGTCTTTAGAAACATTACCTTTATGCTCAATATTTAAAGTAACAGTTACTAATTTACCTTGTAACTCTTCTAATCTAGCAATAGTGAAATCATTAGAAGTGATTTGGATTGGATCAGGCATAGCAACAGCGCCTTCTCCTTCAACTTTAGTAAAGGTCTCTTGTGCCCAAACAATATCGGTTAATTGAATTTGTCCACCGTATTCAGACATTCTACCTCTAATGTTGATGGTGTCACCAACTTTGAATAAAGAGCCGATTGACTTAGCATCTAAGCCCATATATACATATAAAGCAGTTCCATTAGCATCTTCGAAATAGAAGTTAACTCCGATGAATCTAGTAATAACACCAGTTAAAGCAACATAAGTATTATTTTTTGAAAGAGTATCATAATTTGCGATAGCGTCAGTGATGCTCATTTGTTTTGGCTCAGAAGAATAATCATAATCTGGATCATCTTCAGCTCCAATATGTCTTTGCTCTAAAGAGCTTGTTCTAATATCTGCTTCAAAGAAGATATCAGCAAGGGTCATACTTCCAAATGTTTCTTCGTATCTAGAATATAAGATAGGTTCTTCTTCTTGATCAACGTTATAAACATAATTGATGTTACCGTTGATTTTAGGATTGTAATTACCAGTGTAGAAAGAATAACCTTCTTCTATCATATCTAATTGATAGCAACGATAATTGTTTAAATCATTAGCGTCTTTTCCATCTGGACAATACCAAATTAATCCTAACCATCTAGTTCCGTTACTATCTAAACGGCAACCAGCAGCATAAGAATCTCTTGGGTTTTCAAAATTAGAAGTATCAATTGAAGTCGCATCGACGATGATACCTTCTGCGTTCTCTAATAAGCTCTTTGCATAAGCTGAAGCTTTCTTGCCCCAAGGAGCGATTGATGAAGTTGATTCAGGAGTATCAATTGATAAGAAACGGCAGGTGAAATAGCTATAGCTTCTTCCTAAAGGATTGGTGAATGAATCTTGAGTTCCAGAGGTATAGAATACAGCGGTATCACCATCGGTAACATATTTAATACCGACTTTATCAACACCATCTCTTTTGTAAACGACTTTTTCAATTTTGTCATCGATGAATGTTTTTCCTTCAACGTCAATATTCATATCAGCGAAAGAAATTTTGTTAGAATAATAATGATCGAAAGTGGTAGGTTCAACATCAAATAATTGATTTGCTGATGAATTACCTCTTCCATTACATGCAGCAAGTCCAGTTAGGGTTAGTAACAAACTTAGAGTTAATACTGATTTTTTCATTTTTTTCTCCAATCCGGTTTAGCTTAACCTATCAACACAAGTAATACCAAAGTCTTCTAAGTCAGAATAGCATTTTGAAATTGCAGAAGTGAAATCAGCACCTTGACACATGATAGAAACCATCATTGTATCAACATTGTCACGGACCATTGAAGAACCAGAGAAGGCAGGGTCAGTTGTGAAGTATTGTCTTTCTCTATTGGTCGCGTTAATAGCTTTAGCAACAGTTCCAGTGAATGGGTTATCTTCATTAGCTAAGAAATTTTTATATGTTGAAGAATTAACAGCTGATTCTCTAACAGCTAAGTAACCAGTGCTCATTGAGAACTCAGTAGTATTTTCAGTATTAGTTAAATATCTAATTAATAACCAAGCAGCTAATCTTGTTAAGTTGTTAGAATTACTTGAAAGAATAGCAGCGTTAGTTCCTTGTTGAATAACTGCATTAACATTTGATCCATCATAAGAAACTTGAGGATATGTTGTACATTTTAATTCGTATTTATCGGAGTTATTGTTATTAACACCAGCGGTTGAACCGACGGAAATAAATGCATCAAGGTTGTTCATCATATATGAACCATATGATTGGTTAACAGCGTTAGGTAAATTCCAAACACCATAAACATCATTAGAGCTGCTGCCAGTTCTACCTTTTGTTGTATAATCGTAGAAATAATTTAAAGCATCGATAGTTGTTTGATTTGAGAAAACAACTTCACCCTTTGCATTTGTGTAAACATCATTTGCTTGTTCTTGAGTTTCACAATATTGTTTTAACATTGTGATGAACCAGTTAGAGCCTGAATCAATATAGGTAGGATAATTAGTCTTTGTAGCTTTATAAGTTGCTCCGTTATAAACCCAAGACATTGTTCCGGCTTTAACTTTAGCAATTAATTCTTCAGAAACAGTAGCTAATTGTTCCCAAGTTGGATTTAGCCAATAACCAGTTTCTTCATCTAACCAACCATGTGCTTCTAAGATAGGGTCAACAGCTGAAGCGTTATAATACATAATTTCAGTTGATTTGTTAAATGGGATACCAGCGATAATATCGTTACCATCTTTATCTTCCATTTCAACTTCGTTCCAGTATGAATCGACGAAATCTTCAACTAAATAATCAGCGTTAGCGTCTCCGCTCATGCCAATTCCTTCAGCAGTTGAATCAACAAATGGAGTTAAATCAAGTAAGATACCTGAATCGATATAGTCAGCAAAGTGATCTGGATATCCAAGTAACATGGTAGGAACATTGTTAGTCTTAGTTCCTAAGTTAACTCTAGATCTTAATCCATCGTATCCGCCACCAACTGATGTGACGTCTACTCTAATATGGATACCTTGTTCAGCCATCTCTTCTTCGAAAGCATCAACTAATGGAGTTAACTCATCTGAAATGTTATGACCGAAAGAATGCCAGAAATCTACGACGATAGGATCGGATTCTGAAGAATTTGCTTTCAAATCATCTAAAGTAAGTAACTTAAATGCTTCCCCAGCGTTTTCAACAGTAGTTCCTCCGCAAGAGGTAAGGCCAAGACCAGCTAAGCCTAAAATAGTGATCGCGCCGAGAATTGAAAATGTTTTTAATTTCATAAATCTCCTTTTTTAGTGTTCTAGCCTTTAATACCAGACCTAGAAACACCTCGCATAATATACTTTTTAAAGAAGGCAAATGCAAGTAAAAGTGGAATCGACACAATAGTAGTTGCAGCCATTCTAATGTTAGATGTATCGCCACCCATATCAGTTGAGAATAACGATAAAAGACCATCGGTAATAAGTTTCATCTCATCGCCTTGAGAAACTGTTCTTGGCCAGAGGTAAGCATTCCAGCTACCAATCATAGATAAGATGATTACGGTAATTAAGGCTGGTCTAGCAATTGGAATCATGACTCTAAAGAAATATTTGAAGTCAGAATTACCATCAACCTTTGCAGCATAATATAGCTCATTAGGTATTTGCTTGAAGTTTTGTCTTAGGAAGAACATATAGAATACTGATGTTCCAAACGGAATGATCAGCGCCCAGTAGGAATCTAGTCCTCCCAGTGATGCTACGGTGGTGAAGTTTGTCATAATCATCATTTCACCAGGAATCATCATAGTCGCTAATAATAAACTGAATAACAACTCTCTTCCTTTAAATTCTAATCTAGCAAAGGCAAATGCCGCTAAAGTTGTAGTTACTACCGATAGAAGCATCGTTAGAACAGCAACTAAGAGAGTGTTACCAATATATCTTAAGAGTAATCCGTTCTCTGTAGTAAACGCGGTTACATAGTTTTCAAACACCGGGTTTTCCGGGAAGAATGTTGCCGGAATTCTAATTAATTCATCATATGTTTTTAAAGATGTATTAATCATCCAATAGAATGGAATTAAGGTAAGTAAGGCGCATAGAACCAAGAAAGCATAGATAAATCCTAATTTGACATGTCTTGCTCTTTGATATCTTTTAGCTTGGGCATCATTTTCAAAATATAATTCTTGCTTAGATTGTAAAGCTGCTTTTTTCTTTTGCTCTCTAGCTTGAGCTCTACGTTCTTTTCTTTCTTCTTTAGTTAAGACTTTAGAAATATTTTCTTCGACAGATACATCACTATGACTTGCTTCAGACATTAAATTAGTGACATTAGCTAAATCAATACTTGAGGTATTTGAGTTGATTGTATTAGTTAATAATTCAGAATCCATAAATACCTCCTAATAATGCACTTTCTTGCTGTTAGCCCACATTTGAACCATTGTGATTAACAAGATAAATACGAATAAGACTAATGCTGCCGCGGAAGCTTGAGACAATAATGTTGCACCTCTAGAGCTCGAGGTAACATTATTGAAGTATTTATAAATATAACCGACAGCAGTGATGAAGGTTTCATCTTGACCATTACCCATAGATTCACCGAATAATGAGACTACGGATGAATATGATTTAAACGCTCCCATAAGTGAGGTGATTGTAATATACATAATCATCGGAGAAAGCAATGGTACTGTAATCTTAGTAAATACTCGATATTTAGGGGTCGAATCAACTTGAGCCGCTTGATAATATTGTTTATCAATTCCTTGAATACCGCTTAAGAATACTAAGATCTTGAAAGCTAATCCGTTCCAAATCGCATAGATGGTAATAACAAATATACCAGCCCAATAAGGAATTGTTGAACCAACTAAGGTTCCGGTCCAGTGAACTGGATCTCCACCGAACAATCCAATTAATTGGTTAACTAAACCATAATCCATAGGTGAGAAGATAGTCGCAAAGACCAATCCAAATGCCATACCGTTAGTTACATAAGGTAAGAAGAATATGACTTGGAACACACCCTGAAGCTTCTTTATTGAATTTAATGCAACAGTGATAAGTAAGGCGATAATAATACTTAATGGGACAGAAACAACAACCATTATCACCGTATTAAGCATCGCTCGCCAGAAAGTCGCATCAGTTAATACTTTTGAATAAGATTCAAATCCGAATCCTCCAAACTCATCAGTTAAATAGTTATAGTCTGGAAAGAAGGAAATGACGAAAGTCTTAATGATAGGCCAAAAGGTGAAGACAGCTAAGATAATCATTGCTGGAGCAAGACAGATAAGAGCTTTCCACCAGTCTTTTTTCCATTCAAGCATTTGAGCTTGTTCAGCCTTCTTTTCTTTACGTTTCCTAGCAAAATAAGATAATTTTTCTTTTTTATCAGTTTCTACTACTTCTTGAACTGGAGAAGTGAGATTTACTGCCGAAGCAAAGATGTCAGTAGAAACATTTTCATTCTCATTAACAACTTTGACTTCTTCCATATTAAATTAACCTCTTGCCGTCAGCGTCAAAGATGAAGAATCTCTTAAAGCTAACGTTAATTCTATTTCCTTGATGAACTTCTACATCGCTAGGAATGATTGCTTTATAGGTTTGGGTGTCAGCTTCATCAAATTTGAAAATCATTGTCTTATCACGTCCAATATATTCAATCATGTCACAATAGACTGAAATAGGTCCGTCTTTATCAATGACAATATTTTCAGGTCTAACACCTACTTGAACATCGATATCATAAGATAATTTGATCTTATCTCCGACTTCGATACCATCTTGATAATCGAATTCAGCAGAGAAAATCTTACCATCTCCATCGATATGGAAATATAATCTTAATTTCTTAATCTCAGATGGAACTGAAGTTGTTTCCTCTTTATGTACTTCCTCAGTCGTGCCGTCTTCATGAGTGATAGTTTCAACATGATCTACTACCTCATCATTGTAAACAACATCGGTATATGGCTCTACCTTATCTACGACAACTTCATATTGTCCTCTTGGATTAATCTTAATGGTTGAAGGATTTAAGCCGATGAATCCCTGCGCGCATTCAAATAATTTAGAACGTTCATAATCACCTTTAAGAGTTTGACCATAGATTTGGGTGAATCGTCCATTATATACTCCTTTGAAAACATTGATAGGTGGAGTTCCTAAGAATTTAGCAACGAACAAATCGATTGGTTCATTATAAACATCTTGAGGACGACCAATTTGGTGAACAACACCAAAATTCATTACCACGATAAAGTCTGAAATAGACATTGCTTCTTCTTGGTCGTGAGTAACGAAAATTGTAGTTACTCCTGTATCCCTTTGAATACGTTTAATTTCTTCTCTAGTTTGTAATCTCAATCTAGCGTCAAGGTTAGATAAAGGTTCATCTAACAATAAGACATCAGGTTTTTTTACTAAAGCTCTAGCAATCGCGACACGTTGTTGTTGACCACCTGATAATTGAGCAGGTTTTCTTGAAAGAAGTCCTTCAATACCAACAATCTTCGCGTATTCGTAAGCAAGCGCCTTTGCCTCATCTTTTTTAATTTTTTGATTTTCTAAAGGGAACATAATATTTTGTTCCACACTTAAATGAGGATATAAGGCATAATTTTGGAAAACTAAGCCGATTCCACGTTTTTCAGGTGGATATTTACTAACTTCGTTTTCACCAAAAAAGATTTGGCCTTCAGTTGGACGATGTAATCCAGCAATCATATATAATGTTGTTGATTTTCCGCATCCTGAAGGTCCTAAAAGCCCGACGAGTTTTCCGGAAGGAATATCAATATTGATGTGGTCTACCGCGACAACATCTCCTTCTTTTTTAGAGAAAACCTTCGTAAGGTCTACTAGTTTAACTTCCATTGGATTCTCCTCCTATAACTAGGTATATAAATATATTAACAATTAACAAGCATATTTAAAAGCAAAAATTTTTGGTAAATCGCTTACCATATCTATTTAAATTTAATATTTTGATTAATATTATTTTTTCCCATCAAAAAGATGATATTTCCGACTCTTTTGTAGAACAAAAGACCATTCTAAATCTAAATCTTTATCCGGATAATCAAAAAGCATATTTGCTACTGATAAAATATAGCTTGATCTTCCAAAAAAAATAATGAATTGATATCTTCCATCTTTAAAAGAAAAAGCATAAGGAATCATTTTTTTAGATAGATAGAAAACCTTATTAATTCTCTTTTCAAAATCATCGAGAAAAGTTTTATCATTTGAATATAATGCATTCACTAAATCATATTCGTTTTCTTCAAAATAATTCCAAAAATTTTCAATCTCTTCTTTTAGAGTATCCGTATAGTATCCTGAATCGTACTTTGCATCAAAAAACATAATCTAACCTAGTAAATGAGGTAATATTCCAAATAAGAAAAAAGCTAAAGCGAAGGCTAAAATAAATGCTAAAACTTTCGCCCAAGTAGGTATGCTTTTACCGTCTAGTTTTGCTAAATCATCTTCTTTCTTTTTCATATTTGACTCCCTTCTTTATTTTCGATAATTTTTTCTGTTTCTTGATATTTTTCTCTAGTATAAGTCACCGCGAAGAAATCCGGTAGAGATCTTCTCTTCTTATCAATAAAATAAACTAATAAATTGACTCCTAAAGGAATGAAATATAGCCATAAGCTCATCAATACTACAATCATAAAAAATGCGATATATCTAACGATTAGCTGAGGAATTGAAACTTTTGAATCATCTTGAGAAGCAATTTCTGTTTTCATTATTAATCTACCTAATGTTTGACCTCTTATAATTAAAGGTAATATTAAATAAAAAATTGATGAAGATACTACTAAACATATAATCGAGCTCCATCGTAAGAAATTACGATTATATTGATATAGTTCTTGATAGTTAGTTTCATTGAACAAAATAACTAAAGCTTTATCAACTTCACTTCGATAAAAAACATTGATATCAGTTTCTGAAACATCATCTTTAACTACATAATCATCGCCGATTTTATTGAAATATCCGCTTTTATCTCTCGCATCATCATAAGATATATAATGATCAGATGAACCATCATTATAATCATAAATTTCATAAAACTTTTCTAATCTTGCATCGTATTCAGTTGTGATTTCAACAAGTTCACCGTCATCCCATTCATATAAACCAGATTCTTCTAATATCTGATTCATCTCAAGCGCGTTATTTTGATAAGTTGCATTATTTGGAACAATTAAATAAGAAACCACCAATGTGAATAAATAAAAAAGTAGTAAAAAACATCCCGCGTCGATAAAAGAACCAATATATCTTCTAATATTTCTACTCATATGGTCTCCTTAAAGAACGATCTCTTACATCTTTTTCATCTTTGATGAACTTATTATATTCTTCAATATTATCAAAAGGAGTAAATTCTTTTAAATCTAATACCATCGTAAAAGATATTAAATCATGTAAACTCTTCCCATCGCGATTAAAATAAACAATCAAGAAAGAAATGACTAAAGGTAATCCTAAAAGCATTAAAGAAAGAAGCATCTCTAAGATAATAAAAGATAAACCTCTAGTTATCGTTTGTAATATTGAGGCTCTAACATAGTATTTATTAACTACACCTAGATTCATGATCATCTTTCCAAAAGTTTTTCTATTTTTATTACATAGAGGCACGATTAAATAAAATATAGTTAAAGGAATTCCGTATGAAGAGATAGTAATCACAATTCTTGTTACAGAGATTGACATGCTTAAATTAGGAATAATATTATCGTTAAGTCTTTCAAAATAAGGAGATATTCTATTAAAAACACTATCTAAAAAAGTTAATAACTCGCTTTCTTCATATCCTTCAATAAGCTCACCATCTTTAAATAGTGAGGATGAATCCTTCATATCTTGATAGAATGTATCATCAGGATATTCACTATTATATAAAGAAAAAAAGTAATCTAACCCAGTTAGATAAAATCGATTATCATAATTATCATCATCTTTTAAATAAACTAAATTTTGTAAATTATAAAGAGAAAAATTATTATCATTATTAGATGAAAGTATTGTATCCTCATCATCTAAATATGAAACCACATCGTTACCATCATAAAAATAGAATAAACCAGATTTTACTCTTTCAAGGAGTAAATTATCTTGATTAGTTTGATAATCAAAAGAATTATTAGCAATAGGAGTTGCGACTAATATTTGTAGAAGCAAACCGATTAATAAAGATAATCCAACATCAAAAATGAAAGCTATGCCGCGTTTAAAAACACTTGCTTTTGTAGTTAGCATTATTCATTCTCTCCTGAATCTATAGGATTTGAATCTTCTTTTTTGCCCTCAACTATATTAATATTTTCAACTACATTAATTGGAGGATTAACAATTAATCTCTTATCAACAATCTCTTCTTTTTCAGGAATATCTTCAAGAGTATCTATTACCATAGTTCTACTTACTACATCATGTAAAGAGACTCTATTTTTAGTAGCTACAAGGACGATGAGAGAAAGGATAAGCGGAATATAGTAAGTAAACATTGAAAGAATCACTTCAACCACGACGAATGTTCCTTCTCTTAAAAGAAGCTTAGAAGTAGATAATCCAAGACCTACCTTATCGCATTCTACAACATAAACTTTCAAAACTTTCTTTCCTATAGTTTGCCCATTTTTCAAAATCAATGGAATAACAATATAAAGAACAACTGAGACAATTAAAATTGAGATGAATCTTTCAATTTGATTATAAAAATTTAATTTAGAATAAGCATTAGCTAATGTTTCATTATTAACTAATAAAAAACTAGATAGATCATTAAATGCATTAGAATAAAAAGTTAAGATTTCACTTTCATTATCTTCATTAGGAGTATAAGTATCAGTCTCTTGATCATAGGTGAAATATTCCTTCATCATGTCCGTTTTACTATTTTTAAATTCTTCTAAAGCGGAAGGACCATTTGTAGAATATTCTTCTAAATTATAATTATAGGTAATTATTTCATCATACGTGGTGAGTTCATCTAAAGTAAAATTATCTAAAACGAAGATAACATTATTATTTTCATCTTCTTTATACATTCTAGAGTCCATTAACTCTTGAACATATGTATCATAAACTTGATTATAATCAGAAGTTAAATTAAAGATAGGAATAACAAAAAAGTTATTAAGTAAAATAAATCCCATCATTAAAATGAATATATCTAGACATGCCGCGGCTAGACGGTTATTTAAAGATGCTTTTTTTCGTTCAATATTTACCATATCAATTATTATCTTCTCTTATTTTTAACTATATATAAATTAATCAAGACACTTTATGCCTTTAAAAAGATATTAATAAAAATGATATTTAAAATAAATATATTTTGATGTTTATCATTTTTTAAAAATATCAAAACTGATTATGAACACAAAAAAGAGGTGCAAATGCACCTCTAGATTTCAAATTAATTAAATTACTTAAGGATCTTAGTAACTTGTCCAGCACCGACAGTTCTACCACCTTCACGGATGGAGAATTGGGTACCATTTTCAATAGCAACTGGGTGAATTAACTCAACAGTGAATTCAGCGTTGTCACCAGGCATAACCATCTTTAAGTCAGCTGGGAATTCAACAACACCAGTGATATCGGTTGTACGGAAGTAGAATTGTGGTCTATATCCGTTGAAGAATGCAGTGTGACGTCCACCTTCTTCTTTAGTTAAAACGTAAACTTTAGCTTCGAATTTAGTATGTGGAGTAACAGTGCCTGGTTTTGCTAAGACTTGTCCACGGACGACTTCGTCACGGTTGACACCTCTTAAAAGGATACCGACGTTATCACCAGCTCTTGCTTCATCAAGAGTCTTACGGAACATTTCGATACCAGTGATAACAGTTTTCTTAGTAGGTTTGATACCAACGATTTCAACTTCATCACCTAATTTAGTTGTACCTCTTTCAACTCTACCAGTGACGACAGTTCCTCTACCAGTGATGGTAACGACGTCTTCAATAGCGAGTAAGAAAGGTTTATCAACATCACGAACTGGATCAGGAATGTAGCTATCAACAGCATCCATTAATTCCATGATGTGTTCTTGTTCAACTGGATCACCTTGTAATGCTTTTAAAGCAGAACCACGGATGATTGGAGTGTCATCTCCTGGGAATCCATATTCATTTAATAAGTCACGGATTTCCATTTCAACGATGTCGATTAATTCTGGATCGTCGACTTGGTCGCACTTATTTAAGAATACGACGATGTAAGGAACACCAACTTGTCTAGCAAGTAAGATGTGTTCACGGGTTTGTGGCATAACACCATCAGTAGCTGCAACAACAAGGATAGCTCCATCCATTTGAGCAGCACCGGTAATCATGTTCTTGACATAGTCAGCGTGACCTGGGCAGTCAACGTGAGCATAGTGTCTCTTTTCAGTTTGGTATTCGATGTGCGCGGTATTGATTGTAATACCTCTAGCTTTTTCTTCTGGAGCAGCATCGATTTGATCGTAGGCTTTCTTCTCTGATAAGCCTTTTGCAGCTAAGACAGTGGTAATAGCCGCGGTTAAAGTGGTTTTACCATGGTCGACGTGTCCGATGGTACCAATATTGACGTGGGTTTTACTTCTGTCAAATTTTTGCTTTGCCATATTGTGAAATTCCTCCTCTAAAAATTTATTTTCAACAAATTAATGTTATAGCAAACAGTTTTTTAAATCAACTAATAAGAGAAACAATCTTCTAGTTTTCTCTTATTTTCCGGCGTTCTTTTTAATAATTTCGTCGGCAACGAACTTAGGACACTCTTCGTATCTATCAAGTTCCATCGTGTAAGAGGCTCTTCCTTTAGTAAGAGATCTTAAGTCAGTAACATAACCAAACATATTAGCTAGAGGGACAGAAGCATCAACAACTTCCGCGCCATTTCTAGTGAAATATCCAGCGACGTTACCTCTTCTAGAAGCGATATCTCCCATTACATCACCTAAATATTCATTAGGGCAGGTGATTTCAACTTTCATGATAGGTTCTAGGATTACAGGATCACACTTCTTAGCAGCTTCTTTTAAGGCTAAGGAAGCAGCAACCTTGTAAGCAGCTTCAGATGAGTCAACATCATGGTAAGAACCATCGAATAATGTTGCCTTAATGTCGGTGATTGGATAACCAGCGACTAAACCTCTATCTAAAGATTCTTTTAATCCGTCAGCAGTTGGCTTTATGTATTCTCTAGGAACAACACCTCCGACGATTGCATCAACGAATTCAAATCCTTTTCCTGGGTTAGGTTCAAATCTAATCCAAACGTGACCATATTGACCGTGACCACCAGATTGCTTAATGTATTTTCCTTCACATTCAGCAGTTTTTCTAATAGTTTCACGATAAGCAACCTCAGGAGCACCTACATTAACTTGAACCTTAAATTCATCTTTTAATCTAGTGACCATAACGTCAAGGTGAAGTTCACCGACACCTGCGATGATGTTCTGGCCAGTATTTGGATCGGTATAGAATCTAAATGTTGGGTCTTCTTCTGATAATTTAAGTAATCCAGCAGTCATCTTTTCTTGATCACCTTTTGATTTAGGTTCAATAGATTCATTAATAACTGGATTAGAGAATTGAATGGTTTCGAGAATTACTGGGTGGTCAGGATCGCAAAGAGTATTACCTGTGGACGTATTCTTTAATCCAACCGCAGCTCCGATATCTCCTGCTAAAACCTCATCAACTTCAGAACGGTTATTCGCGTGCATTAAGACTAATCTAGCAAATCTTTCTTTAACATCTTTAGTTGAATTCAAAACATAAGTTCCGGATTTAGCAACTCCAGAATAAACTCTGAAGAAAGCTAATTTACCAATAAATGGATCGGTCATAATCTTGAAAGCTAAAGCTGCTAAAGGAGCATCGTCTTTTGGTTCGCAGATAACTTCCTTTCCATCAGGAGTGTGTCCGACAGTATGAGCGATATCAACTGGTGAAGGTAAGTATTCAACAACTGCATCAAGTAAGTTTTGAATACCTTTATTCTTATAAGCTGAACCTGCTAAAACTGGGAAGAATTGACAAGTTAAGACGCCTTTACGAATAGCAGCCTTAGTTTCTTCAACAGTTGGTTCTTCACCTTCTAAGACCTTCATCATGATGTCATCATCAAAGTTAGCTAAGTTCTCAAATAATTGAGCTCTTAATTCAGCGACTTTATCTAAATATTCTTCAGGAATATCGACGACTTCTTCTTTTTCACCCATGACATCGGTATAAACGTAGCCTTTTTGCTCGATGATATCGATGACACCTTTTAAGGATGATTCAATTCCAATCGGATATTGAATAGCGGCAGCATTAGCACCTAATTTTTCTCCGATAGATTTGACTGACATATCGAAGTCAGCACCTATAGCGTCTAATTTGTTAACAAACACAATTCTTGGGACGTTGTATTTAGATCCTTGTCTCCAAACAGTTTCAGTTTGAGGCTCAACGCCGTTTTTACCGTCTAAGACAGTGACCGCGCCATCAAGAACTCTTAAAGATCTTTCAACTTCAGCGGTGAAGTCGACGTGACCCGGAGTGTCAATTAAGTTAATTCTATGGTTCTTCCAATAGCAAGTAGTCGCAGCGGAAGTAATTGTAATACCTCTTTCTTGCTCTTGCTTCATCCAGTCCATAGTCGCGGTACCTTCGTGAGTCTCACCGATTTTGTAAGTCTTTCCGGTGTAGAATAAGATTCTTTCCGAGACAGTGGTTTTACCGGCATCGATGTGAGCCATGATACCGATATTTCTCGTATTTTCAATTGGGTATTGACGAGCCATATTTTAATTTCTCCCTTATTCTGTCAGTAATAATTACCAACGATAATGTGCATATGCCTTGTTAGCATCTGCCATCTTGTGAGTATCTTCTCTCTTCTTAACTGAAGCTCCGACTCCGTTCGCGGCATCAATGATTTCGTTAGCCAAACGATCTTCCATTGATTTTTCATTTCTAAGTCTAGAATAGTTAACTAACCATCTAAGTCCAAGAGTAACTCTTCTTTCAGCTGAGACATCAACTGGGACTTGAACGTTTGCAGCACCTACTCTTCTAACTTTTAATTCAAGAGCAGGCATGATATTGCCGATTGCAACCTCGAAAACTTCCATTGCTGGTTTTCCAGTTTTCGCTTCAATCTTTTTGAAAGCTTCGTATAAAATTGTTTGAGCAGTTCCTTTTTTACCATCGATCATTAATTTATTAATTAATCTAGTGACTAATTTTGAATTATAAATTGGATCTGGTAGAACATCTCTTTGAGCAGTAAATCCTTTACGTGCCATGGTAGACCTCCTTATTAGTTAGATCCTTTCGGTTTCTTAGCACCGTAAAGAGATCTTCCTTGTTTTCTATCTTGGACACCCGCGCAGTCTTTAACACCTCTAATGATGTGGTAACGAACACCAGGTAAGTCCTTGACTCTTCCGCCTCTAATAAAGACAGTTGAGTGCTCTTGTAAGTTGTGTCCTTCTCCTCCGATATACGCAGTAACTTCGTAACCGTTAGAGAGTCTAACTCTCGCGTATTTTCTCATAGCTGAGTTTGGTTTTTTAGGTGTCATGGTTCCAACTCTGGTGCAAACTCCTCTTTTTTGAGCAGCCGCTTGAGTGGTTTGTTTCTTAGAAAGAGAGTTAAATCTAAAATTTAATGCTGGAGATTTTGATTTAACGCTTAATCTAGAACGACCTTGACGTACTAATTGATTAATAGTTGGCATTTAAAACTCCTTCCTTATAGTCAAGTCACAATCCCGGGTGTTCCATACTCTTTCTTAACCACATGAAACACCCGGATGTATGACCGTGCTTTCAAATATTAGCAAGATAGAATTATCTAAGCAAGAAAAAATTTAAAAAGTTGTAACAAAATTAAAAAATCAACTTTAAAAAAGCTTGATCACCTTGTTGAATCTAATTTCACTTTATAAATTACATGTCATAAATATAATTTTATATATCTATTAATAAATGTTCTTTAATAATGTAAAATAAATTTAGCAACAAAGGATTTATTAATATGAAACAAGAAAACCAAAAGAACTATGTTAACGCCTTATATCTTCAATCAGGAGGCCCAACTTCAGTCATCAACGCTTCGATGAAAGGAGTGATCGATGGATTCAAAGATAATTCATCGGGAAATCTATATTTCTCTCTTTATGGGGTAGACGGATTAATAAACGATAATATCATATCCTTAGATTCTTTAGATAAATCTAAACTTAGAAAATTAGAAAAGACCCCTGGAACTTTCTTAGGATCCGCGCGTCATCGTTTAAAACCATTTTTAGAAGATGATCATGAATATTTAAAGATTCTCGAAGTAATAAAAAAATACGACATTCATTTACTCATCCTAAACGGAGGAAATGATTCAATGGATACTGGATATAAATTAAATGAATATTTTAAATACATAAATTATCCGATTAATGTCGTTGGAGTTCCTAAAACCATCGATAATGATTTAATGATTACTGACCATACTCCTGGATACGGATCAGCTTCAAGATTCATCGTATCTGCTCTTGCCTCTATCTATCTAGATAATCTAGCCTATCGAAACGGAAAGATTAATATAGTTGAAGTCATGGGTAGAGACACCGGATGGCTAACTGCCTCATGCGTCATGTTACAAACTTTAGGTATGGAAGTTGATTTAGTCTATATTCCAGAATCTTCTTTCGATGAAAATGATTTCTTAGTTAGAGTTAACGATATCTACGCGCGAAAAAGAAGAGGGATGATTGTTGTAAGCGAGGGAATTAAAAATTCTGATGGCGACTTTGTATTAAACAACAAAGCGACTGACAGTTTTAATCACGTTCAGCTAGGTGGAGTTGGTTCATATTTAGCTAATTTAATCACCTCAAAACTCAATATTAAAACTAGGGCCGTCGAGCTTTCTGTCTTACAAAGATCTTATGCCTTGCAGGCTTCTAATGTCGATATTGAAGAAGCTTACACCGCAGGTTATATAGCCACCTTAGGAAAAGAATTTAATGTAGATGGCATGGTAAGTTTCACAAGAGAAAAAAATTATTCTCTTAATTACTCTTTCATCCCATTTGCTGAAGTCGCTAATAAGATTAAATATCTACCATTAAAATATTATGATGAAGAAACCAAACAAATAAAAAAGAGCTTTATAAGATATATAAAGCCCCTTCTTGGTTCTTTAAAAGATTTTAAATATCCGATTCTTTAGTAAACCATTCAACTTGATAAGATCTAATTTTATCAAAGCTATCTTCCATCATCTTTGTTTCTATATCCTTTAATAAAGGAAGATAGTTAAATTTACTATGCTCATATTTAGCCATTAAATATTCAAAGTTATCATAATTAACCTCAATCATCGAAGGAATTAAGATCGAAGTTTTGAAGTATTGCTTCTTTCCGTTAGAAATCTTTCTTCTGAGAGATGAATCTAGCCCAGAATAATAATCTTGAGCTTCCTCAAGTTTATTTTCCATTATAAGATAATAAAGATGTTCAGCTTGAATGAATTTAATCTCATCGTCTTCGAATAAATCTATTATCTCGATGCACTTTTGTAAGACTTCTTTAGCCTTTTCAACATCATTATTTAATAGATAATAATAGTAATTTTGAAAATAGGCTTTTGAGGTGAAGAAATCATCTATGCTATCGCTTGTATAAAGCAATAATGAACCATTAGATTTATTTAATTCACCTAAGTTATAGATGTAATGGAAATAAGCTTCTTTGTTTTCTTTAGAGGTAATTAATCTTAAAACAAATCCATCTAATAAGGCTCCCGCGTAAAACGGAACCATATTTAACAATATGACAATTAAAGCGACGCATGAAGCCATATAAAAGATGTATTGATAAATCCCATCATTTAAATAATTAGTTAAATATATTCCTAAGAAGATTAATCCAACAAAGGCGATGATGGTAAAAATACTTCCTCCTAAAAAATATAAAACTGGAAGAGAACGATCGACTTTCTTGCAAGCCATAACCGTCTTTCCTCCATAGTTTTCTAATTTTTCAAAACAAAATTTTAATTTGCCATCAACTCTTTTAAAGGTTAAGCCAAAAATATTAATCGATATTAAATTTAGTGAAGAAATCTTACCAAAGATTAACTTACCAATCTCATAAGTGATGGTAGCTACAAAGAATCCAACTAAGATTCCAACAATAGCAAATACGGTTCGATCCGAACCATAGACTCCTCCTGTGTTAGAGTAAACATTGACTCCCAGGAAATAGGCTAAAACAATTAAAACAATATAAATAAGAATATCGTAGTTATGATATTTTGATTTGATAGGTTTCTTTTCTTCCATAAGCAGCTCTCCTTAAAGTATTAAGGTCATCTCCGTGACCCAAGCATCGGAGATAAATTTCACTTGCTATTCTAAGCGTAAAGCTCTTTTAAATCAATATAATACAAGCTAATCTTCCTTAGACTTCTTTATCTCGTAGTACGCTTTAGCAATATTAGCCCCAACTATTGCGTTATTTATAACTAAAGCGATATTAGATTCTAAGGAATCTCCTTTAGTTAAAGAAGCTACTTTAGAAAGTAAGAATGGAGTTACTTCCTTACCGCTTATATGCTTTTCATCAGCTTCTTTTAAAGCTTCGCTGATGGCTGAATTCATCTCTTCTTCATCTAAAGCATATTCTTTAGGAATCGGATTAGAAAGTAAGATTCCGCCTCGTAACTTATAATCTTCTTTAGCGATAAGCACTCTCGCAGCTTCAGCAAAATCATCCACTTCTCCATCAATTTTAAGATGAGAATCAGGATAATAAAAAGCCCCTAAAGTATCTTGTTTATAGCCGATAACAGTTACCCCGAAAGTCTCTAAGTATTCTAAAGTTCTCTTTAAATCGAGAATTGCTTTGACTCCCGCACAGATAACCATGACCTGAGTCGAAGCTAATTCAATTAAATCAGCGGATACATCCATCGTATCTTCTCCGTGAATATGAACTCCCCCGATTCCTCCAGTCACAAAGAATTTAATGTTGGCTAAAGAAGCAATTATCATCGTGGTAGCTACCGTCGTGGCTCCATATTGCTTTTTGCTGATAACTAAAGGAAGATCTCTTCTAGAAACCTTAACAATATCTTTTCTTGAAGCGAACTCTTCAATTTCTTCCTTTGATAAGCCGACAGTTGGCACGCCTTTAACAATACCTATAGTCGCTGGAACGCATCCGTTATCTCTAATTACCTGTTCTACCTTTAAAGCTGTTTCCACATTCTTAGGATAAGGCATCCCGTGAGATATGATTGTCGATTCTAAACAGACGACAGGAATATTATTTTCTAAAGCATGCTTTACTTCTTCATTAATTCTAATTTTCATTTTTTTCACCTTTTTTAATTAATAGATATCTAACTATATAAATGATTAAAGCAACAATAAATATAATTAAAGTCAATATACCTAATGTAGCCCAGTTAAATGATGATAATTCTTCAATATAGATTCCGGTGAATCCGCTAGGGACTAAGAATACATATATCGCGGCTATTCCAAACATCAACAAGAAAGTTCCAATTCGATATAAAGAGAAAGGTAAAGACGTGAAGAATAAAGCGATGAATCCAGTTATAGATATAGATAAACAAGCCATAGTTACCATGACATTATTAGAATTGACTTCAAAGAAATCATTATGAGTCATAAGCATCACCGAAACTACTGAAAGAAGCATCAATATTCCATAAGGAATCGCCTTAGAAAAGACCGTCTTCATAAATGTTCCTTTAATTAACGATTTATTAGATTGCAATGCAAAGATAAAGGAAGGAATTCCAATTACCACAAATTCAAGAATATAAAGATGTCTTGCGTTGAACGGTTGAACAAAGCCAAGTCCAAAAGCCCAGCAAACTAAGGTGATTAAAGCAAATAAAATCGCATAAGTTGTTTTCATCAAATAAAGTGAAGCTGTCTTTTGAATATTATTAATTACTTTTCTACCCTGCTCGACTACTTTTGGCATCGAAGCAAAGTTAGAATCCATCAAGACAAGGTGAGAAGCATTTCTAGCCGCGTCAGATCCTGATGCCATAGCGATTGAACAATTAGCTTGCTTCATCGCTAAAATATCATTAACGCCGTCTCCAGTCATTGCTACCGTTCGATTATTATTTTTTAAAGCTTTAATTAAAACAGCTTTTTGCTCTGGAGAAACTCTTCCAAAAACTGTGTATTGATTAGCAAAAGAGCTAACTTCATCATTAGATAATCCTTCTAAAGATATATATCTATCGCCATGAAGAACCCCAGCTTTTAATGCTATCTGCGAGACAGTTTGAGGATTATCCCCAGAGATAATCTTAACTTCCATATTATTTTCATTAAACCATTTAATCGTATCATAGGCTTCATCTCTAATATGGTCGGAGAGAACTAATAAAGCATATGGTTCTACCTTAGAAAAAGTAGATTGTTCAGAAAGAGGTTCATTAGTATAAGCTAAAAGTAATACTCTAAAGCCTTCCTTAGCAAATTCTTCGCTTCTAGATAATACCTTTTTATCTTTAGTGATGAATTCAGGAGCCCCTAAAACAAATGTTCCAGTCTTTTCAAATTCCACCGCGGAGAGCTTTCTAGAAGATGAGAAAGGTAAAACCACTTTAATCTTGTGAGTCTTAGTCTCTGGATAAGCCTTAGTTAAAGCTTCCATAGTTACATTTTTATCATCTTGGAAGGCTGAAACAAAAGATCCCATCAATTTTTTAATATCAATTCTTTTATCAGTAAGCTTAATTTCTTTTTCTAATCTCATCGTTCCATCAGTTATCGTTCCAGTTTTATCTAAGCAAATAACATCGCATCTAGCTAATGATTCAATCGCATAAGAATCTTGAACCATAGTCTTTCGTTTAGCTAAGGCTAAAACTGCAACAGTTAAGGTGGTAGATAAAAGTAAGAATAATCCTGAAGGAATCATGGAAACTAAGCTAGCCCCTGTTTTTTTAATAGTCTCTATTATATCGCTTGTTAAAGTATAATTGTTCCAAGCTAATAAACAGCCTAAAGGAATGATGATTCCTGAAATATACATAATTATTTTATTTAAAGAAGTTAATAAAATAGATTTAGCTTTTTTTACTTTTCTAGCTTTATTTTGAAGTTGACTAATATAATTATGCTCACCGATCCTATCAACTCTGCACATGCAAGTTCCAGAGACTATGAAAGATCCAGCAAGAAGATAATCATCGACTTGTTTTTTAATTGGTAAAGCTTCTCCAGTTAAAGAAGATTCATTAACTTCAATTGAGCCTCTTACAATATAGGAATCACACGGAACTTCATTACCAGTTTTTAAATAATAAATATCATCTAAAACTAATTTATCCGCGGGTATCTTCATCTTTAAAGCATCTCGTTTAACTTTAATCTCCGGAATAGACATTAAAGATAATTGATCAACTTTTTGCTTTGCTTTAATCTCTTGAATAATCCCAATTAAGGTATTAGCTAGCATTATGACGACAAAGAAACAATCGCCGATAGCTCCAACCACGAGCAAGAAGCAAGCGATCGTCACTAATAAAATATTAAAGAAAGTAAAAACATTGCTAATAATAATTTGTAGATAAGATTTAGATAAGCTCTTTGTTTGCTTATTTACTAAATTATTAGTTTGTCTTTCTTCAATTTGAAGAGAATTTAATCCTTCATCAGGAGACGGCGTGTATCTAATAGCTTTTTCAAAATTATCCGAGTTTTTCTTTTTTCTCCGATTCTTAGTTAAGATGATACGCGGTATCTCTAAGGTTTTTGAAAAAATAGATTTAGCTTCTAATTCCTCTTCATCTTCAATAGTTATAGTTGAATATTTTTCTTTATCAGACCCCATCTTGCCTCCTAATGGTTAATATATAATATTTTTTATTCTTTTTTAAGCTCTCTTGTCATTAAGCTATTAATTTCTTCTTTTGGAGAAGAATATTCAAATATCACATGATATAAAGCCTCGATAATCGGCATGTAAATATTTTCTTCTTTAGCCTTGAGATAAACTGATTTGATAGTTTGAATTCCTTCAACCGTCTTTTGATTATTTTCTAAGACAACCTTCGCATCATTATGTTTTCCAATCTGATATCCAAAGGAAAAATTTCTAGAATGAATCGAATTGCAAGTGACAATTAAATCTCCGATTCCAGTTAATCCCATGAAGGTCTTAAATTGACCGTTAAAATGCTCGCCAAAGCGGATGATCTCCTGTAATCCTCTAGTGACTAAAGCCGCGCGCGCATTATCTCCCATGCCTAATCCTTCTAAGATTCCAGACGCTATAGCGATCGCGTTTTTTAAAGACGCGCCTAATTCAGAGCCGATTTCATCATTTTGAGTGTAGACTCTAAAATATTCATTAGAAAATAATTTTTGAACAAATTTAGCTTCTTCCTCATCTAAGGAAACCGCGGAAAGTAAGGTTAGATGTTTTAAGATGACATCATCAGCTAAAGAAGGACCAATCAATGTAACAACTTGATATCGATTCGATGAAGGAATCTCTTCTCTAATTATTTCTGACATTCTTTTAAAGGAACCTTTTTCAAATCCTTTCGCGGTAGAAACAATATGATATTTCTTATTTAAAAAAGGAAGGCAGCTCTTCAATACTTCTCGATATGATTTAGTAGGGACGCAAAAGACTAAAACATCGCTGAAAGATAATGTTTCTTTTAAGGAAGATGTAGCCTTAATTTTATTATTCAAAGTAACATTTTCAAAATATTTAGAATTAGTTTTTTTTTCGTTAATTTCCTGTTTGATTGCTTCATTTCGAGAATAAATCAAAACATCATTTCCATTATCTAACAAAACATTAGCTAAACTAGTTCCCCAAGCTCCTGATCCGATTATACCTATTTTCATTCTTTTTTGGCCCTCGCGATGATTTTAATAGGTGAACCTTCAAAGGCAAAATTCATTCTAATTTGATTTTCTAAATATCTTTCATAGGAAAAATGTAAAGAAGCAGGATTATTACAGAATAAGACAAACGTTGGAGGTTTGATTCCCACTTGAGAAGCATATAAGACTTTTAATCTATCACCATTAAAATCTGGAGGTGGATTCATCATCATCGCCTCTTGAATAACTGTATTTAAATTTGAGGTTGATATTCTTTGAGTGTATGAGCTATATGATAATTTAATCGCTGAGAAAATCGTGTTGATTCTTGATTTAGTTAAAGCTGAAACAAAGCATATCTCAGCATAATCTAAAAATTTAAATTCTTTTCGAATCTTCTTTTTAAATTCATCCATCGTAGACATAGTTTTTTCAATTAAATCATATTTATTAACTACGATTATAACTGGTTTATTTGCTTCAACTGCGTATCCAACAACATGTTTATCCTGCATTTGAATTCCTTCTTTTGCGTCGATAAGCAATAAAACAATGTCGCTTCTGTCTATAGCCGACAAAGCTCTTAAAGCTGAATATTTATCGACAGCTTCATAAATTTTTCCTCGTTTTTTCAACCCTGCGGTATCGATTACCACATAGTTTTGATCATCTCTAGTAAATGGAGTGTCTATTGAATCTCTAGTAGTTCCTTCAATATTAGAGACAATAACTCTCTCTTGATTTAATAAAGCGTTAGTTAACGATGATTTACCGACATTAGGTCTTCCAATCAAGGAAAAACAAATGGTATTTTCATATTCATCCATCTCTTTTTCAGGTAAATTTTGAATAACTTTATCTAATAGATCACCCATGCCGATTCCGTGAGCAGAAGATATAGCAAGAGGTTCACCTAAACCTAAGGCATAGAAATCATGAATATTTACAACCTTAGAAAAATCATCGATTTTATTAACCGCGAGAATAACTTTTTTCTTGGCTTTTTTAAGCATTTTAGACGCGCAGATATCATCTTTAGTCACCCCGAGTTTACCATCTGCGACATAGATGATTAAATCAGCTTCATCGATAGCTATCTCAACTTGCATTCTAATTTGAGTTTGAAACGGCGCGTCTTTAACTTCAATTCCACCTGTATCGATCAAAGTAAAAGTCTTGGTGAGCCATTCAGCCACCCCATAAAGACGGTCGCGAGTAACTCCAGGTTGATCGTCAACAATTGCCTTTTTTTCCTTTAAAATACGATTGAATATCGTTGATTTACCAACATTAGGCGCGCCTACTAAAGCAACAATTCCTCTAGCCATGGATATAACCTACTTTCTTATAAACAATATTTAAAATTTCTTTAACTACCTCTTCAATTGACATGTTTGAAGTATCAAGAGGTATCGCATCTTCTGCCTGTTTTAAAGGAGCAAAATCTCGATTCGAATCAATATAATCTCTTTTCTTCAACTCTTCTTGAATTGATTCTAAAGAACAAGGAATTCCTTTTTGAATGTTCTCTAAATAACGTCTTTTAGCTCTTGTTTCTACAGAGGCTATTTGAAAGATCTTAACATCCGCGTCAGGTAAGACATAAGTTCCGATATCGCGTCCATCCATGACTACTGAAACATTTTCAGCAATCTTTCTTTGCTGCTTAACTAAAAATAATCTAACATCCTTGTTTTGAGCAATGTAGGAAACATTTGCATTAACTATCGGTTGTCTAATCTCTTTTGTCACATCTTTTCCATTTAAAGAAATTGAATGATCTGGATATAGAGTAATCTCAATATCCTTCAATGCATCCGCGACTTTTCTTTCATCCTGACAAGAGATATTATGTTCCAAGCAAAAAACTGTAACCGCGCGATACATAGCTCCGGTATCGATATAGACAAAATTCAATTCTTTAGCTACAAGTTGGGCAACGGTTGATTTTCCTGCCGCGGCAGGTCCATCAATTGCAATTTTAACTATCTTCATAAACCTCCTATAAATATACAATCAACAACGCGCTTAAAATGATTACTATTGAGGCGACAAGAATTGCGCCTATAGTAGTAGCAATCTTTTTAACTTTTTTGATTCGATGTTCTCTTTGTTTTACTTTTTCCTGGAGAATTAACTCATCTTGAGCCTGTTTAGAAACATATTTATCATGAGCTTCAATAATCTGATTTATAGTCATGGTTAACGTATTATTCTTTGTTACTTCATCGACTAAATATTCTTTTTCATTCTTGCTCAAATCATTACTTTGCTGCTTGATTTCTTCGCGATAACGACGAAATTTTTCTACCCGTGTCTCCATATAAATTATATTAGACAATTTTATTTATATTTGGTAGAAAATTATCCAATAATGCTAACTTGTAATAGATAGATTTGAAGGTTTTAATAAATAATTAGGAAAGAAAAAATCTCATTTAAAGCCATAATGATAATTAATTTTCAAAAATCACCCTTTCTTCCTCGATAAATAACAAAGTAAATTCAGTTTAAATAACTTAAAAGTGGTTTTGTCAAAAAAACATCATTTTTAAGGACTA
>CALVJO010000017.1 GCA_944332225.1 uncultured Bacilli bacterium | reverse complement strand
GAAGCAATATCATTCAATCCTATTTATTAGATCGGAGGTAATAGTACCTATAGGATTGAGTAAATATATGGTACTAGTAATATATGAAAGAAAGAATCTTATTTACTTCAGAATCAGTTTCTGAAGGACATCCAGATAAACTTTGCGATCAGATTTCTGATGCAATTTTGGATGCAGTTATTCAAAAAGACCCCTCAGCTCATGTCGCTTGTGAATGTTATATTACTCGCGACTTCTTATTGATTGGAGGTGAAATTACCACCTCTTGTCATGTTGATTATGAAAAAATTGCGCGAGATGTGTTAATTGATATCGGATACACATCATCTGAAGTTGGAATCGATGGGAATAACTGTAAGATTCTTAACTTAATTAATACTCAATCTCCTGATATCGCTATGGGAGTAAATCGCGGAGATATCGCTCTTCAAGGGGCAGGAGATCAAGGAATCATGTTTGGCTATGCTTCCGATGAATCAGAAAATTATATGCCTTTACCGATAGTTATGGCTCATAAGCTAGTGAGAGTTGCTTCCTCTCTTAGAAGAGAAGGTAAATTTTCTCATGCTCGACCAGATATGAAGAGTCAGGTGACCATTGATTATACTGAAAAAGAACCTAGAGTAAAAACGGTGTTGATGTCGGTTCAGCATGATGAAGATGTCGATATGGATGAATTTAAAAAATACATTCACGACAACATTATGGTTCCAGTCGTAAAATCTTTTAATTTAAATACTGATTTTGAATATTTAATAAATCCTACCGGACGTTTCGTTATCGGGGGGCCTCTAGGTGATACAGGATTAACTGGAAGAAAGATCATCGTTGATTCTTACGGTGGTTCAGCAAGAGCTGGAGGAGGTTGCTTCTCAGGTAAAGATCCTTCAAAAGTAGACCGTTCAGCAACTTATGCCGCGCGTTATGTTGCTAAGAATTTAGTAGCCGCGGGAGTTAGCAAGAAGATGGAGGTTCAATTATCATATGCAATAGGGGTAGCAAAACCTATCTCAATCGCTGTTGACACCTTCAATACTGAAACAATCTCTAAACAAAAGATTTTAAAGATCATCGATGAAGTCTTTGATTTAAGACCAGGTATTATAATTGAAAAATTTAAGATGACTCACCCTACCTTTAAATATAAAGATTTAGCCACCTATGGACATTTTGGAAGACCAGATTTAGATTGCCCATGGGAAAAATTAGATAAAGTAGATGCGATTAAAGCGTTGATGAAATAGCTCATCAGATAAGGAGATTCATGAATAATTACGATGTCATTATTGTCGGCGCAGGCCCGGCTGGTTACTTTGCTGCCTACGAATTAATTCAAAAAAATCCTTCCTTGAAGGTTTTGTTGCTTGAAAAGGGCTATGATATTTATTCTCGTAAATGCCCGGTTTTAGAGCATCGATTAGAAAAATGCCCAATTAATAAAGAAAAAGTGTCAGGATGTTATCCTGCCTGCGCGATGACTAATGGTTTTGGTGGCGCGGGAGCTTATTCTGATGGAAAATTTAATATCACCAACGAATTCGGAGGATGGTTGGATGAATATATTGATGAAGATGTCTTGTTAGACATTATTAAATATGTTGATTCAATCAACTTAAAATATGGTGCAACTAGCGAGATTACCAATCCTTACACACCTAAGGTAAGAGAGATTGAAAAGAAAGCTATCGCGGTTGGATTAAAGTTGCTTAGAGCTAACGTTAGACATATCGGAACTGAAGATAATTTAGAAATCTTAAAAAGAATTTTTGAGGATTTAAAGAAAGTTATCGATATGCGTTTTATGACTAGCGTAGACGATATTATCGTAGAAGGTGACCGTTGCGTTGGAGTGATCACTAAAAAAGGTGAATTCCGCGCGAAATTTGTCTTTATGGCAGTCGGTAGAGAAGGTTCTAAATGGTTAGAATCTCTCTTTGAAAAACATCATATTAGAATGACTAACAACCAAGTTGATGTCGGAGTTAGAGTGGAAACTAACGATATTGTCATGGAAGAAATTAATGATGCTTTATATGAAGGAAAGTTTATTTTTAATACTTCAGTAGGCACGCAGGTTAGAACCTTCTGCAGCAATCCTTCAGGACAAGTAGTTGTTGAAAATGAAGCTGGAACCATCTTAGCTAATGGTCACGCTTATAAAGATAAAAAATTAGGTTCAAATAACACAAACTTTGCCTTATTGGTCTCTCATAAGTTTGATGAGCCGTTTGATCGACCTAATGATTATGCTCATGCGGTAGCTAGATTAGCTAATCAGCTTTCATGCGGTTCAGTTATCGTTCAAAAATATGGAGATGTCTTATTAGGCAGAAGAACTACCGCGAAAAGACTTCAAGATGGTTTCGTCCGTCCAACCTTAAAAGAAGCAGTTCCAGGAGATCTTGGACTTTGTTTACCATATAACACAATGAAGAGCATCATCGAGATGGTTGAAGCTCTTGATCACGTCACCCCAGGTATCGCTAATGAACATACTTTACTATATGGAGTTGAGGCTAAATTCTATTCTTCTCGTCCAGTGGTAAATAAATCTTTAGAGCTTGTCGATTTAAAGAATCTCTATGTTGGAGGCGATGGAGCAGGATTAACTAGAGGTCTTGCTCAAGCTGGAGCTTCTGGAGTTTATGTAGCTAGAGATATAGCTTCAAGAATTGCTAAAGGAGAATAAGATAATGCCAAGATTAGTTTTGCAAGGTTCCCAATGGGGAGATGAAGGTAAAGGTAAAATTACTGATTATCTAGCTCAAAAGGCTGATGTGGTTGTTAGATTCCAAGGCGGAAATAACGCAGGTCACACCATTGTATTTGATAATCATAAATACGCTTTAAAATTACTTCCTTCCGGAATTTTCTCTAAGCATATTAAAAATGTTTTAGCCCAAGGAATGGTAATTAACGTTGAAGCTTTATTAAATGAGATTCAAACCATTAAAGAGCAAGGAATCACTTCATTTCAACTTTATATCTCATCAAGAGCCCATGTGATCATGCCTTATCATCTTGATTTAGATGGAGCCTCTGAATCATTATTAGGAGATAATAAAATCGGAACCACTAAAAAAGGAATTGGTCCTTGCTATACCGATAAATACGCGCGCTTTGGAATTAGAATCGCAGATTTATTAGAAAAAGATGCTTTAAAAGCTAGATTAGAAGCAATTCTTCCAATTAAAAATAAAGAATTAGAATCTTATGGATTAAAACCATATGATTTAGAATATTTACTTAATTTAGGTTTATCTTGGGGCGATAAGATTAGAGATCATGTTACTGATACTTCTATTCTTTTAACCGAGGAAATTAAAAAAGATTCAAAAATTTTATTTGAAGGGGCTCAGGGAGCAATGTTATGTATTGAAAACGGAACATATCCTTATGTTACTTCCTCTTCTCCTCTTGCCGCGTCTGTTTCAATTAACTCTGGAATCGCACCTAAATATGTTGATAAGGTATTAGGTATCATGAAAGCTTATACCACAAGAGTAGGTGAAGGTCCGTTTCCTACTGAACTTAACAATTCTTTAGGTGATGCGATTAGAGAAAAAGGTCATGAATATGGAACAGTAACTCATCGTCCTAGAAGAGTAGGTTACCTTGATTTAGTGGTTATTAATCATGCTAAAAGAGTCTCAGGAATTGACTATTTAGCGATTATGCTTCTAGATGTTTTAACTGGCTTAGATTTAAAGATTTGCTATGCTTATGAATTAGATGGAAAAGTAATCGATTATATTCCTGCTACCTTGACTGAATATCAAAGAGTAAAGCCTCTTTATGTTTCTTTGCCTTCTTGGAATGAAGATATATCTAAAGTAACTTGCTATCAAGATCTTCCAGATAACTGTAAAGCTTATCTAAAAAAGATTGAAGAGTTAACTTCTTTAAAAATCAGTATGATTTCTGTTGGTCCATCACGAGAGAACACCATAGTCATTGAGGATTTATTATGATAGATAGATACACCTCTCCTGAGATGAAAAAAATCTTTTCTTTAGAGCATAAATATCAAACTTATCTTTTGGTTGAATTAGCGTCTACTCATTCTTTAGCCTCACATAATATAGTTCCTTATGAAGATTATCTTTTAATTAAGGAAAATGCGAAAGTTGATGTTGAGCGTATTAACGAATTAGAAAAGATTACAAAGCATGATGTTATCGCTTTCACTAGACAGATTGGTGAAACTCTTGGAGAAGAAAAAAAGTGGATTCATTATCTATTAACTTCGACTGATGTTGTAGATACTTCGTTAGGCTATATTTATAAAGAAGCTAATGATATTATCGAAAAAGATTTAATGTTATTAAAAGAGACATTAAAAAATTTAGCTTTAAGATATAAAGATGTTCCTTGCATTGGAAGAACTCATGGAATCCATGCTGATATTACTTCTTTTGGCTTAAAATTTGCCTTGTATTATGATGAGTTAAATCGTGATATTGAACGATTTGCTCTTGCAAGAAAAAATATTGAACTTTGTAAAATCTCCGGCGCGGTTGGTAATTATGCCTTTGTTCCTCCCTATGTAGAGATTGATGTAGCCCAAGAATTAGGACTTAACAATTGTAATATCTCTACTCAGGTAATCTCTAGAGACTATCATGAATTCTATTATTCTATCATCGTGATTATCTCTTCGCTTATTGAAAAGATAGCTTTAGAGCTTAGACTTTTACAGCAAACCGAGATTCATGAAGTTGAAGAATCATTCACTAAAGGACAAAAGGGATCGTCAGCGATGCCTCATAAAAAGAATCCGATTTCTTCAGAGAATATGATGGGTATTACTAGAATTATTCGGGGATACCTCCTTCCGATATTAGAAGATAATGCTTTATGGCATGAAAGAGATATCTCTCATTCATCAGTTGAAAGAGTTTGTCTTCCTGATGGAATCACTCTTTTAGATTATCAGTTGAAGAGAATGAACAACGTTTTAAAAAATCTTTATGTAGATGAAGATAAATTAAAAGAAGATATCTATTTAACTCATGGAGTGATCTTCTCTCAAAGAATCCTCACTCATCTTATCGATAAAGGTTTAACTAGAGAGCAAGCTTATGATTTAGTCCAACCTCTTGCTATCAAAGCTTATAATGAAAAGATTGCTTTTAAAGATTGTTTAAATCAATCTGACGAAATCAAAAAATATTTATCAGTAGATGAAATTGATCAAGATTTCTCATTAGAATTTTACTTTAAGAATATTGACTATATTTATACTCGCGTTGGAATAATTTAATTTATTTTCCCCCTTAACTTTATCTAAGATTACGTGTATAATAAAGACACAAGGAACCCATAGTTCATAGATAATAGGAGGACAGTTTTATGAAATGTCAAATTGTTGGGAAGAATATTGTCGTCACAGACGCGATGAGAAACGTCATCGAAAACAAGCTCTCGAGAATGGACAAATACTTTTTTAATCCAGAAGAGATCGAAGCTCGTGTTTTAACTAGAACCTACAAAGATTCCCAAAAGGTGGAAATTACCATTTTCACTAAGATGATGGACTTCCGGGTTGAAGTCAAAAATGATGATTTATACGCGGCTATTGACTTAGCTATCGATAAGCTAGAAGGTCAGATGCGTAAATTAAAAACTAAACTTTCTAGAAGACATAAAGAAAATTTAGGTAAGGCTATCGCCTTTGATAACTTTGTCTCTGATGAAGATGATGAAAATGAAGAAATCGTTAGAGTCAAAGAGTTATCCTTAACCCCGATGGAACTTGATGAAGCAGTAACAAAAATGGAAGCTCTCGATCATAGTTTCTTTGTCTATCTAGATTCTGAAGATGAAAAGATCTCAGTAGTTTATAAAAGAGAGGATGGAGGATTTGGAGTCTTACAAGTCGTCTCTCCAGATGTAAAATTAGATTAAAATCATCAAAATAATATAATTGTCCCGCGAGGGACAATTTTTATTTGAATAATAGATTAAAGTTTTATAAGATTTACAAGATGAAAAAATTATTAAAAATTGCAACTTTAATGGTAATACCTTTAACTCTCGCGTCCTGTGAAGGAGGCGGATTATTTCCTGATAAAATATATTATAACGATACTTCTTCTTCATATATTGGACTCAATGGGGATAAGGTTCAGCTTTATGATAAAGAAACTAATTCAGTGATCACTGATACTATTGTTTCACCTTTTAATTCGATGTATCTTGTTCGTCGTTATCAAAAGAACAATAGCAATTTTTCTTCAATTTCTAATGATGTTAGAAATATATTCCATAGACTCCACGCGGAGTTTGATTCTCATTATGATTATACGATTAATGGAAATCTCATTAATAATTTAAAAACTATCAATGAATCATATGGAACTGGACAATGGATTGAAGTCAGCGATGATTTATATGATGTTTTGTCTTTAGCTTATGATTTAACTATCTTATCTAATGGCTCATATAACGTAGCAATCGGCTCTTTATCAGATCTATGGACTGATGTTATTAATTATAATAAAGGAGCGTATTACGGTGAATCATATGGAATTAATAGCAATTATTATAAGCTATATAGAGATTTATACACGATTTCTAATGACGGGAAATATGGTTTAAGTTTCGTTAATTGTCTTTATGATTTTATTCTATCTAATGAGATGTTATCTTTAGGAATTCAAAGAGCTTTTTTAACTGATAATTTCTATACTGATTTTGATAATAATAGTCTTGGTCACGATTATGTTTTTACTTATGAAGCAACTTTTTCTTATCAAAATGAACAAGCAACCTTATATTTTGGAGTTGATGAGAATAAAGAATTCTTTACTTTTCTCGCGGATGGAAACAATTTATCTACTTTATCACCTTTATTAGATGATGAATTTAAAAATATTGTGATTGATTATAAAGAAGGATCTGATATCACTTATTTTTCTAATGATGATATCAATAATTCTTTAGAAACTATGTTTGACGCTATATTAAATGATTCTAAATTACATTCTATGTCTCATGAGATCATCATTCCTAGCCAGGAAGAAGTCTCTTTATTTCTCTCCGCGGTTCCTGATTCAACTGAGATACAAGATGTTTTAAAATTTAAAGAAGAAAATAATAAAAAATATGTTCGCTTAAATGCTTTAGAAGGCGCGAAGAGAAACGTTAGACTTTCTTTAGGATCGATAGGGAAGGGCTACGCGGTTCAAAAGGTAGTTGATTATTTATCTTCTATAGATGCTATTGGTTATGTTAATTTTGGCTCATCTTCGGTATCTTATGTTAACAGTATGGTTAATAGAGGATCTTGGGGCACTCAAATTTCTAATCCTTTATATCGCGACGATGTTATTTTGAATAATGTTGATAACACGAAATATAATATATCTGATATTAGATACTCTAGCTCTAAGCCATATAATTTTTCAACATCTGGAGACTATGAAAACTGCTTCTTCGATGAAGATATGAATCGTTATCATCATATTATCGATCCTAAAACTGGTTATTCTTCAACTTATTTTAGAACCACCTCAGTAGTTTGTTCTGATTCATCTCTTGCTGATGCTATCACCACGGCTTTAATGACTACTGATTTAGAATCAGGAATTGAATTTATTAAAAAAGTAAGAGAAAAATATAATATTAAAGCATATCCGATTTGGACTGAACAAAATCAAGAAGGATTAGTTAAAGTATACGCAGATGCAGCCTTAGAAGATTCTTTAAAGGTTAATTCAACTAACGGGAATGGTTCCACCACCTTCGAACCTGCCTTAGAAGGTAAAAAGATTAATTTTATTGAAATATAGAATTCTTGAATATAAAAAATATTGTATAATAAATATATGAGTATCAAACTTTTAGGCGTTGACTTAGATGGAACACTTTTCTATCCTAAACGAAAAATTAGAATCTTAACTAAAGAAAACAAGAAGTTTTTGCAAGATTTTATCGATCAAGGAAATCAAGTCTTGTTGATTTCAGGGAGAAATTATTATATCGCTCAAGTGATTGAAAACGTGATTAAAAGACGAGTCGATATGATTAGCTGTAACGGCGCGTCAATCCATTATTATGATAAGCTTATTGATGAGAATCCGATTCCTAAAGATATAGTTAAAAAAATATTTAAAGGAGCAAAAGACGATAAAGATATAGTTGCTATTACATTTATGTGTAACCGACATCCGATGGTTATCGTTCCAACCTCTTTAAATAAACTAATTAGACCTTTGCTAAGATTAGGTTTATTCTTTCAATTCAAGTATCAAGAGCCTTATGTTATGGGGAAAAAACATTTGTACAAGATTCTTGAAGATGATTCAATTCACATTTATAAAATCATGTTAGTAACGGGGATGACCAAGAAAAAAATTATTACCGCGCGTAATCTATTAGAACATTACCAAGATAAATTTGGCGATGAGGTGGAGATCGCATGGTCTAATCAATCCCTAGAAATCATGAAAAAAGGCGTAAATAAAGCTAATGCTTTAAAAAAGTTTATAGAGATGGTAAACTTACAAGCGCAAGACTGCGCGGTGATAGGTGATTCAGGTAATGATATTCTCCTATTCCGAGAATTTGAAAACTGCTTTGTCATGTCTCATGCTCCTGAAGAGGTGAAGAAAGAGGCAAAGCAAGAAGTAAAAGGAGTCTATGAGCTTAGAAATTACATTATGAAGGAGAAATTATGAATAACATCACAAGATATGTAATGGACATTTATCAAATTGGCTGTATTCTTAGAGATACATTAGAATATTTAGTTCCTAAGAAAGATGGCTACAGCGTCGATCTTTATCGTCAAAGACAAGCGATATTAAAAAATCACCTTGCTCCAAACCATGCTTTCGATCGTTTCCTTAATGATAATAAAGAAGCAGGTGAAAAAATTAGAAATAACTTCAATGACTTTTTTGATTTAGTTTATGGAGATGAATCTCGCGCGGTATTTATTGAATCAGAAAAGGTTGTTGTAGACAATGGTTATTTCACTCAAATCTTAGATTATGTCGTTGGACTTCATGAAACGATCACTGACATTTGCAAAGGATTTATTAAACACGCGGAAGAAATTAAGCAATTAGAACCAGATTTAACCGTTCTTATGGATAGAGATGATCATTTCTATCGCTGCTTAGCATCGCTTATAATCACTGATCAAGTTCATCGTTTATTCGTTGAATACAATAAATCAATCAGAGAAGCTAAAGGACAAAAGAGCCCTCAATCTAACTTCATCAATAATGAATTAAATAAGAATTTAGGTTTCTATCGCTTTGTTATTCAACATTCTAACTATCAAGATGATATCTATCAGTTAGCAGTTAGCAAAACTGAGCACGTCATCGAAGTCATGGGCGGAAAAGAAAAGCTTGAAGGCGGCGGAGAAGCTTTAAGAAAAGAAATTCTTAACGTTCATTCCCTCTGGAGCAAGAATGTTGCTTTAAATGAAGTCGAATGGAGACAAATTTATCAAAAGATGGTTAATGATGTAGTCGCTTTTGATAAAGAAATGATTGAAAAGAGAAAGGCTCAACAAGCATCAGGTGAGCAAAAAGCTGAATCTAGCGACGAGCCAAAAGCAAATTAGTTTATAAGAAGAGGTGATATTATGGCAAGAAAAGTATCTACCAAGAAAGCTAAACGCGATTTGATGATCGCTGAGATAGTTTATTATTCTATCGGAGGCTTCTTTCTTCTAACTGGAATCGTATTTTGTATCTTTGGAGTAATCTTATTAAATCCTCCAACTCAAAACTTTACAAATCATCCTTTATATTTAGCTCAAACTTCATTTTTTGAAGCGATTCATTGGAACACAAATTTCTTGAACGCAGGATCTTTATTAATGTTCTTGAGCATCGTCTATTTCTTAGTTGTCTTCTTCATCTTTGGTAATAAAGGTGATGAGCTTCAAAAGAAAGAACAATCAAAATCTCATCGTCAAAGAGAAGTGGTCTACGAAGCACCTAAAACTGATAACGTAGCTTCTATTCAACAAGATTCTTCAAAAGAGTAGTTAGGAACGGCATAAGCCGTTCTTTTTGTTTTGGAGTTTATTTTACTCTTAATCTATAAAAGATAAATTAAATATTATATCATATTTAAAGAGGGTTATATGATGAACGAAATAAAATATGATGTATTTATATCTTTCAAGAATACTGATAAAGATAATCAACCTACTTTAGATAGCGAAATCGCTCAAAAGATCTATAAAGAATTAGAGCAGAGAAATATCCAAGCCTTCTTTTCTAATATCAGGTTGTTTCAATTTGGAGAAGCGGCCTACAAGCAGGCGATTGAGGAAGCTTTAGATCAAAGTAAGATTTTGATCGCTATTGCAACTTCTTTAGATTATTTAAATTCTAAATGGGTTTCTTATGAACGGGAATCATTCCATGAAGATATTTTATCTTCTAGGAAAGAAAACGCCTATATCATTCCTTATATTAAAAATATTGATATCAATGCTTTACCTCGTTCATTAAGAGGTTATGAAACCTTTTCTATTGATAATAATTCAATTGAAGAAGTAGTTAATTTTGTGATTGCCTGCTTGAAAAAGAGCAATGAATATAAAGAAAAAAAGTTTGAAAAATCATTAACTACAGGTAAGCGCGCGTCAACTTATGATCCTAGCTCTAAAAAAGAATTAAGGCGATTAAAGATTCAAGCCGATAACACAAGACAAGCTGACACCCCAGCAATTGAGTATTGCTTAACTAATCTTCCTAAAAAGGATAAAATCTATATCTTAGATGCTGGCTGCGCCTATGGATTTGTAACTAAAGATCGATTCTCTAATATTGCTAATTCTCAAGTGATCGCTGCAGATATTTCAAAAAAGTGTCTAGAATACGCTAAAGAGCATAATGATGCTGAAAATATCGTCTATGAATATCTAGATTTAGAAAGTGAAACTTTAGAATCTGATATTGAAGAAATCATGGATAAATATGGTATCGATAAGTTTGATATTATCTTTTCTTCATTAGTCATTCATCATTTAAAAAATCCTAATCGATTCTTAAGAAAGATTAGAAAATATCTTTCTAAAGATGGATTTATAATCTTAAGAGGTTCTGATGATGGAAGCATGGTATCAACTGGTGATAACGGCCTTATTGAAAAAGTGATTCAAATGCATTTGCAAGCTGATGGAATATCTGATCGCTTCAATGGTAGAAAATTATATGGTCAGCTAATCGCCTCAGGATATAAAAATGTTAAGATGATGTCTTGCATCAAGGAAACTTCATCTCTTGATATCGATGAGAAGGAAGATATATTTTTAGAAAGGTTTGAATATCGAAAAACTTATCTTCAAAATGCTTTAGAAAAAGACCCTTATAATATGGATAAGAAAAATGCATTAGACGCTATGTGCTACGCATTAGATATGCTAGAGAATATTTTCTCCGAAGAATCATTTTGGTATAGTGAGATCGACTTTGTCGCAGTTGGAAAGAGAGTGTAATTTATGGAAACAGTTATTTTAATTATTTCAATCATCATTCCTATTTTGTTTTTACTTTTCTTTATTTTTAAAAATACCAAGTATCGAACCTATTGTAATAATTCTTATATCTTAGTTTCGTTATTTCTTCTCTCTTATTTAATGTTTGGACTGATTAATTTCACTCAAGGAAAAGATAATTTAACTATCATTTTTGATTCGTTATTTAATGCTATTAGAATGTTTACTTTATCTAATGGAACCGATGCATTAGGAAGTTTAGCTTCACATACTGAACATACTATTTTAATCATCTATGTTGACCAATTAGTCTGTCTTTTATCTGTCTCTTTAGTGTTATTAACTACTTTAATGAAGACCTTCCGGGCTAGAATGAATAACTTCTTTAATGGAATAAAAGCTTTACCTTATTTTTTAAATCTTCGTAACACGAATCGAACTGTAAAGAATGTGGTTTATACTGATTTACCTTTCGATCAGATTGAAGAATTTTTAAAGAAGTTAAAGAAGATGGATGGAATGATATTAAAGGTTGTAGTTTTATATTCATCCACTAAATCAGAACGCGGAGAATTTTTAACCGATGCCTTAAAATTAAATAATTATGATGTCAGCAACGAATATTTTTCTCTTCAATCTCTAAAGAAGATGATCTTTGCTCCAAATGGTAAGGTTAATGTCTATTCCTTATTCTATAACGATGATGACAATATTGAATTTGCTAATATGGTGCTTAAGCTATTTAAATATAAATCAGTCAAAAGGAAAGCTAAGAACCATCTATTAAATTTCTATATTTCCTATCAAGATGAAAACTTTAACTCTAAATTAGATTATTCGCGTGACAGCGAAGGAACAATTCAGCTAGTAAATGAATATGATGCGAATGCGACTAAGTTTATCTTTTATAATCCATTAAGCAGAATCTTAGATTTAGATTCAGCAGACATTAATTCTTTAAAAGCTATTAATAATCCTCCTCAGCTAACTATCCATTTCTTCGGATTTGGAAGAATCGCTTCTAGCATGCTTGATAAGATGTTTCCTTGCTATCAGCTGCCTTTTAAAAATAATCGAGTTAGATATCATATAGTAAGTGATGACGGAGAAACAAATTTAGCCTCTTATCTATCTAAATTTGATAGCTTTTCTGAGGTTTTTAATAATTCAACTTACACATCTCAAAGAGATTTTAAAGACTGCTTTGATGGTTATAATCTAGATCTAAATGATGAAAAATCTTTAAGAGAATACTTGCTTAATCAAGTAATCTCTACCTTTAAAGATAATGGTCAAAATATGATCTTTATCTCTTTAGGTGATTCTTATCAAAATTTAGCTTTAGCCTTAAAAATTAGAACTATTATCTTAAATTATGCTTCGTCTTTTAAATTACCTTTAAGAGAAAATAATTTTAAAAAATCTATCTTAATTTATCCATACATCAAAGAAGATTCATCCTTCCAAGCCAATTTAAAATGCTTTGGAATATTCTTAGATGATATTAATAAAGATAAGCCTTCTAGAGATGATTTTGTGACGTATTTAAATTCTAAAGACAAATTTACTTCAGGAAATAAAACATTTAATTTTTCTAATGATTATGAAGCTTCTAGATTATATATCTTTGATATTAAAGCTGAATCTATTAACTTTAAGGACTGCTTTTATAACAAGAATCATTATAAAACATTTGTTAAAAAGTATAATTTTGAAGATAGATTACAAATATTTAAAAATCTCCGCGAGGCAACTTTCATCTTAGAGAAAGCCCCGATCATTCCTTTTGGCCGCGGAGGTTATTTAAGAGATGATTTCTATGATCGCATTCGAGATTTAGCCGCGATGGAAAATTATTCTTATCTCAATAAGAAAAATGACAATATTAAAAAGCAATATCAAGAAGCTTTAGATATCTATTCTAAAGAATTAACTTATTCGTTTAGAATATCTAACATTGGATCAATTTTATCTTTACCTTATAAGCTAGGTTTATTTAATTATAAATTAACATTTAAAGATCATATCGCGAATAAAACTTTAGCTAGCACGATTATAGATATGGTTGATAAAGTTTATAAAATTAAAGAAACCTTATTAAAGGAGATACCGTCAGACACCATCTTAAAAAAAGATGATCTAAAAAAATATTTTTCTAATAACTTTATCTCTAATATCGGTGAAACAATCCTCTATTCAGAAATTGAACCATTATTAAATAAATTATATTCTCAAGAATATCTATCATTTAAAAAGAATATAGTAACCTTTAGAGAAAACTATGATCCAAAGAAATATGATGAATACCATCTAGATTTATTTAATGATTTATATGCCTATTTATATCAAGTGGTTTATATAGTTAATGAAGAAGCTTTAACTATTAGAAACATTGAGCATAATCGTTATTATGTTTTAAATGCTGAGTTAGGAATCATCCCTTTAACTAAAGAAGAGATAGCCTCGGGATTAGATAAGAGCAAAGATAAGATGAGAAATGCATTTATGACTTCAAACGAAGGATTAGATGAGGTAGCTAGATTAAGAATATTAGCTAGAGCCTCTAAAAAAATAGGTGATGAAGTCGATATTGTTTCTTATTCTACTTATCAAGACTTAATTAACGATTGTAAATCGAAGAATGAACATAATCCATTATTCGCGACTTATCAAAAAGTTTATTTAAATGATATTGATTCTCTAAGTAAAATCTATGACAAACTTTCAATTGGCTTCTCTCAAAAAACCATATATTATCTAAAGGATATTGGATGAGTATGGAGCTAAAATTAACTATATTTTTAGAATCAATTCTAAAATTATTTATTAAAGAAAATATAAAATTTAATCTTTGTTTCATCGGAAACGATAAGTTAGAATTTATCGAATCTTTTAAGTTTTTGTTAGCTAATTATTTAGGAATGGAAAGTGATGAAGCTATTTATTATTATGGTGATTCCCTTGATATCTATGTAGATAAGATTAATAGATTTAAAAACTTACTAGAATTAAATGTTATTAAATTAAATAGTTTAGATTATCTTTCTAAAGAATGGATTTATATCATTCAAGATACTTCTTATAAAATTGATTCTTATTATCAAGCCTTCTATCTTGATAAGATTGATAATTACCAAAAAGAATTAAATTATTATGATTTAAATGAAGAAGAATTAGTTTTAAAACAAGATTCAAAAGAACCCTTTATTAACAAAATAAAAAAAGATTCATTAATTAGGGGAATCATTAGAGATTGCTTGAATTTAAAATGTGATGATATTGATGATTTTAAAATAGCTCTTAGTAATCGGTTAGTTGATTATGATTTTGATTTTCATTATGTTACATCAGATTATCTATATTTATTTTTAAAGAGGATGATCTCTTATAAAGATAAAAAAATCTATGATTTACTTAAAAACTATTTAGGTAAATTAAAATCACTAAAAGGGCAAGATTTATATTTAGAGATATTTAAATCATATAAGGATAATAATTTAATTTCATATTTACTCAATCGTGAGCATCAAAGATGGATGGTAAGAACCCTTCTTTATGATAGAGATGATATTTATTTAATAAAGCCACATTTCTTTGTTTCCTTTGAAGACATGTATTTAGACTTAATAAAAAAGTATCCTATTCAAAATAATTTGAAGGATACTTATAAGCATGATTATCTAATCTATGATTTTTTAGATATTTTAGGGGCAATGATTATTATTTAAATCTATTTTAACTAAATACGTTCATCAATATTTTCTATTTTGATTTATAAGGGCAACTATCTAAACTAAAGCGATTATAAAAAATTGATTCTAATTGAAGATCCTTCATCTAATCTATCAAAAAATAAATAAATTGAACCTCCGAGGCAATAAGAAAAATCCACCCAAGGATCGTTTGGATACTGATAAAATTGGATTAGTAAAAGTTCAAAAACTTCAGCTTCTCCTTTTATAAAATAATCATAAGGAATTGAAAATGAAACATTATGATTAAAATTTATAGCTCTCTTATCGATCGTGTAAATATAATCATCGGTAAAAAATTCATCTATAGGAGTTTCTTCAAGCAGTATGCAATCATAAAAATCATGATAATCAGAAATTACTCCTTCAAAAGGTTTATGATAAATATTTAAAAATAAGCATATTGGTAACGGAGTTGCATTTTCAGGAACTTGAGAAGGTACTGCATTTTTGTAATGACCATAACTAATGGTTAAATTTACGTCTTCATTTTCTTTAAAGCGATCTTTTTCACATCTAAAAGCAATTGCATAAGGATCGATTTGGAACCAACCAGTTTCGTATCCGCTGGAATAATTGTTAGTATTGCATGAGGATAAACATACAAGTGATAAAAGGCCTATAAATATTGTTGTTTTATTGTTCATTATATTAACTAGTACCATAAATTTACTCAATCCTATAGGTACTATTACCTCCAATCTAATAAATAGGATTATTAGCTTTCCGTTTTTTGGAATAAGTTAATTAAGCTCTTTTGATTTAGAAAAACCAAAAGAGCTTATATTAATGGAAAAAATAAAAGCGATAAGTGCAATTTAATTAAATTCATATTTATAACTTCCTTTAATTTAGGAATAAAACTTTCTAATGCATAAGTCAATAAACGTTTTTGCTTTTAGTTCAAATATCGTTTAATAATCTACTATATCAGGCAAAAACAAATAAATTTAAGTGATTTTATTGATAAAAATAACTATAAAGTGAATATAAATTTATACTGTTATTAATCTATGATTCCTACTTATAAAAAACATCAAAATTCAATTAATAATTAGGAGACTTTAGAAGAGGGAACATTATATAAATCAACGTCTAAAGAAGATTTTATTTACGTTTACTCGTAATTTTAGAAGTTCTTTATCATTAAAAATAAAAAAAGTTCGATCGTTCTTGAAGTTCTAAGAATGAATCAAACTATTAAACAAATAATGGCGGAGGAACAGGGATTTGAACCCTGGCGCCCGGTTAAAAGCCTACGAGCTTTCCAAGCCCGCCCCTTCAGCCACTTGGGTATTCCTCCAACGCGTTTTTAATTTTACATCAAATAGTTATACTTGTCATCAAAAAATTTATATAATTTTCTTGAGATATGAAGGAAGTAATAATTGATTCTCTGTCTAACGGATTGAGACTAGATAAATTTTTAAAGAAATATTTAGAGAATGCCCCTCTAGATGTAATTTTTAAATTATTAAGAAAAAAAGATGTTAAAGTAAATGATGTTAGAGAAAAGAAGGATTATATTTTAAAAACTGGTGATATTGTTAAAATCTATCTTTTAGATAGTCAAATAGAAGAGTTTACTAAGCAAGATTCGATAATTAAAACTTCTTATAAGTTAGATATCATCTATGAAGATAATAATATTTTAATAGTTAATAAGCCTTCTTCTTTGCTCGTGCATGGAGATGAAAAAGAAAAAAGAAGAACTCTAGCTAATTATGTTATCAATTACTTGATGGAAAAAGGTGAGTATTCTCTATCATCGACTTTTGTCCCTTCTCCTGCTCATCGATTAGATCGTAATACTTCTGGAATCGTGATCTTTGCAAAAAACTATGAATCTTTAACTCTTTTAGAAGAGTTATTTAAAAATAAAAAGGAAATAAACAAAACTTATCTTGGTTTGGTGGTAGGGAATATTTCTAAAGATGGGAAAATATCGCTTCCTTTATATAAAGATGAAAAGAAAAAATTAGTGACTGTTGATAGAGTCAAAGGGAAAGAAGCCTTAACATTATATAAAGTTAAAAAGATATATCAAGATTACACTTTATTAGAAATTCAAATTATAACCGGAAGAACTCACCAGATAAGAGTCCATTTTAAAGCGATTAATCATCCTTTAATCGGTGATAATAAATATGGAGATTTTAAATTTAATAAACTTTTTAAAGAACAATATAATTATGAAAGTCAATTCTTGCATGCTTATAAAATAGAATTTAAAAATATTGATGGAATCTTAAGCTATCTATCTAATAAAACTTTTGTAGCCAACATTGGAAAAAAGGAAGAAGAGATTCTTAGGAGGCTACCATAGTGTTTTCTAGTTTTCTAATTTTTGTATCTATTTCCGTTTTGGTGGTCTTTTATATGATCACTTCATCTAGAAGACAAAATTTATGTTTTTTGCTCTCGTCTCTTTCTTCGTTTCTAGGAGTTTTAATCATCGTTTTATTACGAAATAATTCTATTATAGATTTGTCTTCTCTTGAAGAATCGATTCAAACTCTCTTTATGCAGCAAATATATATGTTTGATATCATAAGGCAAGATACTTTCGCATTATCTTTTCTTTTAATGTCCCTTTATCTATTTTTGTTTATCGTATTTGAAATCGTCTTTAACAACGTGATTCCTAAATATAATTATCTCGTGGTTAAAGATGTTAAATACGCTTTCGTTAAAGCTGTATTAATCTTTGTTAACATCATCATTCTTCTTCTCGTGGTAGTTACTTTCTTAACCATTTTAAATGAGATTTATCATGTTGATGAAGGATACCTTAGCAAAGTCATGGCCTTAGTTAGAGAAGCTTTAGGAGGCATCTTATGAGAAACGAAGATAAAGTTTTGCTGATGGCCTCAATCATGGGAGTTGAAACTTCTCTCTATATTCCTGCCTACATCGAAGATTTAAGAAATTCTCAAATCTATCTTTTGCTTGCTAAAAAAATACAATCGTTAAGAAAAAATAAAGATTTTAGATCAGTTGATCTAGTCATTAGATTTGAACAGTTAAATCTAGAGAACATCTCTACTTTTGAAGATTATTTTAACTCCTACAGCGAGATTCTCGATATTTTAAATAACGCCTTAGAAGATAAAGAAATTAATCCTTTATTAAATGAAAGCGATGATCCTCTTGGCAAGGTTAAAATCCTTTTTGATGGTAAATTAACCACTTTAGATGACATGATATTAGATGAACGTTACACGGATGAATATAAAATATCCACCTTTAAAGAAGTGTATTTAAACTATCATAAAGAAGTTAAAAAATCATTGATGAGACCATTTGTTGAGTTTTTGATGATGGAAGAAGTAATCGATAAAAACATTGAAGAAAAATCTAAGATGACTTTGCTTTTATTAGCTACGATATTGGCTAACGCGATAATTATTTCCCTTCCTTTATTCCCAGTTGATACCTTTAGAATGATTTATGATGGGACATTACCATCTCAACCTGTTTTAATTTATTTTTATATAATCGTTGGGTTACTGTTTATTTTAGACGCTATCATGATTTTTTTCTTTAACGTTAAATGCAAAGATTTTCGCTTCTTTTTAAGAGCCTACAACGGATTAAAGAGAAATGGTAATTTAGAAAAGAAGATCTTAAAAAAAGAAGAAAGATTCTACGGTTTAATTTTATCCCATATCAACGAAAAGAAAATTTTAACAATGAAAGTAAAGAAGGTATCAATCGTCAATTTAGAGATTAAAAATCTATTCTATCTTGTTTCGATTAAAGAAAAATTACCTTATTTAACTCAAAAATGGACGATATCTTATGCTTTTTTCTCCTTTAATTTAATCTTCTATCTCGCCTTAGGTGGATTCATAATCACCATTTTATTGTTTTTAGGAGGTCACATCTAATATGGAACTCACCATTAAATTAAAAGATAAAACATATTATTCCTTAAAAGATTTCGCCTCAGATATATATTTAAATACTGAAGAAGCCTTTACTTTAGTAAAATCTGCAAAGTTTTTAAAAATTTTATACAAAATGGAACCTATCTTATATAATAGTATAGCTGAGTTATTAAGCTCACCTTTTCAAGTTGACTCTTTGATGTTCAAGGTACAATACTTGATAAATCCTTTATCTAGTTTATCTTACCATAAGGTTATCTATCCTAATTTCCAAAAATTAGGAGAAAAAATTATTAAGATGGCCCCGGAATGCGACATCTACTTAAAGGATTTTCTAAAGTACCATCTCTTGTCGTTTTATATGAAACAGACTAAGATTGACGTTAAAGATCCAACCCTTTATCGAAAGGTCAAACAGCTAGAAGAAGAATTTCTTCAAAATGAAAATCGGGCTTACTTTAAACTCGGGTTTTTGCTTGAGGGGACTAAACGGATTTTCTATCAACGTAATGTGTTTAACAATCCTCAAGACTTCTTGGCTTACGCGATTCAAGGAGTTAATATCATCGATTTTGGTAAAACCTTTGAATCTAGTCAGTATCTATTTGCCTATCTAGAGTATCTAGGCTACGACAGTCAAATCAAGAAGTATGAAAGCATAGTTCATCTAGCAAGACAAAAGGAGGTCGAAAATGACAATCTTAGAAAAGTATAATCGTTATCTTTCCGAATCTAGTTTATCAGATGAATTTAGAGAGCAGCTTATGCATATGTCTCAAGATGAGATCAATGACTGCTTCTATAAAGAATTAGAATTTGGCACGGCCGGAATGCGGGGACTTTTAGGACCTGGTTCTAACCGTCTTAATATATATGTTATCCGTAAGGCTACGGTTGGTTTTAGCAAATATCTATTAGAGAAATTTGGCTCAAAAGCTAAGGAGCAAGGAGTCGCAATCTCTCACGATAACCGTCTCTTCTCTCGTGAATTTGCTATTGAAACCGCGCGTACTTTATCTTCTTATGGCATTAAGTCTTATCTTTTTGATGCCTTGAGACCAACTCCTGAGCTATCTTATGCGGTTAGAAGGATGAAATGCGTCGGGGGAGTTATGATAACCGCGTCTCATAATCCAAAAGAATATAATGGCTATAAAGTCTATGATAAAAATGGCTGTCAGCTATTACCAAATGATATTGTCGGGCTAGTTGATATCATCAACAATTTAGGATTTGAACTAAATGTTAAAAGAGGTAGAGACCCTAATCCTGGTCAAATCTTGATCATGGATGAGTATATCGATGAAACTTATCGTCAAAATGTTAGAAAGATTCAAATCAATAAGAATCTAGATAAATCTAACTTCACCATCATCTTTACTCCTCAGCATGGAACGGCTTATGAAAATGGTCTTCAGCTCCTAAAGCATTTAAAATATAACGTTATTCCAGTTAAGGAACAATGCTCTCCTGATCCATATTTTTCAAATACAAAGAGCCCAAATCCTGAGAATCCTGAAGCTTATGAATTAGCTTTAATCTACGCGAAAAAATATAACGCGGATTTAGTCCTCTGCACCGACCCTGATGGAGATAGAATCGGTATTGCCTATCTTGATAGTCATGGTAATTATCAATTATCGACAGGTAACGAAACCGGCGCCTTATTGATTAATTATATCTTCTCTCAACGCGAGGCAAATGGAACCTTATCTAAAAATGGAGTCTTATTTAATACGATAGTCACCTCTGATTTAGGGGCTAAAATCGCTAGATCATACGGAGTATCAGTTGAATCATTATTAACTGGCTTTAAATATATCGGTTCAAGAATCCATTATTATTCAAAGACTAAAGAAAAGACATTCGAATTTGGATATGAAGAATCTTATGGATATTTAATCTCACCGTTTGTTAGAGATAAAGATTCTCTTCAAGCGATGGTGATGATTTCTGAGATGACAAACTTCTATCGCCTTCAAGGCAAGAGACTTGATGAGGTGATGGAAGAAATATCTAAAAAATATGGTTATCACGCGGATAAACAATTCTCAATCTTCTTCCCAGGACAAAAAGGATCAGAAACCATGAAAGATATCATGAATAATCTTCATGAAGAACCTCTTAAAGAGATCGGAGGAATCAAAGTCGTGATGGTTGAAGACTTCCTATATCTAAGCAGAATCACTGATGATAACGAAGAATTCATTGAAAATTTACCTTCAACAGACGCGGTTAAATACCATCTAGAAAACGGAACAACCATAGCTATTAGACCATCAGGCACCGAGCCAAAATGTAAATTCTACTATGATGCTTTCTCTAAAGTAAGTAAATTAGACGCGGAAGTTAACATTGCAAAGACTCACATGGATATCTTAAAAATCCTTAAAATTGACGAATTAAAGGATGACGAATAAGTCATCCTTTTTATTAAACTTATAAACTTATCTATCAAAGTCAAAATCTTTTAATTCTAGATAGATTCCATCATGGTCATTATCTTCTTGAGTGACTTTATAGGAAATAGACTTAAGTTCTTCTTCCCCGTTTTTCATGCAAAATGAATATTTGCATCGTTTAAACATCTCTAAATCATTTAAGGCATCTCCAAAGCAGATTCGTCTTTCATAAGGAATAGAAAAATAATCACCTAGGATGGAGACTCCTCTTCCTTTTGTGACTCCATCAAAGTAAATCTCGGAAACTTCTAGATATTTTCCTGACCAAAATCTCAGTTTTAAACCTTCATGAGATTCAACGATATCTTTAATTCTCGATTGATATTTTTCTTGTTTTATCTTGATTAAAACCATGTAGCAATCTTGATCTAAAATTTTTTTAAAGTCTCCGACATGGACCATCATGTTCTTCTTTGGAAAATATCTATCTAAAGAATCATCATTATTTAAATAATAGATATCTTCATGGGTTTCACAGATCACATTTTGAAGATATTCTTTCCCGATTTCATCGATTAAAGAGATGATTAATTCTTTTGGAAATAATTTATCAACTTTAGGAAAAGAAGGATCATCAAATGAGAGAAGAGATCCTCCATTATATAAAATAAGAGGCGTTTTAAGAGATAAAATATCATAATATTCTTTAACTCCTCTTAATGGTCTTCCAGAAGAGATGATTATCTTATGTCCTTTAGATGATAGCTCTCTAATAATATCGATAGTTTTACTTGATAAGGTTTGATTGGATTTAAGTAAAGTTCCATCCATATCTAAGAATATTAAATATGGCTTCATATTATTTTACTTGATAGATTCCTATCGCTTGTTTAACTCGTTTTAAGGTTTTAGAAGCGACTTCTTGAGCCTCTTTTGCCCCTTTAGTTAATACTTTATCGATATAATCTCCTTCTAAGAAGTGACGGTAACGTTCTTGGAATGGGATTAAGACTGAGCAAACTAAATCTGCGACTTCTCTTTTAAATGTTCCATAGTTTGAAGTAGCAAACTTAGCTTCGACTTCTTCGATAGTTAATGAGCTTAAAGAAGCATATATAGTCATTAAATTAGAGATTCCAGGTTGTTTTTCACAATCGTAATGAACGCGTGATTCCATATCAGTAACCGCGGACATGATTTTCTTACGGATCGTCTTTTCATCATCCTTTAAGAAGATATCTCCTTTAGGATCTGATTTTGACATCTTCTTACTTGGATCAGAAAGCGACATGATTCTTTTTCCGGTTTTTGGGATTGAAACTTCAGGGACGACGAACACATCTCCATAACGATGATTAAAGCGAATAGCTAAGTCTCTAGTTAATTCAACATGCTGTTTTTGATCTTCGCCTACTGGGACGACTTTCGTATCATAGAGAATGATATCCGCGGCCATCAAAACCGGATAAGTAAATAATCCTAAGCCAATTTGTTTTTCATTGAGATTTCTACTTTTATCTTTAAATTGAGTCATTCGGCTCATCTCACCCATGTAAGCATAGTTTTGTAAGATGGTAGCTAATTCAGAATGTTCATGAACCATCGATTGTAAAAATATCGTGCTTTTTTCAGGATCTAATCCAGACGCTAGATAAAACGCGGCTATATCGAGAGTGTTTTGTCTTAGCTCTTCAGGATCAATTGGTAAAGTTAAAGCATGCAAATCGGCAATAAAGATAAAAGGATGATACTGTTCTTGAAATGAAGGAAAGTTCTTTAAAGCTCCTATATAGTTTCCTAAAGTTAATCTTCCGGTTGGTTTAATTCCCGAAAGAGCAGTTTGTTTATTATCTTGCATAAGTTCTCCTTTAATAAAAAAGGTGGCTTAACCACCTATAACTTTTTGCTGATCGCGGCTATCGCGCGAGCTTGCTTAGAATGAGAATTAAACTTTGTGAATTTAATTCCAGCTTCCTCAAGAAGCTGTTTGGTAATTTCCATCGCTTTTTCCATGGAGGTGGTTTCGACCTCTAATTCGAAGTCTTTGATTTCGTTGTGTTCTCCATAGCTATTCTCATCAAGACTTAATAAGCTAGATTTATATTCATATTCGATTCGATATGTGGTTAAGCTAGCTAATACTTTAAGCTCAGATACTTTAAATCCGCAGTTTTCGAGGAAATCTTTGATATCTCCGTTAGGGAACACATTTTTATCTTCTAAATCATCGTACTCACGCCAGGTTAAAGATTGATTCTTTTCAAGTAATCCTTCGCTTAAAGGTGTCTTTAAAGTAAGAGTGAAATCATCAAGCTCTCTAACTCTTAAAGCGAAGTCGTTGTTCTTTAATTTTCTGTCTGGAGTGTCGATGTAATGGTTGATTTGTTTGATTCTTTTATATCTTTCAAGATGAAGATATTCGACTAAGGTGTCATATTCTTCTTCGGTTAATAAGACCTTGGCTTCAATTTCAATATTTGATTTCATATTTATCTCCTGTCGATATGATTTTACAACAAGAATAATAGGTTTTCTATAACTAAGATAAGAAAATTATTATGAAAATATATTTTAGTTTTTAAAAAGTCAAAAATGGATTACTATTAGAAATAGGAAACTCATATGAAAAAAAGTAAATTACTTCTCTTAGGAGTCATGGCTGTTAGCTTGTTAACGGCTTGTCAACCTGATCCTAGTTCATCAAATCAAACGACAACTTCATCCAAAGATGAGACTTCAGAACATTCTGAAAGCACCTCATCTTCTCAAAGTGAAACTACTTCCTCTTCTCCAAATGAAGGAACTATCACTTTCCCTTGGGTTTGATAGATACCATGCGTTATTCAATTTTTACTAATGATAAGAAATCATCTCATGAAGGTAGAGATAAATTATTATCTCTTTTATCGAATGATTATATTTTAGATGAAGAAGATCCAGAGATCGTTTTTATAATCGGAGGAGATGGAACCTTCTTAAGAGGAGTTAGAAAATATATAAATATAATCGATAAAGTGAAATTCTTAGGAATCTCATCCGGAACCTTAGGATTCTTAAGTGAATTTCATGTCTCAGAAATCGATGAGGCAGTTAAACTTATTAACTCTAAAACATTTAAAGAAGAATCATATCATTTGATTCACCTTAAACATGGAGATAAGGAATTTGATTTTGTTAATGAAGCGAGAATCGAACGAATCTTCCAAACCTTAATTTGCGATTTATATATTAATGATTCCTACATTGAAACCTTTAGGGGCAACGGATTTAATATCGCTTCATCTTTAGGCTCCACCGCGTATAACCGTTCTTTAGGAGGACCATTAGTTAACCCTAATATTGAATGCTTAATATTAGGCGAAGTAGCCCCGATTAATCATAATGTCTATGGTTCAATAACCTCATTTGTCGTTTTAAATAAAATTGATAAGATCACTCTTAAAGGAGACTTTACCATGTCTTATTTTGGAGGAGACACCGTATTTAATGTTTCTTTAAATGAAGATAAAGCTGACTTTGAAATAACTATGTCTAATAAAAAAATCACCTTTGCTAGGTTTAAAAAATCAGATTATTATGATAAACTAAAGCAAAGCTACGTAAAGGGGTAGTAAATGGAAAAAGTAATTAATAATTATCTAGCGATGGAAACTTGGCAAATTGTTTTGATAGTAATTGGCTCTTTATGCTTAATTGCTATGCTTATTATCATCGTTACATCATTTATCCAAGCCAAGAAAAAGAAAGAATTCTTCTCAAAGAGAAAAGAGGAAGATATTAAAATCGTCTCTTTATTAGGAGGAAAAGATAATATCATATCCTATAAAGCCTCAGGTTCTAGATTAAATCTCACCTTAAAAGATTATTCCTTAGTTAGCGAAACTGAATTAAAGGAAAAAGGAGTTTCTTCCTTAATCAAGATGCAAGATAAGCTGATTCTAGTAATCGGTGAGGAAGCTAAAGAAATCGAAGAATACTTAAATTCATTATCTGAAAAATAAAAAGAGAAGCGAATTCTCTTTTTTGTTTTAAAAACTTTGTACTAGGCAAAATATATATTTTTCTTGAATTGATACGGGGGGAGGTATAATCCGAAATATGGAAGGTATTAACTATGAAAATAAAACATATTTCTATAATTCTAGCGTCAAGTTTATTATTCTCTTGTAATTTTGTTAGCTATACGATAATTGATAAAGAGGCTGAAAATATAGAATTTTATGACGAATTTTTGAATGCAAAGACGATGATGAGAATAGATCATCATAATGATGTAAGATCAGCAAAATTCGAAATCGGATTCGATTATGTTCCATTTGATCAAATGTCAAATGCGCTAATAAAAAGAGAACGATTAAGCTGCAACGCAACCTTTGTATACTGTGTAGATGATGATGGAAATTATTTTAGGCAATTGCGTATTGAAAACGGGGAAAATTATGTTGAAACTGCTGTGTTTCCTGTCTCTAATAATTATAGTGAATATTTATTTGAAACACTTGATGCAAATATTAATTTTGCCCAAAATAATAACGACGACGTAATAATAAATTGTGAAAATCTAGCTTATATTAGAGAATATCAGAGTAGTGGTGATGATAATCCGTATGAAACTATATATTATAAGCTCTCATACTTTTTATATAAACGTGGCTTCGCGAGTACAAGTTTGATTGAGCCAAGTTATTATGACATTGTAAAGTTAGAAAAAGGTACAGATGGAACATATCGTTTCCGCCTAAATTTATTAGATAATTCAGCTTGTACTGCTTCTATATCCTATGTTATTTCATCTAATGGATTAATAAACTCGATTGATTGTTCTTTCTTATATGATTCTGCTACATTTAACTATTCAATAAAAGCTGAATACAATATTCAAAAACCAACAATCGGTATGTCAAAATATGTAATCGTTTCGGAAGACATATCGGATTTACAACGCATGTTAGTTGAATATGTTAGCGAAGACCAACTAACATATTTGCTATATTAATGTTTCTATAGAAATCAAATTATTAGATAAAAACTTTATAAGAAATTAATAAAGTTTATTTAACTTTATTCTTTATCATTTATTAAATCTAAAGTTAATAAATCTTTCTTTAATTCATCTAATGGTAAACCTGCAATATTATTGATGTCGCCTTCAAAATTTTTGATTAAATGATATTTAGAATCATCTAAGATATTGTATCCTCCTGCCTTATCAAGAGGGTTAGCTTCTTTTAAATAAGTTTCAATATCTTTTGAGGATAGTTTATTAAATGTAACATAAGAAACTACTTTTTTAGTTAATAAGATTCTAAAGGCTAAATTACAGATAGTATAGTAAGTGATGACTTCATGAGTGTTATCACTTAATAAAGATAATATCTCTCTTGCTTCATCGATATCTTTAGGTTTTAAGATGATTCTATCTTTAAACTTAATAAAGGTATCAAAGGCTAAAACAAACGATGATTTATGCTCTAAAGATACTTTTTTAGCTTTATTAAAAGATAATTCATCAAGACTATATTTTGATTCATCAATATTAGGATCGATGATATCAAAATCAGGAATTATCTGTTTTAAAAGCTCTCTTCTTCGAGGAGATTTAGAGGCTAAGATAAACTTATTCATGAATCTTATTCATTATAAGAGGAATGATCATCGGCTTACGATGAGTAGCTAAGAAGATAGCTTGAGAGATGGTGTTACGGATAGTATTTTTAATCTCATTAAAAGTGACTTTAGATTTAAATAAATCATTTAAGTTCTTCTCTAGTAAATCGATTGATGCATTAAATAATAATTCGGTTTTAGCTGAGCTAGCTAAGAAGCCTTTTGAGATAATTTGAGGTCTTTGGACGAGACAATTATTTTTAGAATCAATCGCGACTAAAACTGAAATCATTCCATCTTGAGAAAGGTCTTTTCTGTCTTTAATAACCGCGGTTGATAATCCTGAGATATCTTTTCCATCGATATAAATATCGTCTGCATGGACTCTTGTTCCCTGTCTTACCACATGCTTAAATAATGATAAAGTATCTCCGTTAGCGAGCACGAAAGTATGATCTTTAGCCATGCCTAGAGATTGGGCTAATTCAGCATGGATTCTTAGCATTCTATATTCTCCGTGAACTGGCATGAAATATTTAGGTTTAAATAATTTTAACATTAAACGAAGCTCAATTTTTGAAGGGTGGCCAGAGGCGTGAAGATTCATTAATACTGAATTAGTTAATACATTTGCCCCTTTTCTAGTTAATTTATTGACCACGCGATCAATAGACGCGGTGTTACCTGGAATCGCAGAAGATGAGAAGACGATGGTATCTCCTGGAATAACTTTAATGGAAGGATGGTCATCATTTGCAATTCTGCTTAAAGCTGCCATAGGTTCACCTTGGCTGCCTGTGCATAAAATACAAATATCTGAATTAGAATGAATCGTCTTAACATTATCAGAGGAGAGAATCGCTGAATCTGGGATATGGATATAACCATATTTTCTCGCCATAGTGATTATTGATTCCATGCTTCTACCGACGATTACAAGCTTACGCTTATGATTAACCGCGGCTTCAACAATCTGTTGAATTCTAGAGACATTAGATGAGAAGGTTGAGATAATTAATCTTCCTGGAGCCTTGCTAAATACTTCATTTATCGAATCGATAACTGATTTTTCACTTGGGGTGAACCCTTCTTTCTCCGCGTTAGTTGAATCTGAAAGTAATAAATCGACCCCTTCTTCTCCTAGTTTTGCAATCTTAGAAAGAGAGATATCGTGATCTATCGGAGTTAAATCTACTTTATAGTCTCCGGTAGTCACAATTCTTCCTTGAGGAGTATCGACATAGATACCATATGAATCTGGAATCGAATGGGTCATATGGAAAAAGCCAACTTTAAATGAAGGGCAAATATCAATATAGGAATCTTCATCATATTCAATCAAGGTGACTTTATCTTTAATGTTGTTTTCTTCAAGTTTATGTTTAATTAAGGCTACTGCAAGCTTCGGCGCATATATTGCTGGAATATTCACATTTTGAATTAAAAAAGGAATGCCTCCGATATGGTCTTCGTGGCCATGAGTAATAAATAAACCCCTAATTTTATTTCGATTATTCTTTAAATGCGTGTAATCAGGAATCACATAGTTAATTCCTAATACGCTTTCTTCAGGAAACATTACTCCCGCGTCAATTATTATTAAATTATCATCATCTTCGATGCAGTAGGTGTTCTTTCCAACTTCTCCAAGTCCTCCTAAAGCATAGATAAGAACCGGAGATGAAACTTTATTAAAACTTGCCATTACGACTCCTTTCTAAAAATTACTCTTTAAAAATTCCAAACAAAGAAATAATTATTGTTGCCTTAATACAAATTGATTGCACATCAACTATATATAATCATAAATAAAATCAAATATAAAGTTTTTTCAAAATTTTAAAAATTAAATTAAATAAGAATTAGGGATTTGATGATTTGGATCCATTTTATCGATGTGATCGTAATAAATTTTACCATTTAAATGATCTAATTCATGCTGAAGCACGATAGAAAGATAACCTTCAGCTTCAATATCAATCTCTTGTTCTAAGAAACAATCATATCCTCTTAAGGTGATCTTAGAATAACGATAGACTAATCCTTTATGGTCTTGTTTAACTGATAAACATCCTTCACCTGAAGATAACGCGCATTTTCTCAATGAGTTTTTAATGATTCTAGGATTGACTAAAGCAAATTTAATCTCTTCTTCCCCATCTTTAAAATAGATAGCAAAGAAACGTTTATCTATTCCAATCTGATTCGCGGATAGACCAACTCCAGGACGAATCGAAGGATGAGACTCATGAAACTTTTCATCTTGAGAAGCTTTTAAATATTCAACCATCTGAAATAAGGTTTCTTTGATCTCTTTAGAAACAGGGAGAGAAACCGGCTTTAAAGTTTTTCTTAATAAAGGATGATGATCATCATAAATCTTAAAAATTTTTATCTTTTGCATAAGAATTCCTTAGTTATCTTAATTATCAAAGCATATTTAGTAAAGAAATATTTTAATTTTAAGGATTTTCGATTCTAAGCTTAGCTAAGTCAGTTAGCTTTTCAAAGTTCCTTAAAAAGAAGATATGTAAGTTAGATAGACGTTTTAAAGAATTATTATCAATCTCTAAATATTCCCAAGAAGTATAATATTCATCGATCTTAGCTATCGTCTCATCGAAGATGAAAGAAAGAAAATCAACAGGATGAGTAAGATAATTTAAAGCAAAATCATCCGCGTAATCTTCTTTTCTTGATGACGGTAGATTCTTTTCTTTATATAAAACATCATCTAAATTACATGAAAAATAATAAGCTTCTAAAGGGATATCATCGATATATTCTAAAGATACAATCTTCTTTAAATTAGTTTTTTTGATTTCATTACGTTCTAAAGCCAAGAGTTTATCTTTACAATATAAACCATCTTCTTTATAGGTAAATGAACGATAGGAAGGATCTTCAAATATATAAGTTTCATCGATAAAGGATCCATCAGTATCCGTCACAAAAATCACCTTTTCGATATCTTTTTTCTTAAGAGGTGTATTTCGAGAAAGAAACTTTTTAATAGCAAGAGAAAGTCTATCTTCTATCGATTTATTTCTATAGGCCCCATGAGGATAGGATGTTATATCACCTCTTTGAACTTGGAATTTCACCATATCCTGATCGATAAGACGCGAGATTAAAGGAGATAAAGCATACTCATCAGATGTTCCTTCCACGATGAACAAGATGATCTTACGCATATTTATTTAAGGGCCTTTCTTAACGCGCGTTTAATTAAATAATTATCTGTTTCTTTATATAGATAATCTTTAACTCCTAGAATTACCTCGCGAATATAGATTTCACGGAGATTAGCTAACTCTTTAGTTTTCTTTAGTTTTATATAACGATCATCCTTATTTGATGTTGTGAATACTACATCTTGATAAGTTAATTTTTCTAATGGTCTAAGATTATGAGAAGTGAAGATTAATTGCCCCTTAGCCTCTAAAAGAACATCGAGAAGCTCACCTAAAAGATATTCAAAGATCCCTGAATCTAATTCATCGATTCCTAATAAGATCGATTGATCATTATATAAAGCGATTAACGCGCAGGAGATAGAGATAATCTTTTTAATTCCTTCTGATTCATATTTTAAAGGAACGATCTTATCATCTCTTTTTGTGACTATTTCATAATCGATACCAACTTTACCATCCTTCATCAAGGTTTCTTGTTTTCTCCCAAAAGATAGATGCAAAGGAGGTACAATCGCATTTATTAAATAATCAACTTCCTTAATTGATTTTTCTAAGTATTTAAATAATGATTTTTCGATTACTGAAGGCTCTAAAAGATTTAAAAATACATTATTGAATGAGATTGAATCTTCATCATCTAAATAGATATTCAATGGCATTATCTTATTTAAAGAGATATTAGATAAGAATTTGTTACCGATTATAATTATCTTATTCTTGCTGTAAAGAGATAGATAATTAACGATATCTTTTAAGATATGATTAGAGAATTTATCATTTATCATCTCTAGATATAATTTAGAAAATAGGCTTGCTTGAGAACAAAGAATCTTTGAAGAAGTCTCTAGTTCAATCTGCTCTTTATAAGTAAAGTATTTTTTAAAATGCTGAGAGATTAAACGATGATCATCGATAGAGAATAATGTTTGATATGGGGTAAAACGAGAGTTTATGTAGCTTCTAAACTCTAATCTTTCTTTAGTAAACTCAACTGTATCATCGTTTCTTTTAATCTCAAAATAATACTTTAAGAGATAGATAGATTCATTAAGTTTGAAAAAGAAAATTGTCTCTAAAGAAAAAGTGTTAGTCTCTAAAGAGATTAATGAAGCTATATCATCTGATAATGTTTCCCCCATCAAGGTGGATTTTAAGATTTTAAGAGCCTCGATTAATGATGATTTACCAGAGCCATTTTGACCATAGATAGCTAAGATAGGATGCTCGAAAGTAAAGTTACCATCACTTACATTATCTAAGTCTTTGATTTTAACTTTCCCGTAGTTAACGTTTTTGATTCCCTTTAACTCTAAAGAGAGAACTTTAATAATTATTTCGTCCATAGTTTTATTTCCTTTTGTTAATTATATTTTCAATAATTTTTAAAAATTAATCAACTGAAAAGAAATAAGATTAACTATGTTATTTTTCTAAACAGATCTTTGGAAGAATAATTTTTAAAACTCCTAAAAAAAGAAAAAGTTATATATTGCATATATAAAATTCAAAAAGTGTTTGTCAAATTTTATTTTTTTGCGTAGTTTTTGTAGCCTAGACACTACTTTTTTGGTATAATATGGTTAAAGAGGTATTATTATGGCGTTTTCAATTAGTGATCAAGTAACGAAAAAAGG
>CALVJO010000016.1 GCA_944332225.1 uncultured Bacilli bacterium | reverse complement strand
TACATACATGTGTATAATATAAAAACTTAGAGATAATTTCTCTAAGTTTCATGCGAAATTTATTTCGCTTTTGTTCTAACTATTTTCTAAGAGCAATAATTCTTTATATTTATAAATTTAAAAATATAATATAATTACTATTACGAGCGAGGTAATTAAATGCAAAAATTAATTCAAAAATATCTTGTGGCCAACTGCGTAGCCTTTTTTGTAGAACTAATCTTGTGTTTGGTATTATTTTTCCTAACTGACGGAGGTTGGTTTAGAACTTATATCGTTGAGATTATCTATGCTTTTGCCGCGATTATAATTCTCGTTAATTTAATTATTTCTTTAATTACTTTTGCTAAGTTATCTAAAGCTAAAAATAAATCAGATATCACGACTTTAAAGGTTTTAGGTAATGATATTCAAGTAGCCTATGATTTTGGCATGATCGGGCTTATCATCACCGATGATGATAATAATGTCATCTGGGCTAATGATTTGTTTAAGGGTATTGAAAGAAATTTAATCGACAATAATATCTTTAATTATTTTGAAGGTTTATCTAGATTACAAAATGGTAATTCAGATGAGACAAGCATTGATTTTAATGCCTCTCATTATGTAGTTAGATATTTAAAAGAAGCTCACTTATTTATTTTTAAAGATGTGACAGAATTAAAGAATGTTTATGATCAAGTTTATAAACATACCCCAGCAATAGGAGTTATCACCGTCGATAACTATCAAGATATGGCTAATATGCTTGATGATACTCAAGTTAATGCTTCCTTAGCTATCATTCAAAAAGTAGTCTTAGATTATGGTAAAAAGCATCATATGCTTGTTAAGAAATATAAAAATGATTCATATTTATTCATCTGTAATCGAGAAAATTATGATGATATTTTACGCGATAAATTCTCTTTATTAAATGCGATTAAAGATGAAAACCAAGAAGCAGGATTTACCTTATCTATAGGTATCGCTTCAGGAAATGATAATTATAACCGTTTGTTTGAAATGGCTACAAAAGCTTTAGATGTCGCCTTATCTAGAGGTGGCGACCAAGCTGTTGCTTCTACTTACGGAGAGAACTTACAATTCTTTGGAGGACTCTCAGAAACTAAAGAAAAACGTAACTCAGTTGAAAGTAGAGTTATGGCTAATTCCTTTAAGGCGTTGATTGAAGAAGCTAAATCAATCTATATCATGGGGCATGACACCGCGGATTTAGATGCGATTGGCTCATCTATCGGTTTATATTATTTTGCTAAAGGAATCAGTCCAAATAAGAATATAAGAATCGTTTACGATGAATATAAATTAGAGAATAAAACTAAAAAAGCTTTTAAGAAGACTTTCTCTAAAGAAGAGATCTTAGAGATGACGATTCAGCCAACTAAGGCTCTCGATGAGATTAAAAATGATGATTTATTGATAGTTACTGACGTCCATTCAACTGAGAACACGATGTGTCCTGCCTTAGTTAAAAAAGCTGAGCATGTAGCTATTGTTGACCATCATAGAGTTACTTCATCAGTGATTCAAAAACCGGAGACATCATATATCGATTCATCAGCTTCATCAGCTTCTGAATTGATTGCCGAGATGATTTATCACGCTCCTCAGTCAATTGAGATGCCAAAGAAAGCTGCAACGTTCATGCTCGCAGGAATTATTTTAGATACTAATAACTTTAGAATTCATACCGGAGCTAGAACATTTGATGCTTCTTATGTTTTAAAGACTTATGGAGCGGATTCAGCTGAAGCGGATGCTTTCTTAAAAGTTGAATTAGAAGAATATATCTTAAAGAATTCAATCATGAATCGAGCAACCTATCCTGAAGTAGGAATCTTATTAACTTACGCAGATTCAAATGAGATAGTTGAGCAAGCTATGCTAGCCCGCGTAGCTACCGAAGCCTTACAAATTTCAGGAATTCAAGCCTCATTTGTAATTGGTAGAGTTTCGGAAAAGGATATCGGCTTATCATCTAGAAGCGATGGATCAATTTCTTGTCAGCTTATCTGTGAATCGCTTAAGGGCGGAGGATCTTTTACTTCCGCGGCAGCGAGATTTAGAGATACAACCAACGTTCATCAAGTTAAAGAATTAGTCGAAGATGCGATTAAAAACTATGTGAACGGGCAAGGTAAAAAGAAGATATTAGGAGGGGACTAAAATGAAGGTTATTTTATTAAAAGACGTTAAAAATGTTGGAAAAAAAGATTCAATTTGCGAAGTAAGCGATGGCTATGGATCAAATTATCTTATTAGAAACGGTTTAGCTATTAAATACACTCAAGGGTCCGCCGCGCATTTAAAGATGGAACAAGATCAACGCGCGGAAGATGAAAAAATTAAAACTGAGGAAGCAAAAAAGATTGCTGAAGATTTAAAGAATATTACTTTAGAGTTTAAAGCTCCTTCTTCTAAGGATGGAAGGATGTTTGGTAATATCTCACCTAAGCAAATTATCGAAGAATTAAAGAAAGTTCATAATATCTCTCTCGATAAGAGAAAATTTATTGATAAGTATCCAGTTAATGCCTTTGGTTACACTAGATTAAGAATTGAGATTTATAAAGGTGTAATCGGCACGATTAATGTTCACGTTGGAGAAAATAAATAATGGAAAAATTACCTTATTCTTTAGAATCTGAAAAAGCTGTTCTAGGACACATGTTAGTCTCTAGACCTTTTTTACAAGAAGCTATCGATGGTCTAGATGAATCTGATTTTTATTCTAAGAATCAAAATGCGATTGTTTTTAGAGCCTTGAAGAATCTTCATTCTAAAGGGAATGCGGTTGATACAGTTGCCTTAGTTAATGAATTAAAAAATCTTAATCTATTAGATTCAGTTGGAGGGATGGATTATATTCGTTCAATCGCGGATGTAACTTTGTCCACCGCGGACGCATCATATCATTTAAAGACAGTTATTGATTATTCTATCGTCAGAAAATTATTCGTGGAGACTGATAGATTAAAAAGCGAGTATTACTCTAAAGGGGTTAAAGATATTGGAGCCTATTTAGAGAATTATAAAAATACTGTAGATAATATAACTAAAAATCAGGCTACTTCTGATTTCTTTGATCTATCTCAAGTTGTAGATAATTTAAATAAGAAAATATCATTAAAATATCGTTCTAAAGAGAAGAATGTCTTAACTGGTATCGATACCGGATTTAAGACCATTAACGCCTTAACTAACGGTTGGCAAAAGGGTTCGGTTAATATTTTAGCCGCGCGTCCATCTGTAGGAAAGACCGCTTTAGCCTTAAATTTTGCTTGGCAAACAGCATATTTTACTAAGAAAACCGTGGTGTTATTTTCTCTAGAGATGTCGGTTGAACAAATTACGGAAAGACTTTTATCTAGCATTTCTGCAGTTCCTTCTAGAAAGTTTAGATCTGGAGATATCACTGATTCTGATATCATAGCTTTAACCGAAGCTGAAGATAAAATAAATACCGTTAAATTTTTTATTGATGATACTTCAGGAATTAAAGTTGGAGATATCAGGGCTAAATTAACTAAATTAAGGGCTAGAGATTCTAATATTGGTTTAGTAGTTATAGATTATCTAGGGTTGATTAATCTTGCTAATCCTCGTCAGAGCAATAAAGAGAATATTGATGAAGTAATGAGAAATTTAAAATCGATTGCTAGAGATTTAGAAGTACCAATTATTTTATTATCTCAGCTTTCTAGAGATAATGAAAAATCAAAAAGAAAACCAGTCATGTCAGATTTAAGAGATTCAGGATCTATTGAACAAGATGCTGATATTGTAATGCTTGCTCATCGTGATGGATATCAGCAATCTAAAGAAGTAACTCAAGATAGCTTAAGAAAAAGTGATAATGATAGTTTTTCTTCTTCAGATATCGTTCATTTAAATTTTGCTAAAAATAGATTGGGACCAATTGGAGAAATTCCGTTATCCTTTATGATGAGTATCTCAAAATTTGTCGAGATGGATAATTATAAAGGAGAAAATTAATGCGTTATTATATTTTCGCTTCGGGTAGCAAGGGTAATTGCACCTTGATTTCTGATGATAATTATAATCTCATTATCGACTGCGGAATCACGAATAAATGCTTAAAGAATCATTTAAGTAAATTAAATTTAACGTTAGATGATATTGATGCTGTGTTAGTTACCCATTCTCATAATGACCATATCGCAGGATTAAATGTTTTTTCTCGAGATATCATTTATTCAACTAAATACACTCGTAATGTTGATTATTCTCATGAGCTAGAAAATTATAAATCTTATAAATTTGGTTGTTTTGATGTGTTTTGCTTTCCAACTAGCCATGATACAAAAGGATCTATCGGTTTTGTAATATATTCAAATAATGAAAAACTAGTCTATATAACTGATACGGGGTTTATCTATGAGAAAGTTTTATCTTATTTAAAAGACGCGACTTACTATATTTTTGAATCTAATTATGATGTAAAGATGCAGCTTCAAACTACCCGTCCTCAATATTTAATTGATCGAATCATGGGAGATAAAGGGCATCTTTCTAATGAAGATGCTTCCTTATATCTTTCTGAATTATTATCGTATGATACCAAAGAGATAACTTTAGCTCACCTTTCCGAAGAAGCTAATAATGAAGATACAGCTTTAAATACTTTAAATAATATTATGAAAAAAAGAGGGGTTGATGTCTCACACATCTTAATCCGTTGCGCGAAGCAAAGAGAGATGGTGTCTGGAGGCAATTTTTCTTTAGACCATGATTAATATAAAAATTATCACAGTTGGCCAATTAAAAGAAAAATATTTTCTTTTAGCAAGCCAAGAATATTTAAAAAGATTATCTAAATATTGTAAGATAGAGCTAGTTGAGGTCAAAGATGAACCAATCTTAAATAAATCCTCACCTAAAGAAGACTTAATCGTCTTAAAAAAAGAGGGAGAAAAAATTCTATCTAAGATTAAGGATCAAGATTTTGTGATATTGCTTGATTTAGATGGAATTCAATTTGATTCGATTGCTTTAAGTAAAAAAATCGAAGAGCACTTTGTTCATTCTAGCGAGCTTACATTTGTAATAGGTGGTTCTTTAGGAACTGATATAGAAGTAAAAAAGCGCGCGAACCTTAGATGGTGTCTATCTAAGCTAACATTCCCTCATAATCTAGCAAGAATAATTCTTCTAGAACAAATCTATCGCGTTTTTAAAATCTTAAATAACGAGACGTATCATAAATAGGAGGGACATGAGCAAGATATTCGATTCATTTAATAAATTGTTATCCTTACCATTTTTTCAAAAGATTAAAGATATCTATCAAAGGCTAGCTAAGAAAAGATGGCTAGGTTTTATTGTCTTTTCTTACGTCATCGTCTTTTTAATGTTTTTTATTGTCTTGGTAAGAAATTCTTTTACCATCCCTGTTTCTGGTGATTTTACTTTACAACAAATTCCTTTTTATTATAACGGATATGATGATTGGTGGGCATCGATCACCTCAGGACAGTTTGTCATGTGGGATGATTCAGGAATGCTTGGAGTCAATAATATTGGGGCAAACTCGTTTTATTATCTCTTTAATCCATTCTTTTTAGTTTTATTGATCGTTCCTCGAGATTGGTTAATTCAAGCTCAGGCGTTTATGATGATGACTAAGATGGTTTTAGCTGGAGTCACGATGAAGCTTCTTTTAGAACATTTTAAATTAAAAGAAGAGACTACTTGGCTATTTGCTCTTGCCTATGCCTTCTGCGGATGGAATTTATATTATCTTTGGTTTAATCACTTTTTAGAAATAACCGTTTTAGTCCCTTTAATGCTTTTAGGTATCGAAAAAATAATTAAAGAACAAAAGCCGATGATGCTGACACTTGTATTATTCATCACCGGATTAACTAACTATTTCTTCTTGATAGCTTTCTGTTTTGTTGGGGTTATCTATGCAATTTTCCGTTACTTTCAAAACTGGAAATATTTAAAGAATCTTCAAGAGAACTCAATAGATATGCGTTATTACCGTAAAGGCGTATCAACTAGATTAATCGATGTTCGTTTAGAAGTGATATTATTAGGTTTCTTTGCTTTTGCCGCGGGAATAATGCTCGCAGGATTTGTGGTATGGCCTTGCTTTTCTGTCGCTTTAACTAATTCTAGAGTCACGTCTCAAACTTATCTTTCCGATTTAATTGAAGCGGCGAAAGGAATCTTTAATGGAGATTCTTTCTTAGATAGTTTAAAACAATTTTTCGATGTTTTATTTATTTGGCAAGATGACGGACAAAAGAGACTTCTATATCCTTTAATCGGATTTTTAACCATCAACTTTTCTTGTTTTGACTCCGCGGTTATTCACGTCTCAGGATATGATAATGCTTACGCGTCATTATATATATTTGTTCCTTTAATGCTGTTTTTAATTCCTTCGATCATTTCTGCAATTAAAAGGGAACGTTATTCAGTATTTATCGCTTTAGCGTTGGCTATTTTATTGTTGTTTACCCCATTTGCTTATTATTGTTTTTCTGGATTCACTTCAGTTGCCTATGCGAGATGGTATATTTTCGTGATCGCCTTTATGGTGGTATTTATCGCAAATGAATATGATCACCGCGCGGAGATGAAAACTTATTATTTTGATATTTCCTTTGCTATTATCATGGCTTTAATTGGCTTCATGCTCTTCCAAGCTGAAGATTTATACAATAATGGAACGACATCTAATCTTGCTGAATTAGACTCTAGAAGAATCTATGTATATATTGAGATGGTCTATATTGTTGTCATGTATATCTATCTTAGAAAGAGTTATAAGAAAGTTGATTTAACTTCTGATTTAAGATATTTCGTTTGCTTTGAAGCTATCGTTATGGCAACTATCACCGTATTGATGGGTCAAGGGACGGTATCTTATTCTAATCTTTATGGAGGTCCTGATAATTTTAAAGAAGAGATTTCTTTAGCTCAAACTTTAAAAGAGGAAGATGATTCTTATTTTAAGATTTTCTCTACTTCGGCGAATCGTGATAATAACAATTTTGCGATGATGATGGGGACTCCAGGAATCGGAACTTTCCATTCGGTATATAACACGAATTTAGATGATTTCTTATCATGGTCTGATGTTAAATATAATGGTTCTTGGTCGATGGGAGTTCATGAGAAAAAAGCTAACTTAGATGAATTCTTAGGAATCAAATATTACATTTTAAAAGATGATGATAACAATGTTCCATTTGGTTATAGAGAATATATTTCAACTGATGATCATACTGTATACATCAATGAGCATTTTATTGAATTAGGATTTGCTTTTGATTCAATCATTCCTTCTACTTATATGGGTTCTAATCCAATTTTAAATGAAAACGCCTATCTTCAAGGGGCGATCATGGAAGAAGAAGATATCATTGATTTATTAGGTGAAGATTATCTTTCTTCAACTGATTTTGCTTTCCCTTCTAGCGATGAATTAGACGATAATATAACTTCTGTTACTTTAAGAAATACCGATATTGATGTCTATAGGGCTAAATGGGAAAACGATCAATTTGTGGGATATGAAGAGCCAGTTGAGTTTAAAGCAGGATCTAGCGGCACGACATCTCAGCTTGATTGGAATTCTTATCTCGACGTTGATTTATCTTCGTATAATATTGGAAAAGATTGTCAAACTAGAGGAAAATGCTTTGTTTCAGTTCAAGCGAGAATGGGAGAAAATCTAGATATCACCCTATATGGACTTGATGAAAATAATGAAGAATATGTGATAACTCATGATACCCATATGGTTCAATGGTATTCCCGTAGCGACGGAGAATGGAAACGTTGGAGGGGATTCTATGTTGATGATGAGGTGACTCGCATGGAAGTTAAAGTTAATGAGACTATGAGAACTTATGGAAATGGAGTCAGCCAATATCTTTTAAAACCAGATATTAAATTCCAATATAAAGATAGTTATTTAGAAAACATTCAACCTTTAGAAGAAAATAGATTATTAAATGTTGAACACGGAATTAATTATTATGGATTTGATACCGATTATGATTCTAAGAAGATGGTAGTCTTGCAAGTTCCATATGATGAAGGATGGACTTTAACTACCTATGATAGTTTAGGTAATAAAATTGATTCTCCAAAGATTTATAAAACTCAAGGTGGATTCATTGGATTTATGGTTAATCCAGGTGAATATCATTTTGAATTAAATTATATGACCCCTCATCTAGTTGAAGGAGGATACTTAACCATGTTTGGCTTATTGATGGTTGCAGGCTATCAATTAGTGACAATTAACTCAAAATATGATAAATATAGATATATAGCAAGATTTGAAGACTATCAGTCAAATTAAACTAAATAAATGGGGGCAGTTTATGTTAAAGAATACTGATGGATCTAGCTTTGATCCAGTTGATTATTATAAAGGTCCTTTAAGGGAAGCTTTTAATGAAGAAATCGATAAATTTTTTGATGAGTTAGTTACAAAATCTCAGATAGTCCCTGAGGAAAACGAAGCCCTTGCGAAGAAAGTTGATGAATTAAAGCTAAAATTAAATGACTTATCTTCTAAAAATGGTTGGTTTAAATTTCTTCGAGGATTCTTGATATTCATAATCGTTCTTTGCTTTCTCGCGGCAATTTTTGGAATAGTTTTTCTTTTTTCCGATTCGCCGAATCCGTTATTTTCTGGTTTAACAATCGGTATAGGAATTCCTTTAGGAGTAGCTTTAATAATCTTAATTGTTAAAGTTATTAATAAAAAGATTAATGATGTATCTAAAAAAATCAAAAAGATTCAAGCAGAGCATGATGAAAAATTAGCTATTTGTAAAAGTCAAATCGCTAAAATTACTAATCAATTAACTTTCAAAGATTTTATAAATATTGTTAATCGAACTTCTGATGTTTTTACCTTAGATTCAGAATTAGATCCTAAGAAGCTATTAATGGTTCACGCCTTATATAACTATGATTATGAATATACTGAAAATGAATCAGTTGTCGGGGTTCAATCAGGCGACATTAATACCAATCCATTCATTAGAGTCAATCTCTTTGCTAGAGATATGAGAATGCGTACCTATCGAGGAACTAGAACGGTAAGTTATACAGTCACCCATTATAGCGATGGTAAATCTTATACTTCAGTTGTTACTGAAACTTTAGTGGCTACAGTCACTAAAGAGGCTCCTGAGTATTTTAAAGACACCGCGATTATTTACGGAAATGAAGCCGCGGAGCATCTATCGTTTATTCGTAGACCAACTTTCTTATCTCCAGGATGCGATGAAGGTGATATTAAAAAGGAAATAAAAGAAGGAACTAAAACGATAAATAGTCTTACTAAAGAAGCAGTTAAAAAGGGTAAAACCTTTCAACCTTTAGGCAATCAAGATTTCGATGCTTTATTTGGAGCCTTCAATCGTGATAACGAAGTTGAATTTAGATTATTATTCACCCCTCTAGCCCAACAAAATTTAAAAGAAGTGATGACTGATGCTGTTGGCTTTGGAGATGATTTCTATTTTAGAAAAATTAATAAATTAAATATTGTTTCAACCGAGCACGCGAAGAGACTATTTGAATATGATCCTCATCTATTTGATGGAGAATATAAGTTTTCAAATTTAACTAAGAATTTTAAAACTCATTTAAAAGAGATATATCGATCATTATATTTTGATTTAGCCCCTTTACTTGCGATTCCTCTTTATCAGATGACCGAGGGAGGAGAATTTAATTATAATGATTTAATTCCTAATGTATCCCCTCTTGAAGCTGAGAGCTTCGTCAATGAATATGTTCATGGTTATGAAAGTGAATTCCGTCCGGAAGATTCAGGACCTAATGAGCCTTTGATGCTTAAAGTAAAATTAAATTCTCAGGTTAATAAAACTGATATCTATGATGTTGAAACTCATACATATCAAGTTATTCCTCAGGTGGAATATGTTCCAGTTATGGCAGGAAACGGCAGCCTATATGATGTCCCGGTTTATTGGAATTTATATGTTCCAACTTCTAAAGTATCTCAGATTTCTATTCATAAATTTGATTTAGATGATAACGCGAAAACATCTATTGATGATTTAAATGCCGCGCATATAAATGCTTATCGAAAAAAGAACTTCATCGGTTTCTTAACTAGTCAAGGAGCCTACTCTTCAGAGGAAGATAATAATTTTGTAAACTATATTAATGATAAATTCGTTAAAAATAAGGTAAAATAGTAGAAAGGAGAACATTATGGCAAACGAATTAGATGAATTAAATGGGCCTATTAGCCAAGAAGGAAGAGATGTAAACGTCATCCAAAAGCAAATCCCAGTTAAGGTAGGAGTCGGATCAACTATATTCGAAGTTATCTTATGGGTATTAGGTATCATTCCAGGAGTTATCTTCTTAATCATGAAGATTAACGCGGGAACTTACTTAAGACAATTTCAACAAAGAATTCAACATGCGGCATCTCAAATTGATAACTATCTTGAGCAAAGAGTTGTTATCTTACAAAACGCAGCGAAGCTTCTTGATAAAGCAATCGATCTTGATAAGGAAGTCATGACTGAAGTTGCTAAATTCAGAGGTGGAAACGCTCAAGCAAATGATGCGATTAGAAATGAAACATCTCAACAAGTAGATCGTCTATTTGGATCAATCAATGTTGCTTTTGAACAATATCCTGATTTAAAAGCTCATGATGAGATTAAAGAATGCTTAAGACAAAATTCTTATCTCCAAAAAGAGATCACCGCGGCTAGAGAAGTTTATAATGACGCGGTTCTTACTTGGAATACAGCAATTCAAGAATGGCCTACAAAGATGATAGTAGCAGCTAAACAAGGCTATACGACTAGAATTCCATTCTCTACTTCTCAAGAGATGAAACAAGCCGCGCGCGGCACATTCTTCTAAAATTGATCATTAAAAGATAAAAGGGATTTAATAATCCCTTTTTAAATGGAAAACTATTGTAAACTATTTAAACAATCATCGATCATCTCTAATCCTTCTTTAAGAAATGATTGATCTTCATCATCGTAATAATGTTTGTTTAATGCGTAATTAAATAATAGCTGGATGGAACCACCTAAGATGAAAGTAATAGTTTTTTTAGAGCTGTAACGAGAATTAATATCATCTTTTAGTAATGAATCTAGATAATTGATTCCTTGATTAACTGCGATTAATTCTAAGGCGTCTAAAAGAGATTTATCTCCTTTTGAGGCTAAAGATTTGCTGACTAAAGGATTATCATTAATCATTGATATCGATCTTGCAAAAATCGTGGTTAAAACATATCTAACTTTATGTTCTCCCTTCATCGATGATAGCTCGTTTCCAAAGTGAAAAATATCTTTGATACAGTCAGTCACATAATCTAATAATAACGCTTCTTTAGTATCGTAATGCTTGTAGAAGGTAACTCTAGTCACCTTAGCCTTAGAGCAGATATCTTGAATAGTAATCGCGGAAAAAGGCATATCAATCAGTAATGTTACTAAGGCTTTTTTTAAACTTTCTTGAGTCTTAACTATTCTTTTATCTTGCATCATAAGTTTCTCTATAGATATAAATAGTATAAATTTTACATGTCTTATTTGCAATTTAAGGAAAATTTTATACTTATTTAGTAAAAATAATTAATTTAAGAAAGCAAAAAAAGCTGTTATAAACTTTAATTTGTTTATGATATTAATAAGTGAGAGAAAGTCATGAATAAACTTAAAAAAATCATCAATATTAGTTATTTTGTTCTTATTTGTTTATATGTTATCGCCTATCTTGTAATTGAATTTTTACGGTTTTTCCCTTTTTCTGAAGTACAATGGTTTTATATAACTAGAAAAATTATTCTTCTAATTGGATTGATTTTATCTATTCCTGCCATCATTATTTTTTTAGTTTTTGTGATTAAAAAATGGCTTAATAGATAATTAGATATTTAATGTAATATAATGTTTATAATAAAAAAGGGGATAAGTATATGGTTATTAAAGGAAAATATAATGAAATAATCGTGTTGCAAGACGAGATTGAAGAAGGAGCTTTATTACAATTAAAAACTCTTGCTGATCAGGAATTTGCTAAAGATTCTAACATCGTTGTCATGCCTGATGTTCATTCGGGTAAAGGGTCAGTAATCGGTTTAACTATGACTATAAAAGATAAAGTGGTCCCTACTTTAGTCGGTGTCGATATCGGCTGCGGAATGGAATTAATTAATCTTGGAAAGGAACCTTTTTCTTTAGAAGAACTTGATAAATTTATTAATGAGAACATTAAATCAGGATTGAATGTTAATGATGAATGTTTACAAGATTTCCCTTTAACTTCTCTACGTTGTTATTCCTCTTTAAAAGAATTAACTTGGCTTAAAAATTCTTTAGGAACATTAGGAGGAGGAAATCATTTTATTGAAGTAGATATCGATGATGAAGGTAATCATTATCTAATTATTCATTCTGGCTCGCGTAATTTAGGAAAACAAGTATGCGAAATCTATCAAGAAAAAGCGATTAAAGCCAATATCAATAAAGTTTTTAATTATGAAGAAGAAGTAATTAAAACTATCTCTTATTTTAAGGAAACTCATCAGGAAGTTAAAATTAATGATACTTTAAAAGAGTTAAAGAACAAAAAATTGTTATTAGAAAAAGAATTTAATAACGATCTTGCATATTTAGAAAATCAAGATTTTGAAGATTATCTATTTGATATGGAAATCGTTCAATCATTCGCTAGAGAAAATAGAAAATTAATCGCAAAAAGAATAATAGAATTTTTAAATATTGAACCTATTGATTCCTTCACTTGCATTCATAATTATATTGATACAAAACAGATGATTTTAAGAAAAGGATCCATCGATGCTTCTTTAGATAAACAAGTGATCATACCTTTAAACATGAGAGATGGATGCATTATAGCTAAAGGCTTAGGAAATAAAGAATATAATTATTCTGCCCCTCATGGCGCGGGAAGAATCATGTCTAGAATAGCTTCAAAAAATAGGATAACAATAGATGAATTTGAAGAATCTATGAAAGGAATCTATTCTACATCTATTAATCAAAATACAATAGATGAAGCTCCTCAAGCTTATAAGAACAAAGAATTAATCTTAAAATATTTAGGTTATTTGGTTAAAGACATTAAAATTATTAAACCAATTTATAACTTTAAACATCATTAAAAGCTCCTAAAAACAATTTTTAGGCTGCATTTTCTCTTGATAATTAAATATAAAAAATAAAACGATTTCTCTAAGCATAGCTAAATAAATTAATGGATTAGAATCTATATAATTCCATTTACAAGAATAAATATGATAGGCATTAAACTAAATTTAACTTTTACAAAGCAAATCTTTCCTTAAAATTCAATCTCTAAAATTTATTTCTTGAAAGATATTTGCTAATATCTATCATGGATTAGGTGATTTTATGCAAAAAGACAACATGATTGAACGTCTCAAAGTGATGGAAACAAGATTAAAAGAAATCGATGAATTACTTTGTAGAGACGATATTATTCAAGATATTAGAAAAATGACAGAGCTCAATAAAGAAAGAGCTACTTTAGAAGAGCCAGTTAATAAATATCAAGAATATAAAAGGATTGAATTAGAAATAGAAGATTCTCTAGTTTTAGAGAATGATTCAGATGAGGAGATAGCCTCATTCGCTAAAGAAAACGTCAAAGAATTGACTAAAAAATTAGAAGCGATGTACGAGGAATTAAAATTATTATTAATTCCAAAGGATCCAAACGATAAAAAGAATATAATCTGTGAAATCCGTGGCGCGGCTGGAGGAGATGAAGCAAATATCTTTGCTGGAGACCTCTTTAGAATGTATACCCGTTATGCGGAGTCAAGAGGATGGAAGATTCAAATCCTTGATTCTAATGAATCGGAGATGGGAGGCTTCGCTTCTATATCATTTATGATTAAAGGTGAAGGAGTTTATTCTCGCTTAAAATTTGAATCCGGCGCGCATCGAGTTCAAAGAGTTCCTAAGACCGAAGCTTCAGGTAGAATTCATACTTCTACAGCGACAGTTTTAGTCATGCCAGAAGCTGAGGAAGTAGAGGTTGAAATTAATCCTGCTGATTTACAAATTGATACCTATCGTTCTTCTGGCGCGGGAGGTCAAAACGTTAATAAAACTGAATCCGCGGTTAGAATTACCCATATTCCTACCGGAATCGTGGTAGCCTGCCAAGTGGAAAGATCTCAACTTCAAAATAGAGAGATTGCTATGAATCTTCTTAGGGCAAGAGTCTATGCCTTAAAGCAAGCTGAACAAAATGAGAAAATTGATGCTGAGAGACGTCTTAAAGTAGGAACCGGAGAACGCAGCGAGAAGATTAGAACTTATAACTATCCTCAAAATCGAGTTACTGATCATAGAATCGGATTTACCATTCAAAAACTTGATAGAGTCATGGAAGGTGAATTAGATGAGATTCTTGATGCTTTAATTAACGCAGATCAGCAAGATAAACTAGCTTTAGAAGCTAAAAAATATCAAGATGAAACTAAATAAATTATATAATTTAGCTAAACAATATATTTCTGAAGATGTCACTTACGAGGACATCTTTATTCTTTTTAAAGAAATATATGATATTGATAGCTATAAATTATTAATTAATGAAGATATCGAGCTAGATGAAAATAAGATCATTCCTTTACTAGATAGGTTAACGGATGAACCTCTTGGATATATTTTATCTAAGCAAAGATTTTTAAAACGAGATTTTTATATTAATAAAGATGTGTTGATTCCTCGTTATGAAACAGAGGAATTAACTCTTTTAGCCCTTAATGATATTAAAAACTATAAATATGATGATTTAGTAATTTTAGATATGTGCTCCGGCTCTGGGTGCATAGGTATTTCTTTAGATTTAGAATTAGAGAAATTAAAAATAGATCATAATATCTATTTAGTCGATATTTCTTCTAAGGCTAATGAGGTAGCTAAGATTAATAAAGAGAGGTTTGATTCTAAAGTTAAGATAGAATTAAGTGATTTATTTACTTCTTTTAAAAGGCGCGTCGATGTATTAATCTCTAACCCACCTTATATCCCTTCGTTAGTTAATGTTTCCTCTAGAGTGAAGAATAATGAACCTAATATATCTTTATTTGGAGGAATTGATGGATTAGATATCATTAGAAGGATGCTTTTAGAATTAAAGCAAATTGATTATCCTAAATTGATATATTTAGAAATTGATCCATCTCAAGAAGATGAATTAAGAAGAATAATAGAAAGTTTAGAGATAAAATATGCTTATAAGTTTATTGAGGATATAAATCATAAAATTAGATTTTTAAAGATGGAGAAAATATATGGAAACTAAGATATTAAATTTTAATGACGATGAATGCTTAGAGATTTTAGGTGAGGATCAAATATTGGCTTTTCCAACTGAGACTGTTTATGGATTAGCCTGCAACGCGGATTCAGTTGAGGCCTTTAATAATCTATGCAAGACTAAAAATCGCCCCGTGGATAAACCATTTACCATCATGGTATCTTCTAAAGATGAGATTAAAAGATATGTAGATTTAACTAAACCTATGGAAAAGTTGATTGATACTTTCATGCCTGGAGAAATAACTATTATTTTTCCAGCAAAGAAAGATTTACCATATCATTTAACTTTAGGAATGAAGACAGTTGGAATTAGAATCCCTAATTTAAAAGAGATCCCAGATTTAATAAAGAGATTTAATCATCCTTTATTAGTATCTTCTTGTAATATTTCTGGTAATAAGCCTCTTTTAAATACCGAGGATGTCTATAAAGAATTTAATCAAAAGATTAAAGGAATAGTTAAAGGGGTTTGTTCATCATTTATTCCTTCAACTATTGTTTTAATCGATGGAGATAATTTAAAATTAATTAGGCAGGGTTCTCTTGCCTTTGAGGAGATTAATAAAGTATGGAAACAATCGCTTTAGGATGTGATCACGGCGCGTTTACTTTAAAAGAAGGCGTCAAAAAGTATTTACAAGACAAAGGTTATAATGTCGTGGATTTCGGCTGCAATTCTCTTGACAGCGTCGATTATCCTTTATTCGCGCGTCCCGCGGCTTTATATGTAAAAGATCATCCAGGTAGCAAGGGAATCGTTCTTTGCACGACTGGTGAAGGGGTCATGATGGTCTGTAATAAAGTTAAAGGTATTAGATGCGGATTAGTTCATAATGAAGACACCGCGAATCAAATCGTGTCTCATAACAATGCGAATATGATGTCTTTAGGGGCTAAATATACAACCTTAGCTATGGCTGAAAAGTATATTGATATCTTCCTTTCTTCAAAATTTGAAGGTGGAAGACACGCTTTAAGAGTCAGTCTCATCGAACAAGAATAAGATAATTCTTAATAAATATTTCTCTTTACCTCCTATATAAAAGTAGGAGGTTTTTTTATGAAATTAGATATAAAAGATAAAATTAAAAATTATTATTTAATCAAAATAATTGGAGGAGTCTTATTTTTACTAATTGGAATTTATTTTATCGTAATGATGTTTTCTTCATCTTTCTTCTTAGGAAAAGTAAATTACAATCAATTGATTAAGCAAGAAGGGACCGTTAATCAAATCGTTCATGATGATAATAATGCTTATTATTACATCTCTTTAAACAATGAAAACGGAACCTTAGTTTTAGATGCTAGGATAGTTAAAGATCAAGGAATGCTGATGCAATATGAGTTTAATGAAGACATCGTATATTTTATTAAACAAGCAGATCAAGATGCTTTTAATCAAGGTGAGATGGTCTATTGTTATTCCCTTTCTATTAATCAAAGAGAAGTTTATTCTTTTGAAACTTATATTTCTTCATTTAATGATTATCAAAATGAGATATTTCTTAATGGGATAAAAGCATTATCATCAATCTTTCTTTCAGCTTTATTATTAGATAATTCTAAAAATAAGATAGATATCAGGGATGGTGAACAAGATGATATGTATTCGTTGCGGGAATGATAATTCTCGTTTTTTCTTTTCTTTAAAAGGAAAAATGATTTGTAGAAAATGCATATCTTTTAATGGAAAAGATGCATTACCAATCTCTAGAGAAAAGGGAGATTTTCATGTAAAACTTAATTATTCACTTTCTAAAAAACAGCAAGAGATAGCCTCTAAAACCGCGGAGGCGGTTTCAAAAGGACAAAATGTATTAATCCACGCGATCTGCGGAGGAGGTAAAACCGAATTAGTCTTTCAAGCGATTGAAGAAACTCTAAATCGGGGGATGAATGTTGGTTTCACTGTTCCTAGAAGAGATGTGATAATCGATTTATATCCAAGATTTAAAGAGGCTTTTCCTTCTTTTAAAATCGCTTTGGTTTACGGAGGTCATAATGAAGAGCTAGAAGGGGATATCGTCTTGCTTACCACTCATCAGCTATATAGATACCATCGATATTTTGATTTATTAATTATCGATGAAACTGACGCTTTTCCATATTATGGAGACGAGACGTTAGAATATTTTTTCAAGATATCTTTAAAACGGAGCTATATCATGTTAACTGCTACGCCTTTAGATAACATGATTAAGATGATCAAGGATACTAACGGATTATATCTTACCTTATTCCAACGTTATCATAATCATATTCATCCGATTCCTGAATTTGTGATTAGACCTTTCATCTTAAAATATGGGTTATATGATTTAGCTAAAGAATTTATAGTTTCTAAACTTCCTTTCTTAATCTTTGTGCCGACTATTATTGACTGCGAAGAGGTATTTAAATTCATTCATCGTTTTTTTAAACAAGGAGATTATGTTCATTCTAAAAGAGAGGAAAGAGAGAGAATCATTAATGATTTTAAACAGGGGAAATATGATTATTTAGTTACCACGTCAGTTTTAGAAAGAGGAGTGACTATTAAAAATCTTCAAGTGATAGTTTATAAAGCTAATCACAATATTTTTACCAAGGCTTCCTTGATTCAAATCGGAGGCAGGGTAGGAAGGAAAATAGATGCTTATGACGGGAAAATTTATTTCTTGGCTGAATACATCTCTTGTGAGATGGAACAAGCAAGACAAGAAATCATCACCTATAATAATTCGCTGCGTAATCTGTGATAGAGTTATAAACCGTAATTCGCTCGTTGCTTTATCTAATAAATCTATTTCTATCTGCCAAACTTGCTATTTAGAATTGGATCCTAAATATCAAGAAATTGTTATAGATTCGGTTAAGGGTTTATTTATCTATAATTACGATAGTAAATTTCAAGATATCTTATATCTCTATAAAGGTTGTTATGATTTACCTTTAAGATCTTGCTTTTTATCTTATTCGATTAATTTTATTAAAGTGAGATATCGTAATTATATATTTGTTCCCCTTCCTTCATATAAAGCACGGGATAAAGAAAGAGGGTTTAATCATATTGAAGAGATTTTAAAATTTAATGCTTTACCTTATTTAAATTTATTAAAGAAAGATAAAGATATTAAACAATCTTCTTTAAGTAAGGAGCAAAGAGAACAAGAAAAAAACCTATTTTCGTTAAATGAAACAATTGATTTATCGAATAAAAAGATATGCTTAATTGATGATGTTATAACCACTGGTTCATCGATGAGACAGGCTCTTAGATTGATTAGATCTTTAAAACCTAAAAAGATAACGTTTTTAGTCTTATCCCACCCTGTATATAAAGGAAAAACTTGTTGTAAGAATCATTAAATAGATAATATAATACCTCAAGGGGTCATAATGATTTTTGGAAAATACATTAATCAATTTTACAAAAAATACTTTTTCCATTATCTATTTGGAATTCTTTTTTTAATTTTGGTTAATGTAATTCAACTTTATATTCCTGAGATAACAGGTTCTATAACTAGAGAGTATGATAATGGAACTTTAACTCAAACCTATCTATATTTTTCAGTTTTATGGATTGTTCTTATAGCTTTTGGATTATTTATTGGACGATTTGCTTGGAGAAAATTATTGTTTAATGGAGCGATTAATATCCAAGGCGACCTTCGAAAGATGATGTTTAATAAAACTCAGCAATTGGATCAGAAATTCTATCAAGACAATAAAGTAGGCGGAATAATGTCTTACTACACGAATGATTTAGATGTCTTGAATCAGTGCTTTGGTTTTGGAACTGTCATGTTAGTCGATGCTTTAGTATTAAGCGTTTTAACTTTGGTTAAGATGTTTAGATTAAACGTTATTTTAACTTTAATATGCTTGATCCCTATGGCTGTTTTAGCCGTTTCAGCCTACTTTATCGATAATAAGATTGAAGCTATTTTTGAAAAGAGACAGAAATCTTATGAAAAGATGACAGATTATGTCCAGGAGATGTTTGTTGGAATCAGGGTTATTAAAGCTTTTGCTAGAACAAAAGATGAATCTAAATTCTTTAAAACAGTTAATAAGGACACGAAAGATTATGATATTTCTTTAGTTAAGGTTAATACGTTTTTAAACACAGCGATTTCTATTTTAATTGAGTTGATGATCGCTTTAGGTTTATTAGTCGGAGGATTAATTATCTATAATGCTTTCATCGGTAAAATTGATTCTAATTTCTCTAGGGGAGATTTATATGAATTTAACGGATATTTTAATACGATTATTTGGCCGATGATGGCTTTAGGGCAGATAATCGCTTTAAGAAGCCGCGCGAAAACTTCTTTAAAAAGAATCACGAAATTCTTAGATGAGAATGTTGATTTAATAGATAATAAAACATATCAATTTAAAGATAAAATCGAGGGAGATATTGAATTTAAACACCTATCTTATCGTTATGAAAAGCAAAATGTTTTAGCCCTAGATGATGTATCTTTTAAAATTAATAAAGGTGAGATAGTTGGAATTGTAGGTAGAATCGGATCAGGAAAGACATCTTTAGTTTCTACCTTGATAAGATTAGATAATTACCCTAAAGGAACGATATTTATTGATGGAATAGATATTATGGATCTCTCAATTAATCAATTAAGAGATAATGTAGCCTTCGTATTTCAAGATAACTATCTATTTTCTCAAACTATAAAGGATAATATCGCTTTTTCTAATCCTTCTCTTAGCCAAGAAGAAGTAGAAAAGGCTGCGAGATTTGCCTCAATTGATGATGATATAAAGGATTTTATAGATGGATATCGAACGTTATTAGGAGAAAGAGGAGTGACTATCTCAGGAGGTCAAAAACAACGTTTAGCCATAGCTCGCGCGATTATTAAAGATAGTCCGATCATGGTGCTTGATGATTCTTTATCCGCGGTTGATTTAAAAACTGAGAAAACTATCTTAAAAAATATAGTTGAAGAGAGAAAAAATAAAACCACCTTAATCGTGGCGTCTAGAGTGTCTACGGTGATGGATTTAGATAAAATTATCGTTTTAAATGAAGGGAAAGTTGAGGCTATTGGAAATCATAAGACTTTGATGAAAGAATCAAAGACTTACTTCCACATGGTTAAATTACAAACCCTAGAAGATGAGATAAAGGAGTAAGATGGAAAAAGATATTACCTTAAGTAAAGATTACTCCGATTTTGAATTAATTAAACGGAGTCTATCATTAATTAAAGAAGTTAAGGGAAAGTTTATTCTCGGTCTTTTACTATGTTTTATTTTAGTAGGAATGACTGTTTTATTGCCTTTTCTAGCCGGATATTATATTGATTTATTAGATTTTCATAATCTAAATGTTAATACGATATATTCGATTATTATTTTCTTTGTTTTATATGCGACGGCAGTTATCGTTTTATATATCATTTCTTATTTTGGCTCAGTAATCATTCAAAAAGCTGGGCAAGAGATAATCTTTAAGATGCGTCAAAACGTCTATGAAAAGGTGCTATCTTTATCGCAAAGTCAGCTAAATGAGATACCAGTTGGTAAATTGGTCACTAGAGTTACTTCTGACACGAACGCCTTAAATGAATTATATTCAACGGTCATTGTCTCATTTATTCAATATGTATTGATGATCATCGCCTATTTAGTTTGCTTGATTGTTATCTCACCTACTTTAACTTTGTATTTATTAGGATTCATTGTCTTAATTATCGTATCGACAATCATCTATAGAATTCAGTCTAAAAAGGCATATTCATTAGAGAGAAAAGAAGTATCAAACATGAATACCTTTCTTTCCGAAAATTTAAATGGAATTAAAGTTATTCAAGCTTTTAATCAACAATCTAGAAAACAAAACGAATTTAATGAAGGGAATTCTAGATTAGTTATAGCCTCTAAAAAAGTGGTTGGAGTCTTTGCTTTATATCGTCCAGTTATCACTTTAATTTACTATCTTTCTTTAGCCTTAGTTTTCTTAGTTGGCTTTACTTATGTGATGAATGGCACGGTTGTAATGGGAACATTATTTACCTTTGGAAAATTAGCAACTTATTATCAATTTGTTGATTATTTCTTTGGCCCTGTTCAAAACCTTTCTGAGATATTTGATAAATTCCAAGCTGGATTAGTTTCCTCTAGAAGAATCTTTAATATTTTAGATATGGTTCCAACTGTTAAAGATGAAGGAACTAAACAGCTTGACCATGTGAAAGGGAAGATAGAATTTAGACATGTAACCTTCTATTACGAAGAAGGAATCAATATTTTAGATGATGTTTCATTTATTATTAATCCTCATACTACCGCGGCCTTCTGCGGGCTCACCGGCGCGGGTAAGTCTACGATTCTATCCCTTTTGGTTAGAAATTATGATATTCAGCAAGGAGAGATATTATTAGATGATATCAATATTAAAGATATTCCTATCGATACTTTAAGAAAAAAGATTGGTCAGATGATGCAAGATGTTACCTTATTCTCTGGATCTATTAAAGATAATATCACTTTGAAAGATGATTCATATTCAGAAGATGAGGTTAAAGAGGTATGTAAATATGTTAACGCTGACACATTCATTGATAAATTAGATAATGGATTCAACACGATAGTCTCTGAAAATGGATCTAACTTCTCAGTTGGGCAAAAACAATTATTATCTTTCGCTAGAACGATTCTAAGAAAGCCTGAGATTTTAACTTTAGATGAGGCAACCGCGAATATTGATACAGAAACTGAAGCCTTAATCCAAGATTCTTTGAAGAAGATTCAATCTTTAGGAACAATGATTGTTATAGCCCATAGATTATCGACCATTCAACATGCTGACCAGATTATATTTTTAAGAAAAGGCAAAATTGTTGAAAGAGGAACTCATCAAGAATTATTAAACTTAAAGGGTTATTACTATAAACTTTATACTTTGCAAAATTTTAAATAAGCTTAGCTATATTATAAAAATTTATCGTTTCTTAAAATCGATAAATAAAAAAGGACTGTTAAACTAATAGAATAATTAATTAAAACAGTCCTTTTCTTCTTATTATTAGATCAGGATATCTTTATTCTTCTTTAATATTTTTTGATTCTTCCTTGATAGACGGTTCTTTATTCGTTTTATTCTTTCTATTTTTTAAATAATCATTAAACATTATAACTGGAGGAAGGGAGACTAATATTCCTCCAACAGCTTCAAAAAGAATGTAAATCCAAACATGAATATTGAAAAAAAGATGTTCCACAAGAGCTTGAAATATTCCTTCGCTTAAATCTATCATGATTCCAAATATCAAGCATATTAAGCCAATAACGAAAACAAATTTTTTATTTTCTCTAACAGCATTAAGTAAATCTTTAATCATTTTAAACCTCTTTAATTATAGCCTTCCATTGATTGTATAAGTAAAAGTTATCGTTTTATCTTCCCAAAACCAATAGCTGTCTCTGACTAGGGTGATTCTTCTTGTGTCGACGCAATCACCCTCATTATCAGGAGTTATTATTTTTTCTCTCCATACATTCATCATTAATTGCATAGATGTTAAAGTGTTATAATTATAGTTTTCACCATAATTTCCTTCATCATATGGCGTAAGGTATTTAAATAATATATCTACAGTATTTTTAACTAAATTACTATAGTCTAATATTGTAGGTGATTCATGGGTTACCGTATATGAGAATGAAGATTCTAATGACGCACCATCTGTACCTATGTGACCTGTGACTTGGTCAGTTGTAGTAGCTGATGGATTTCTCATTTTTGGATTGTAGGCTCTAAGTTCGAAGTTAGATTTCGTACCTTCGGGTTTAGCCATCACATACTCTAAACTTGAACTTCTAAAATCGTCAGTTTCAATGCCTGGCTTTGTAGGATCAGTATCGTTTCCTGGGGTAATATATGTTTCTCTTGTTTGTAGATGATAACGATATCCATCTTCTTCGTAAATATAATGGCATCCCCATTCTGAGAAATCCCCATACCAAATATTTCCATCGTACATCGACCAATCAAATTTTTGCTCGGTTAGTTTTGTCCAACCTTCACCTACATCAAATGGTGTAATGTGTGAAGCATATGTTTGGTTATTTAAATCGTTTATAAGCTGATAGATAGATTTTTCGAAACCTGTATTTTGATTATCAGATAAAACGGTTCCTTTGACTGTTTCGTCGTTGTGATTTTTATAATAGTATGATGCAGCTTCATAGCCTTGAATTATACTTTCTTGAGATGACTGGGGCTCAATATTATCGTTTTCGTTTAAGACAATTATTCCTTTTGAACGATTTAACATTTCTTCGATTTGATTATTTGAAGGAGAATAGTCTAATATTTCAACTGCGCGATTATCAATTTCGCCTAATGTAAAATCGTTAGTTGTATTAACTGATTCTTGTGAATTAGTTAAAGAAGTAGGTGTTAAAGCTAATAATGCCATTACTGATACTAATAAAAATTTCATAAAAACTCCCTTTAAAATTCTAAACTCAATTAATATAAATCTTTTGAGCGCTTATAGTGTATAACTTCTAAAAAACGGAATCAATATAGTTGAATTAAATGTCCATTATCCTACATTAAATTGATAAATGACAAAGTAAATTCAGTTTATATAACTTAAAAGCGGAATTGCTTTGCTATTTACCGAACGGTTAAATCTTTTAAAATTTATCTTTTGAAACCCTTATCGATAGATATCGAGAATGTCACACATTTCTAGAGATTTCTTGGGTTGCATAGCTAATCGAATAAGTTCCACTAAGATCATTTCCTTGAGGAAGTGAGGTATTTGGGTTAGCTTGTCCTGTCCCGTGCATGCAGTTAGTAATCCGACTAACGCTAAGCAAGAAACGCTTAAGATTTTGAACTTTGATTTCATGAAGGGAGATAGAGTAAGTTGTAATAGATGGATAAAAATTAATGATTAGACTAAAATATTGATGTATGGATTATTTTACGTATTATGATTCTCCGATAGGAAAAATTATATTATTAGAGAGAGATGGAAAATTAACTAAATTATTATTGTCTGATGAATTTAAAGTCCCAGCTTCAGATGATTGCTTACAAAGAGATACTGATTTATTTAAAGAATGTAAAAAGTGGCTAGATATTTATTTTTCTAAGAAAATACCTGGTTTTAATTTACCATTACAAATAGATGGAACTGAGTTTCAAAAAGATATCTATAATATTTTATTAACGATTCCATATGGTGAAACTATGACATATAAAGAAGTGACAAACGCTTTAAAACAAAAAAGAAATATTAAAAATATGTCATATCAAGCAGTAGGAACGGCAATAGGAAAGAACCCTATACCATTAATTATTCCGTGTCACAGAGTGATCAAAACTAATCATGATATCGGAGACTACTATTACGGTAGAGATATCAAAAAATATTTATTAGACTTAGAAGGATATTTTGATAAAGTTTAACACCTCATTTTTAGGCTCAACCCCTATTTTGAGGTGTTAAGATTTATTAACTAATTAAATTATCTGTATTTTACTTTTTTAACACTCACCATTCTCAGCAATTTGGTTAATTCACATAATAAAATTTCTTGAAAACAAGGGTAAATTTTCTATAATTTAAGAGATTGCTTGTTTTTATATCATCTTTTTTAAGAAAAAGAGTATAATTACTAGGCTTAACGTAAAAGGAGGAACTTATTCCTATGGTAAAAAATGCTTCACAGAAACCAAGCATTCTTGTCAAACTAATTCTTATTCTAAGCGTGGTATCATTCTTAGTATTATTATTAACTCCAACAATATTTGTTTCTAATTCATCAGGATTAACTACTGTATGGGGATGGACAGGTATCTTTGGAGGAACCGTCGCTGCTCCAGTATTTTCTTTAGAATTTGAGTTTAACTGGACCATTTATCTAATTTGGCTCATCGGTCTAGTTATTGGAGTTATGACTTATTATATAGGTCCTAAACATCGTGGATTCTATATCTTTGCTGCGATTGTCTTTGTCCTCTTATCAATCTTTATTTTCACGATTGGCTCAAGCTGGATTCAATCTTCATGGATCAGCGGAAACGGTGAAGCTAATAAAGAAAGAATGGCTTTAGGAGTAGGCCCTTGGACTGATGGTTTCTTAGCTATAATCATGGCCTTAATCTCTATAGTTGAATTCCGTTTAGCTAAAACAAGATAATTAAATAATAATGATTCATTTATAGCAGGGTTATCCCTGCTATTTTGTTTGCAATAATTTTTTAGTATCATCAATATTCTTTCAATTAATTATTAACTTTAAAATATTAATACACACTTTGTAAAAAGCTGTTACAATAACGATTATGAAAATATTTCGTGTAGCTATAGTTGAAGATGAGCTAAAGGAAAGAACTAACTTAGAAAATTTTTTAAGTAAACTTGAAAATGAAACTGATTATCAACTCAATGTTCAATCATTTAAAAACGCCAGCACATTTTTAAACTCGGGAAGAGGCCAATTTGATTTAATTCTCATGGATATCGAATTACCAGATATGAACGGTATGGACGTGATTAAAAGAATTAGAGAACAAGGAGATAATTCAATGGTTATCTTTGTGACTAATATGGCTAGATTCGCGGTTAAAGGTTATGAAGTAAGGGCCTTTGATTTCATAGTTAAGCCGGTGTCTTATCAAATATTTCAAATGAAAATCAAATTAGCTTTAGATTATCTTATTAAGACGGATGATGCTGATCTTTTAGTTTCTAATAAAGATGGTAAATTTAAGATTAAAGTCACTGATATTATTTATATTGAGGTGGTATCACATACTCTTTTATACCATCTATCTGATAGGGTGATTAAAGCCTCGGGAACATTAGATAAAGTTTATGCTTTGTTACCTCAAAATCAATTTTCCTTATGCAATCGTTGCTATTTAGTTAATTTACGTCATGTTAATGAATTATATCAAACTAGTCTTTTGTTAGATAATAATGAAACATTAATAGTTTCTAGAAGTAAGCACGCGAGCTTTCTTCATGATTTAAACAAGTATTATCATGGAGAATAATATGACCTCCTTAGAGATATATAAAATTATATTTATAATTGAGATTATAGTCGCAGAAATATTGATGACTTATTCTCGTAAAAAAAGAAAGCATTTTGCTATAAAGGGAATTTTAAGCATCATTGTTTTAATTTTAATTGCTATCTTTATTCCAATCATTGAATATGATGCCTTGAATTCTTGCTTGCTGTTTTTCTTTTTATTCGCTTGTACGATCCCTTTTTTGTGTTTTGTTTATCAAGAGAAATTTATTAATTTATTGTTCACCGCGTTTGCCGCGTATACGATTCAACATTTTGCTTATGAGATGACTAATGTGGTGATGTCATTAATATTCCAAGCTCGTTCTCCTTTATTAGGAATGTATGCAGGTGAATTTACTATAGGATTTAATTTAGAAACAATATTCTTAGCGTTGGTTTGGATTCTTTGTTATTTTGTCTCCTACGTAATGTTGTTTAAAATATTCGGAAAGAAATTAAAGAAAAATCAAGAGATGAATGTTAAATCTACAGCCTTGTTATTTTTGCTATCCGCGGCTTTACTAAGTGATATCATCTTTAATTCGGTGATTATTTATGGAGATTTTGATTTTTTATCTACTTTGATTAATCAATTATCGAACGCTTTATTATGTTTAATTTTATTGTATGGACAATTTACATTAATTCATTCTAAGGAATTAGAAGGAGAGTTAGAGATTCTTAATAGATTATATCTTGAGCAGCAAAAACAATATGCGATGTCAAAGGATAATATCGATATCATCAATCAAAAATGTCATGATATGCGTTATGCGATTCGAAAGATAGGTAAAGATCAAAAGATTGATGCGGATGTAGTGTCAAAGATGGAACAATCAATCTCTCTTTATGACTCTATAGTAGAAACTGGGAATGAAGTATTAGACACGATTTTGACTGAGAAAAGTTTATATTGCCAAGAGCACAATATCTCTTTGAGCGTGGTATGCGATGGTGAGCTAATTAATTTTATCGATAATACTTCTTTATATGCTTTCTTTGGAAACGCGATTGATAACTCTATTGAAGCGTGCAATAAGATATCTAATATGGATAATCGATTTATTTCGATTAAAGTGGAAAAAATAAATAATTTTGTGTCTATATCAATAAAAAATTCTTATCAAGATGACATTCAATTTGATAGAGACGGCATGCCAATTTCATCAAAAGATAATAAAGCTTATCATGGCTTTGGAACTAAGAGTATCAAGATGTTTGCTGAACGTTATAATGGAGATGTTTCTTTTAAAGCTAGAGACAACGTCTTTGCTTTAGGAGTATTAATTCCTTTACCGAATACGAATTTATAACTACCTTTTATGTTGTAAGCGTTTACATCGAAATTGTTTTTCTTGATGATTGTCTTGCACGAAAGGGAGGGCAAATAGAATGAAAAAAATGCCTTATGGTATTCTATGCGGCACCTGTCTAATCATCGCTTTTTATTCGGCGATTGCTTTTTTTGGCGTGCATTTTGTTTTACAAGCTGTAGCCAATCAAACCAGCGAGACGGTGTCAATGTTCGACTCCTGGTGGCAAATACTGTTGTTTATCGTATTTGTAATCACCTCAATAGGATTCGTACTATTTTTAATTTTTTATTTCTTACAAAAGAGAAAACTGAGAAAGGAGGATAAGCATGAGCAAGTGGCTTAAAAAGATCTTTACTAGATCTACATGGACATTAATTACCATCTTTTTTGCTATATTGATGTCTATATTTATCGTAGCTAATCCGTTGGCTAATTCTTATGAAGCTGCGATTAATGGATTCCTTCACACCACGAACTTTGAAAAAGTTGAAGGCGATAAAACTAACGAAGACACAGAATATTTTAAATCTGATTTTATGTTAGATGGAAAATATGATGATCAAAAAATGCGAGCAAACTCAAAGGAAGTTGCTCTACAAGCTGCAATTGAAGGAAGCGTTCTTCTTAAAAATGAAGAAAACGCCTTACCTTTAGCTAAGAATTCAAATGTTTCGTTATTTGGTATTTCCTCGGCGAATTATGTTTTCTTAGGAGATGGATCTGGAGGCATGAGCGTGACTCCTGAAGGTAACATGCGTCAAGCATTCCAAGACTGCGGATTAAATCTTAATATGGATTTATTCTTTGAATACACTTCATTAGCTACCACTTATAAAAGAAACAATAGAACCGCGGTTAATGAAGCTCCTTATTTAGAGATCAAAGATGTAGTTGATAGCACGATCGACTCATACGGAGACGCGGCAGTCATGATAATTTCTAGAGTTGCCGGAGAACATTATGATATTACGTCTACTACGCGTGATGATTATGTTGATCCAGGTAACTATCTAGATTTAACTCAAGATGAAGTAGATGTTTTAACTAATTTAATTCAACTTAAAAATCAAGGTAAGGTAAAGAAAGTTATTTTACTTATTAACTCCGCGAATGCCTTACAATTTAAAACTATAGATTCATTAGATATTGATGCGATTGTTAATGTCGGACTAGGTGGCACGATGTCTTACTATCAAATTGCTTCGATTTTATCTAATCAAGGAGATTATGTAATCTCAGGAAGATTATCTGATACTTATGTTTACGATAATGATTCTATTCCTTCGATGCAAAATTTCGGTGATTTTACATGGAACGAATATTCTGATAAATTGCCAGATTTAAATAACCAAGGAAAAGAAACTTATGCCTCATATAACATTAAGTATGTCACCTATCAAGAAGGAGTTTATGTCGGATATAAATACTATGAGACTCGTTATGAAGATGAAGTCTTAGGTAACGGCGAAGCAACTTCTAGTGCGGGTTCTACTTCTGGTGACGGAACTTGGAATTATGAAGAAGAAGTAATCTATCCATTTGGTTATGGATTATCATATACCACTTTTTCTTACGACGATTATTCTTTTAAAGAATTAGAAAATGGTAATTATGAATTATCAGTAAAAGTAACTAACGAAGGTGAAGTGGCATCTAAAGATGTTATTCAAATCTACGTTAATAAACCATATACTGAATATGATAAGACAAATCATATTGAAAAACCTAGCGTAGAATTAGTCGGTTTTTCTAAGACTGAAAAACTAAAACCACATACTTCAGAAGTAGTAACTATTGAGGTGGATAAAAAAGATTTAACCACCTATGATAGCTATAATCAAAAAACTTATATCTTAGAAAAAGGCGATTATTATCTTACAATTGCTACTGATTCTCATGATGCGATTAATAATGTTATCGCAGTTAAAAAAAATCAAAATAATGAAGGAAATACCTTCAAAGTAACTGTTAAGGAAGATGATTTTGTTACCTATTCAAAATCAGCATATACAGAAAATACGATTACCAATCAATTTGATGGTGCTGATTTAAATCTTTATGAAGGAACAAAAGATGATCAAAGTATCACTTATCTTTCTAGAGACAATTGGAATGATACCTATCCTTCTCCAGTCAGCCTTGATTGCGTCAATGATATCATGGTTAATGACATGCAATATGGTCATGAAGTAGAGGCTGATCCTAATGACGAGATGCCTGTTTATAACAAGGTCACTTCGCCTCAAGGTGAATTAACCTTAGCAATGCTCATGGATGTTCCTTACGATGATCCTTTATGGGAAGATCTATTGAACCAAATGAGCGTTGAAGAGCAACAATATTTAATATCCTATGGTCTTCACCATATAGCTGGAGCTCAATCAGTATCCGCGCCGGGGGTTGAATCTAAAGATGGACCTGCGGGAATCAAAGAAAACAACCCAACTTTAGGAACTCAAATGTCTTTCCCAAGCGAAGTAGTTTTAGGTCAAACATTCAATGTTCCTCTTCTAGAAGAAGTCGGAAGAGCTTTAGGACACGAAGTTCTTCACTGCGGTTACACTGGTTTCTATGGACCAGGAGCCTGTATCCATCGTTCTCCTTATGGAGGTAGAAACTGGGAGTATTTCTCAGAAGATGGTTTCCTTTCAGGCAAGCTTCTTGCTAGTGAAGTTAAAGGACTTCAAGACAAGGGAGTTATCGTCTTTACTAAACACTTTGCATTAAATGATCAAGAATCTAATAGATATGGCGTAGCGACTTTTGCTAACGAACAATCGATTAGAGAAATATATTTAAAACCATTCGAAGTCGCAGTTACTGAAGGAAATATGAATGGACTCATGTCTTCATTTAATAGAATCGGATGTACCTGGGTTGGCTCTCATAAAGGCTTATTAACGAATGTTTTAAGAGATGAATGGGGATTCAATGGAATCGTAGAAACTGACTCATGTACTGGAACTACTGACTCTGTTCACCATATGACTAATACTTACGCGAAGGCAGAAGGATTAATTGCTGGTAATGATTTATGGATGGATGGTTCAGGAACTGACCATTATCTTGAAGATCATTTAGATAATCCAACTGTTATGCAAGCTTTAAGACAAGCCTGCCATAGAATTTTATACGCTCAACTTCATTCTAATGCGATGAATGGAACTTCAACTGCTGATAAGTACATTAGAGTTGATACCTGGTGGCAAGTCACTTTAGATATTGTTGAATATTCTTCAATAGCTGTATTCTCAGTATGTTTATTAATCACCATTGCTGCCTTTATCATCAATTCTAAATCAGTCATGGCAAGAATTATCGCTTATGAAAATGGTGAATATAAGAAGTCTCCTGATAACTTACCTAATAATGGAGACGGTGGTGATTCTAGCGATAATAATGATCCAAACAATAAAAAACCTAAGCCAAAGCTATTATTGCCGATGGCTGGAACTATCCTTTGTTTAGTTGCCTTAGTGGCTTTATCAATTGCGTTCCCTCTTGCAACTCAACAATCATTAACAAGCTCAAGCGGTTCAAGCGGCTCTTCTGAAACTCCACCTACTAGCGAGGTTCATACTTGCTCTCAAGTATGTCCAACCTGCGGAGGCTGTCTTGATTTAGAATGTACCGATCCTGCTTGTGAAGTAAAATGTGGAGAAAATAAACAATCCTATGAATTTGAAGCAGAGGATGCTGAATTGAAAGATGGTCTATCATCTCCTCAAATTTCAACTCATGACAGGGTTACTTACGTTGGTGTACTTAATGATAATTTAGGTGCAGGAGTAATCTTCACAGTTGATGCAAAAGAAGCTACAGTTGCTACATTAGTAGTAAGAATAAATAGAAGAGTGGCTCAAACTATCTACACCGAAAATGTGTATGTTACAGTTAATGGAAAAGAAGTGCTATCACCTGCTATAGTAAAATCTAACGGTCAAACTGCAGAGACTTGGTATAGTTTCTCTGATGTTGTTCTTGGATGTATCAATCTTCAACAAGGTGAAAATACAATTTCTTTAATTCAAGTAGCTACTGGAAATACTTCAGGATACAACATCGATAAAATTAAATTATTATCAGATGTTGAACTTACTTATGTTGCTCCTGAAATTAAATGTAATCAAATATGCCCAATCTGCGGCAAATGCATGGACTTAGATTGTCCTCGTCCAGATCATCAAGATAAATGTCATGTTGATGGGGATAGTTATATTTTCCAAGCTGAAAATGCTGAATTCATTTCAGGACAAAAAGGATTACCTAAAGGTGGAGAACATTCCGATGTTTATGAACCTGATGAATATGTTTTAGTCGGTAATTTATCAGAAAACTTAAATGCTGGATTAACCTTTAATATCAATTCTCGAGATGATGCCTTAGTTAATTTAACTGCCGCGGTTACTTCTCGAGAAGTCGAAAAAATATTTAAGAATTCATTTGATGTTACAGTTAATGGAGAATTAATTGATAGAGAAAGTATCATTCCTGAATCTTCTATTGATTCTCCAACTAGACAAGATAATGGAAATGACTGGTTTACATCTCAAGAAGTTAATCTTGGCTGTATCAATCTTAAGAAAGGATGGAATGAAATAACCTTTAAGGTAAATAATTCTTCAGCTGGTGATTTAGTTAACTTTGACTATATTAAACTAACTTCTCAAGTTGAACTATCTGATCAAAGATTTGAAGATGCGACTCTTGTTAGCATCGAAGTGGCTACTATGCCTAGTAGAGTAGAATATTTTGTCGGCGAGACTTTTGATCCTACTGGAATGGTTATAAGAGGAATCTATTCTGATGGAGCAACTAACACAATCACTGATTACACCTATTCTCCTAATGGTGAATTAACTTTAGAAGATGATGTTGTCACAATTTCTTATCAAGAATTTACAGCTACTGTTGATATCTTAGTTAAGGAAAGGCCTTTAAATACTTATCGTTACGAAGCTGAAAATGCGACGACTCAAGATGGAATCAAAGCTGTTTATGCTAATATGGAAAGTGGATATCTTGGAGAACTTAACCAAAACCTTGGAGCTAAATTTACCTTTAACATCACTTCTAATAATTTAGCTGAAGCTACCTTAATAATTTCTATGAGTGAAAGAAGTAGCGATGTTAATGTATCTGACTTCTTGAAAATCACCATTAATGATGTTGAACATAATACTTCAGCAATTAACACTAAATCTGAATGGGGAACTGACCTATGGTACAACTTTAAAGAAGTTAACTTAGGAACAATCTCTCTTGCTTCGGGTGAAAATAAAATTACCTTCGAGGTTATAACCAATGAAAATAACTTTGGATCAAATATTGATTACATTAAATTAATTACTAATTCTGAATTAACATCTCTTTATCCAGAGCATACTTGTGAATCTATTTGTCCAATTTGCTCAAAATGCATGGATGAAAAATGTTTAGATTATGATGTTTGTAAGGAAAAATGTGGTCATGATAAGGATTTAACCTATCGTTATGAAGCTGAGAATGCCGTCTTAGATAAAGCTGCAGGAAGCAAAGATCCTTCTATAAGGGATAACTTTGTAGAGAACTTAAATAATAATGCAGGAGCAACAATTACATTTAATGTTGAGAGTTCTATCGATCAGGATGCAACATTGTTAATTAGCTCTTCTATGAAAGATAATAATAATCCATTAATTACTGATATCTTCCAAATTTCAGTTAATGGAGAGACTATCTCACGTACTTCTAGGCTTCATCAATCGATGACAAATACTGATACATGGCATTATTTTGAAGAATTTAATGTTGGTTGTATTAGCTTAAAGCAAGGTATGAACTCAATTGTTCTAACTATGACTAAAGATTCGATGAATTTAGATTATATCGTCCTTAAAACAAACAGTGAATTAACTAATAATCCTGGATGCACGCATAAGTGCCCAACATGTGGATTATGCGTTGATCCAAACTGTGACGCGACATCATGTTTAGATAAATGTTCTGAAGCAACTCAAGGCACGAAATACACATTTAATGCAGTTGAGGCTGACTTAGTTAACGGAAGCAAGAGCTTTGACACAAATCAATCTTCTGGAGCTTTAGGGAACGTTGATCAAAATAAAAATGGCACGATTACCTTTAGAATCAATGCATCAAAAGCTGGTAGAGTTAATCTATCATTATCATTTAATTATCGAACACCTAGAAAAGTTATAACTGAAGGAATGTCGATTAATGTAAATGGAACAAATTTAGAATCTCCTGCGATGCGACCTGCTTCTCCAATTAATCGAGATAACTGGAATAAATTCGTAGAGATTCATCTAGGATGCGTAGATTTAAAAGAAGGCGAAAATGTTATTGTATTGACTATATTAACCGACCAAGCTTACGGCGCGTCAAATCTTATGTATCTTGGATTGCAAGGTGACATGAATCTTTCGTGGATGAATTAATAATCATTATTTAAAGTAAAAGGAGCATATCAGATATGCTCCTTTTTAAATTGTCTAGGAAATTGTATTTGAAGACGAAAGTGACAAAAAAAGAAAAAATGAGATTAAAGAAGATTATTTATCTAC
>CALVJO010000015.1 GCA_944332225.1 uncultured Bacilli bacterium | reverse complement strand
CTAGGGGTATAGTTAAATGGTATAGCAACGGTCTCCAAAACCGTTATTGCGGGTTCGATTCCTGCTACCCCTGCCATTAGTTTCAATTTTTGATCTTATTATTACGAATCAAAATTAATTATATAGGTCCGAGAAATCGGATCTTTTTTATGAAAAAATTTTAAAAGAAAAATTAGAAATTGTTAAAGAACGCTTTATTAAATATGTTCTTTCAACTGAAATAAAAAGAAAATATCTGATTGGCAGTAGCAGCAATAGTAATTTCACTTATCACATTACTAGAATCTAAACTTATCAAATGGATTTCTGGCAAGATTGATAATGAGAAAGCGGAAAAATACTTAACTGAAGCAACCACAATTGTTTTAGATGCAGTTATATGTGTCTTTTAAACCTATGTTGAAGCCTTAAAGAAAGAATGAAACATTGAAAAAGAAGCTCAATTAATCGCTCTTAATAAAGCTAAATATATCGTTATTTCTCAATTAAGCGAAGATATCAAGAACTACATTAAAACCAACTTTGGTGACGTTGATACCTGGATTACCACTCAGATTGAGGCAAGCATAAATACACTTAAAGCTACAAACAATAAAGCAATAATAAAAGACAGCTTAATTCTATTAAAAAAATAGGTTCAGGCGGTCTAGTTTTTATTTAAGAAATTAGGTAGTGAATCATAGAAATGAGGAACTAAACGTTCAATTTCCTTTATTAAGTCATCGTATTCTTTTTGACTCATTTCCATTTCTTTTTTAAATAATATATTGCTCTGCTTTGAAAGAATACAATTAACAATAATAACTATAAATAGATATATTACCATTAGAATGCCAACTATTATTTTCAAACTTATGCAGGATAGTTCAATAATATCGAAATAGACGATAAGCGAGCAAATTACTGAATTAAAGATGAAATAAATCCAAAAGCTCAATATAATAACAGCGTTTTGCTTTATGTGAAGAAAGTTTTTGTAACGATTCTTTTTTAAGAAAAGAAAATGAATCCAACTGTTTGGCTTAATCATGTATGTCTTGAACAGTAAATCAGAGTTTTTAATGTCAAAAATGGTCGTCCAGACGGGATTAAAATGCTACCCAAAGAGCCAAAGATATATAAACAATGAAAAATCAAATATAACACAAAAATATTATATGGCAATAAATATGGTTTAAAAAGGAAAACATCATTAGTTTTGATAAGTCCAATATTAATGATAATGACGTTAGTAAACTTTAGAAATATGAGTCAAATTATAGACAATTGAAAAGTAATATGATGAATAGATGAAGTGTTTATTAGATAATAAAAGGCTGTTGCCACAGATTGAACCAATTGTTTTGACAGCCTTTATTTTCTTATTACTTAAACGACAAGAAACACATTTCTATTATATATTGTCAAATTAATTTCGCTTTTAAGTTATATAAACTGAATTTACTTTGTCATTTATCAAAAATTCCAGCTTTTATTGGCTGGTTTTTTTAGAGTGTAGACAAACCATATAATGGATGATATAATCTTATTGTCCGATAGGGAAGGATTAGTTTCCTCAAAGTACTTGAGTAACGGGATTTATTTAAATCATCTTATGCGAGTGGGATGATTTAGATAGGTAAACTTACAAAAATTATTTTGATTAAATTAAGACTTAAAACTACGGGATACTCTATCTACGCTATGGGTGGAGTGTATTCTTATCGGTAATAAGTCTTTTTTATTTCCTTAGGACAAAGTTAGGAGGAAATAATAATGAAAATGGTAAATTTAAACGAAGATTCAAATTTGGAAGAAGTACAAAGAAAAATAAGTTATTGGTTTAATAATATTGATTTACTTCTTCAAGCCTTTACAAGAAGTTCTTATTCAGCTCAGTATGGTGGTGAAAACAATGAAGTCTTGGAATTTTTAGGCGATAAAGTACTTGATATGTATGTAACAAAAGTCATTGCTGATAGATTTGGATTTATGAAATCTCAATCAGAATATTACGATGAAGATGAAGATAACAATGAATATTGCATTATCGCCCATAAAAATGAAGGTGACTTCACTGAATTAAGAAAAGAAATTGTTAATAACAAAACACTCGCAAAAAGAATTGATAAGTTTGGATTTGCAAAATATATGTATCTAGGAGATAGCGACTTAGATAATAATGTTGTAAATCAAGAAAAGGTTAAGGCTGATCTATTTGAGGCTATATTAGGTGCCATTGCAATTGATTGCGATTGGAATCAAGATGACCTTCAAAACTCAGTAGAGTTCATGCTTAAAATTGATGATTTTCTCGAAGATGTTGACACTGAAGAAGAAAGACCTGCAAAGTTTCAAGAAGAGAATGCAATCACCACATTAAAGGAAATGGCTGAACACGGAAGATGTTCTATTCCTGAATACTATACATCTGATGGTCAAGTTGAAATGAATGATGGAAGCTATATGTGGGAATGTACTTGTTATATTAGAAACTGGGGTATCCAACAAACGGCTTATGCTACATCAAAAAAAGAGGCAAAAAGATATGCTGCATACTTAGTTTTATGTGATTATTTTGGTCTAAACGATGAATTTTCTAAAGATAATGAATAGAAGTTAATTCATATTGCTTAAAAAAATTTTAAAAAAGGGGAGTACTGATGAGTGAAAAAATTAAATTATTTCAAAGCTTTTGTGATGAGCTATATAAGTTTATGAAGAAAAAAAATTGGTATGGCGCATGTCATGCAACAACTGCGATAATGTTTGCTTTTGCAAAAAAAGTTGGTATTAATTCAACTCCATGTATTGGTGAATGCAAACAAAAACAATATGAACCTTTTGACCATTCTTGGCTATTAATTGATGGAAAAATTTATGATATTGCAATATCTATGCCATTTATACATAGTATGGCAAAGGGCCCTGTTTATGGGTCTATCGATATTAGTACAGGGTTAGAAGTGGAGATGTCATATGGTATTAAATTTTTAGGGTTAGACGCACAAGCAGAGTTTGCATATGAAAATAATTTATATGATTACTTGAAAGGTAGTCCAGAGATAAATTTGATTAACTTAACAATTGATCTCGCTAAGAATTGTAAGGTGTATTTGAGCAGAAAGTGGTTAGAACAAAATTTATCGAATGAAAGATTTGTTTTAATTGCAAAATAAGAGGGTATTTTATGTTAAAAAAACATTATTATAAAAAGGTGTGGGGGAGTATTGGATTTATAGTTAATCTTTCACAAATGATTGAATATAATCTTGCAAATATTCTTGGTTTAAATGAGATTTTATCTACATTTGATGAGATAGATTCAATGAATCTTATTGATTATAACGATTTGATGAAAAAAACAAATGAATGGTATGAAAAATTAACTAAGAAAGAATTAGGGAAACTTCAAGGTTTTATTGAAGAAAAAAATATCTTTACGAAAGATTTTATTAATGAAATAGACCATGTACGAGAAGAAAGAAACTACTTCATTCATCATATTTTTAAAGATGATTTATTCAGTAAAGAATTTCAAAATAATCCAAAGCAATATATTCCTCGTTTGCAAGAGTTGGTATATAGAATGAATGAAGTAAATAACGTTCTTTGCAAGATATTTAGTATGATGAAAAAGGAAGTAAAGCTAATTCACTAGAAATATATATGCTTAATAAGAAAAAACGAAGAAATAAAAATGAAATTCTCAAAGATATAAACACAAGAAAATGTGTAAATGCTGAAATTAATAGTAAAATTAACATTGGGCTTGTCTTTTCTTGCCCTGGTCAGGTGGAGTTAAAAAACAACACTTTAGTATCCGGGATCACAGGAAAAAACTTGAACTTTTTATTAAAAGAATTAAAAAAATGTAGATCTGATATATTTTTATCTGATAAAAAAGAAGACTATCACATTAATAATTCAAGTAATCATGTTTATTATAAAGGATATAAGGGATTATCTGATAAAAGAACAACACCTTATGTTGTAGATATAAAATCCGATAAAAATATAAATAGGTTGAAAAAGAACTTAATGGCAAAAGCTATGTTATTGCATTTGGAGCTGACGTCGAATTGGCGCTTAAAACAGCTAATATTTCACATTTAAAAGCAATGTGTCATCTCTGAACTAAAGGCCTAAACACTATTTCTAGTGATGACAAAAAAGAAAAAATTAAAAGAATTGCAGATGATCTTATATCACAATTGAAGTCTAAAGACTAATTAATATGGATAGGCTAGCAAAAATAGATACATATGTTCCAAAACAATACAATTATCATGTGTTTTGTATTTAAATACCTATGTATGACAATTGATTCAAGGCGATTAAACGGATATAATTTTTTCACATGAATAAAAAGAGGTTTTTGGAGGTTTTATTATGGCAAAAAAGAAGGAAAATAAAAAAAATAATGGTTCAGATAAATATAATGATATACCTCTGATGGATGGAGACATTTCTAATTCAATTCTAGTTGAAAATGAGAAAATAAACATCTCACAGGAAATTATAGGAAAACTTTATTTATATTATGTAATTACTCCAGTAAATCTTCCTTTGAAAACAAGGAAATCTTATCTAATTAAAGAGAAAAGACAAATTGATTTTACTAATCCAGGATTAAAAAAAGAAATTAATCAAATTTATAATTTTGATGACTGTGGGAGGTTCTGTTTTTTAGAACCAAAAGATAATGAAAACAAGATGTCTATCTGGTTTAAAAATAGGAAGTTTCCATCAAATGAAGAAATTACATTAGAGCGCATTTGCATAAAAAAATCATATGGAAACGGATCAAGAATTCCAGCACTCTTTGATTTTGTTAGAAATTGTTTATGTCACGGAAATTTTGAAATCCGTAAAATTGGTAAGTTTTACTATTTGATTCTAGAGGATTGCGAAAGTTTGGTTATTAGAGGAAGAGGAACTATTAAAATAAAAACATTAGTAGACATAGCAGAATGTATAATGAAATAAAATATATTCTACAGAAAATTTGATTTCTTCAATTGCTTTAGATAGAGTATTCAAATTTTGCAGGGGAGTATTCATTTTGTATCAAAATGTTAGTTATAAAAAGGCAAGAAATAACCATTTTGATACAAAGCAATGGTCTCAAAATGAAAGATATTTGCTCGAGAAATCGGGCATTTTTTAATTTTTGGCGTTTTGCTAGTAGAGAAAAATTGGCTCGAACTTATGATTTTTAGGATTTTAGTTCTACTAGAAAAATGATACCTGCGTTATGAAAAATAATGTTTGTACAAGTTCAATTTGATTTATTACCAACTATTTAATAAAATTACATTGGTAATAAAAGTTGGTAATAAATATGAATATTAAAGAGTTATTGTCTGAATTATTACAATTTTCAAAAGAAAGAGAATGGTTTGAATTTAAAGAAAATTGGTTTGAACCAATTGCACTTGGTGAATATGTTTCTGCGCTTTCAAATGCTGCAGTGTTGGTAGGAAAAGAATTTGCTTATTTCGTTTGGGGTATCGTTTTGTATTAAAGTGATAGCACAAAGACATATGAGATGATATTCCCACGAAATTTTTCCCTGAAATTGGTAAAATTATAGTGGGGATTTTTTTATGAAAAAAAACTTTAAAAGAAAAATTAGAAATTGTTAAAGAGCGCTCTATTAAATATGTTCTTCCAACTGAAATAAAAAGAAAATATCTGATTAGCAGTAGCAGCAATAGTAATTTCACTTATCACATTACTAGGATCTAAACTTATCAAATGGATTTCTGGCAAGATTGATAATGAGAAAACGGAAAAATACTTAACTGAAGCAACCACAATTGTTTTTGATGCAGTTAAATGTGTCTTTTAAACCTATGTTGAAGCCTTAAAGAAAGAAGGAAACATTGAAAAAGAAGTCAATTAATCGCTCTTAATAAAGCTAAATATATCGTTATTTCTCAATTAAGCGAAGATATCAAGAACTACATTAAAACCAACTTTGGTGACGTTGATACTTGGATTACCACTCAGATTGAGGCAAGTATAAATACACTTAAAAACACATCAAACAAGGCATAAATTGAAAGGCTTTGTATTGAATGAGGTAATGCCATATAATTACATTGGTGAGTTAAATGGATGAATATTTAAAATTGCAAATGGAAGGAATTTCTATTTGGAGGAAGTTTTCTTCTATTGATTTTGGTGATGAAATAAACAAACAAAAATTTTCATTATCTTTATTTACTAAGACTTCGAACAAGAAAGATTATTATGGTCTTGGGCACTTTAACTATTTAATTGACTTCTGCACAAATATTTTTGTTCCTTCAAGTTGCCTTTCTACTAAGAAACCAAAATCTACAGTTTATATCGAATATATATTTTCAAAAAATAAATTGGTTCTTGTTAAACATGTCAATAATGATGTTAGTCTTTTATTTTATATTCGAAACGATTTTGTTTTTCAACTAACATCTTTTTATGAATTATCTTGTATATTTCATATATCAGATAATGGACAAATGAAAATATCTCAGTCAGGGATTTATGTGGACTATATCAAAAAAAGAGCAGATGATTTATATCAAAGAATTTCTTGCGATTTATTTTCTTATACTGATTCTATTTATGAATACTCAAATTCGATGTTTGTAGAAAAAGAAACAAATGTAAAGCTTCTAAAAAGCTATGATGAGATATTAAAATTGAATAAAGATGTTAATCCTTACCCATTTAGTAAAGAATTTATTTCAAGAGGAATAGAAACATTAATAAAAGGAGGTTACCACGAAAAGTAAAAAATAGTTTATTTTTCAATATCCTCGTCACTATAGTCTTATGAGGCACCGACAATGTAGCTACGACACAGATTGAAGCAAGCATAAATACACTTAAGAAATCGCTTGATTAAAATTATTGACATATAAAAAGGAAGTAGTATATTTTAGTTAGCCGCGACTAACCAAGACATAGGAGGTTTTTTGAATGAATATGGAAAAATTCAACATTAAAAGAATGTACGGTTTTTATTGGATGATTATTTCCTTAGCAATTCAACTAATAACATTTATTTGCTTTTTATGCTTGATATTTTATTTAAAGTCTTTTGATTCCACAAATGCTAATCAAGAAGCAGTTAATGAAATATTTAGTGTTTTAATATTGATAGATGTATTGTTTGCTATTTGCTTTATTGCTTCTTTGATTATATATCTATATAGATTTTTGCCATTTATTAATTCAAAAGGAAAATTGATTCATGTTAAAATCCTAGAAAGATCCATAGGTAGTGTAATGTATGGAAAAATCGAAACAGATAATTTAAATAAAAAAGTTAGAATTAGATTTGTATCTAGAATATTCTCTAAATATTTTACTTCATATCAAGTTGGAGATTACGCAGAATGCTTTGTTAGAGAACAAGATTTGTCAGATCCTAAAATTGTTGTACTTTATAGATAGAATTGAAATTATAGTTATCTTTCTTAAATTAAAATTTAGTATACTTCCAATAAGAAATAATAATAGTGATTTCGGCTTAAATAATTACACCTTAATTATATTTTGAAATGTAAAAGATGATTAATCCAAAACTAGCATTATTATTGAGTTAAATAAAAGGGTCAAAATCACATTGACCCTTAATTCATTTAATAAACTATTTCTTTGTTTCTTTTTTAATATTGAGTATTGAGCATCTTTTTTCTTCAAATTCTTCTTGAGTGATAATTCCTCTTTCCTGTAATTCTTTCCATTTAATGATAGATTGAATGAGAGGATCATCATCAGGAGAACTTGATTTAATTAATAGGCAATTAATACCTTTAAATATTAAGCCAACAAAATAAATTATGGTTCCTATTAAAGCAATTATGCATGATAAGGAAGTACTTTCATTGTTAAATGATGCAAGGCAAACTGTTAAAACTGTAGCATGCGTAGCTAAAGTTAACCATAAACCAACATTAGAACATTTTTTGCTTAAATATGCTGCAGTTCCTAATCCTAATATAATTAAAATCCAGAAACCTCCGATTACAGAGGCTATAACCGATAAGGTTAAGAATCCTTGATAGCCTGCTCCTTCATCAAGCATTGGAGAAAGCACAAAGCCGAGAATGACAACTAACGCGCCGACAATAATAAGTGCTTTTTCAATAAAATGTAAGATTCTTTGTTTATTCATAATATACCCCTTTCTTCTTACTTCTTTAAGTATATCACCGTATCACTTCAAGATAAATTTATTTTACTTGACTAGTGCACAATTTTAAGATTGCTATTAACTAATAGTTATTATTATGATCTTAGGAACTGATAAGAAAATATTTATTAATTTATTTTCTTTGTCTACTTTAGAAGGAGCATTTCACTTTCAATTCCTTTTTATTTAATTTCTTCACATAAAGGACATAAGGAAGTTTTATCTAAAAAAACTATGACGCAAATAATAACATAGCTGAAAAGCAAAAAATTGATTAAAATATTTTTAGCACTCAAGGCTTGACATTGCTAAAAATGCTACTACAATATTTTTTGTTAGGAGGTAATTATGATTACACCATTAAATAATTTCATACTTTTAAAAAAGGAACAAACCAAAGAAAAAACAATTGGTTCAATTATCATTCCAGGAACTAACAAAGACGATGGTAATATAGCTACTATAGTTGCTTTAGGAGACAAGATAACTAATTCTCTTTTAACTAAAGGAACCAAAGTTATCTATCGTCAATATTCTTCTACGAATATTAAGGTACAAGATGAAGAATATTTATTAATTAAAGACGAGGATGTTTTAGCTATCATTCGTTAATTTAGGAGGCATATATGTCAAAAATTGTTAAATATGGAAAAGACGCTAGAAGCAAAATGGTTGAAGGCGTCGATATCTTAGCTGACACTGTTAAAATCACTCTTGGTCCAAAAGGACGAAACGTTGTTTTAGATAGAGGCTATGGTTCACCTTTAATTACTAATGATGGAGTTACGATAGCTAAAGAGATTGAACTAGAAGATCCATATCAAAACATGGGAGCAAAGTTAGTTTATGAAGTTGCTAATAAGACTAACGATATCGCTGGAGACGGAACCACGACTGCTACTTTATTAGCCCAAGCGATGATTCATGAAGGCGTGGAATACGTTGATAAAGGCTCTAATCCTGTTTTAGTAAGAGAAGGAATTGAAAAGGCTTCTAAGGCTGTAGGAGATTTCTTATTAAGCAAAACTAAATATATTGAAACATCTCAGGATATAGCCGCGGTTGCTTCAGTTTCCTCTTCCTCAGAAGAAATCGGATCAGAAATTGCTAAAGCTATCGAATTAGTCGGTAGAAACGGGGTGATTACTGTCGATGAATCTAAAGGTTTTGATACCGAACTTGAGGTGGTCAAAGGCTTAAAGTACGATAAAGGTTACGTTTCACCTTATATGGTAACTAATAGAGATAAGATGATTGCTGAATTAGAAAATGCTTATATTTTAGTCACCAATCAAAAGATCACTAACATTCAAGATATCATCAATGTTCTTCAATCAGTAGTTGATGAGCATAAACCTCTTTTAATCATCGCAGACGATATTGATAATGATGTGACTTCAACATTAATAGTGAATAAATTAAGAGGCACTTTCAATGTAGTTGCAACTAAGGCTCCTGAATTTGGAGATAATCAAAAGAATATTCTTGAAGATATAGCTATCTTAACCGGAGCAAAATTCTATTCTTCAGATCTCAATATGAACCTAAAAGATTTAACTATTGATGATTTAGGGTTTGCTAAGAAAATTACTATCACTAAAGATTCAACTACCATCGTAGAAGGTGGAGGAGAGAAAGAAGCGATAGATAATAGAATCAGTGAGCTTACTTCTCAAGCTGAGAACATCACCTCAGAGTACGAAAAGAAAAAATATCTTGAACGTGCTTCTAAGCTTTCTGGAGGAGTTGCCTTAATTAAAGTAGGTGCGACTACAGAAGTAGAATTAAAAGAAAAGAAATTACGAATTGAAGATGCATTAAATGCCACGAAAGCTGCTCTAGCGGAAGGTATTTTACCAGGTGGAGGATCTTCTCTAATTTATGCCTACAAAGAATTGAAAGCAATGTTGAAGGATTCTAATCCAGATATTCAAAAAGGATATAATGTTGTCTTAAATGCTTTAAAAGCTCCTTTATATCAAATTGCTGAAAATGCTGGATTTGATGGTAACGATATCGTTGATAAGCAATTAACTAAGAAAATAAATATCGGATTCAACGCAAAAAGTGGCGAATTTGTCGATATGATTGCCTCTGGTATCGTGGATCCTACTAAAGTTACTAGAACAGCAGTATTAAACGCTGGATCAATCTCCGCTTTGTTTATCACTAGCGAAGCCGGCGTGGTTGAAAAGAAATCTAAAGAGGAAAAAGCTCCTTCTGAAGATTTGGATTATTAAAAATAAGATAAATTTCTTACCTCGTCATAGACGAGGTTTTTTTATAAATAATTTAAACAAAGTAACATTAAATAGATAAAATTTTTATTCCCGTGATATAATTTTTTTACTTGGAGGTATTTATGATTTATCTATTATCTACTGAAATCACTGTTACTATAGTAGTTGTATCCATATTGTTAGTTTTAGCGGCTCTAGCTGTTATATACATATTCGTTATTTCTAAAAACAAATTGAAAAAGCAGGTTGGAGAATTAGATAAACAGTATCGTTATTATCACGATTTACTTTTAAATGAATCAAAAGAGGAGCTTAAAAGAATTTATTCAATCGCTCAGCTAAACGATGAATATTTAGATGTCTTTTCTCATAATGATAATCTCCATGAGAGCATTTTAAAAAATGAAGATAGCAAGGCTTCTCAAGCTATAGATAGCTTAAAGTTGCTGCTAGATGAAAAGAAATTTTCTTTAGTTAAAGAAAACATACCTCAAGCCAAAGATGCGATTGAACATTTAAGAGATCGATTTGAAAATTTAAAAGCTTCATTAAATCAAATTCTTTCTGTTGATGATGAATATCGTCGTCAATTATTAACTTATCAAAAAAGATTCAGAGATTTAAGACAGCTTGAGGAGAATCATCGCTTTGAATTAAAATATGTTTCCTCTTCAATTGAAGCAGTCTTTAACAAGCTAGAAGAATATTTTATTGAGATTAACAATTTATTTTCCTATGCAAAATATCAAGAAGCTAAGGAAAAAATCCCGGAGGTGGCTAAGATTGTCGATGCCTTAGATAAAGCTTTATCTTGCTTACCTAAGTTGGTTACTTTAGCCTTTGTAACTTTACCTTCCTCTTTGAACGAACTACAGGAACGTTACGATTCTTTAATTAATGATAACTATCCTTTACATCATATTTTCTTTAATAAGCATATCGATGAATTCAATCAATCTTTAGACAATATTCAGCAAAAATTAAAAGATTTCCAAACTAAGAATGTTGAATATGATTTAAATCAAATCAGAGATGGTATCTTCTCTTTAAATGATGAGATGGATGATGAAATTCGGGCTAAAGAAGATTTTACTAAATCATTTGATTCTATCTATAATTCAACTTATAAATTAGAAAATCGTTTCATCAAGCTTAGAAGAGTTGTTCCTGAATATAAATCAACTTACATCATTGAAAACGATTATGTTAATAAAATTGAAGACGCTCAAAGAAAGATCAATGAATTAGATTCTATTAAACGTAATCTTGATATATATGTTCATTCTACCAATCCTCAACCATATACTTTATTGAATTCGAAATTATTAGATTTAAAAGATATTGCTTTAGAAATAGATAATTCCTTAAATCTTATTCAAGTTTATTTACAATCATTAAAAACTGATTCCGAAGAAGCTTATAAATATATCTCAGATGCTTTCTTAGAAACTAAGGATCAAGAATATCTTCTCCGTAAAATTAATATTAAAACATTAATTAATTTTAATAAGCCTGCTTTTAAAAAGATTTATGACTTGATCGATTCTATTGGTAGTTTATTACAAAATCCTCCTCTAGATGTAAGCTTAATTAACGAGCAAATTCAAGAATTAAAAGAAGCTAAAAATGCTTTGTCTTTAAAATTAGAGGATATTGAATCGCTTCAACAAAACGCGGAGCAATCTTTAGTTTTAGCTAATCAATATCGAATAAAATTCTATGATGTTAGAAATTCTCTTCTCACCGCGGAAAAAGCTTTCTTCGAAGGAGATTTCTCTAGAACTAGCGATGTTACAATATCAATATTCAAGAAAATAAATCCTGAGGCAAAACGATGATTTATTTTGATAACGCGGCTACGACTAAGGTTTCTAAAGAAGTCTTAGATTCTTTTACTAAGGCTTTAGAAATCTATTATTTTAATCCTTCGTCATTATATAAAGATGGAATAGCCACTTTAGAGATGGAATCAAAAGCTAAAAAACAGATAGCTAATTGCTTTAATGATCCTTCTTTTGAGGTGATTTTTACTTCAGGGGCTACTGAAAGCAATAATCTAGCCATCAAAGGTGTTTGCTATCGTTATAGACGTAACGGCAATCATTTAATCACCACGAAAATTGAGCATCCATCAGTTCTCAATGTCTTTAGACAGCTTGAAAAAGAAGGATTTGAGGTTACTTATTTAGATGTTGATAATAAAGGACACGTTAACTTAGAACAATTACAAAAAGTTATCGATGATCAAACTATTTTAGTCTCCATAATGTTTGTTAATAATGAAACTGGAACGATTCAAGATCTATCTAAAATTAATTCTATAGTTAGGAAGTATCCTAAAATCATCTTTCATTCCGATGTCACTCAAGGATTTGGTAAAATTCCTTTTGACTATTCATTTTTAGATTTGATATCCTATTCAGGTCATAAAATTAATGGATTCAAACAATCCGGAGCCTTATTAAAGAAACAAAACATCGATTTAGTTCCTCTCATTCTTGGAGGAGGACAGCAAAATAATCTCCGTTCCGGAACTCAGGATGTTCCTAGAGAAATTGCTTTAAGTAAAGCGACTAGATTAGCTAAAGAAAATGTTGAATCTCATTATGCTTATGTCAAAACTCTTAAAAAGCATCTAATTGAAAAATTAAAATCGATGGATTCAATAATTATTAATTCTAATGATGAGGATTCTCCTTATATCGTGTCTTTTGGAATTAATAAAAAGGCTTCAGTCGTGGTTGAGGCCCTTTCAAAAAAAGGAATCTATCTATCGACTAAATCTGCTTGTTCTTCTAAGAAAGAAGCTTCATCTTATGTTCTAGAAGCTTATAACTTAGATAAGAAAATTACTGAAAATTCCTTAAGAGTCTCATTTTCATATCAAAACACAATTGAAGAAATCGATACTTTTATAAGTGAATTACAAACAATTTTAAAGACTATTAAATAGGAGATATTATGAATCAATTAATCATGGTTAGATACGGAGAATTATCTACAAAAGGCAAAAATAAAAGAAACTTTATTCAAACTTTAGGCAATAATATTATTCATGCTTTGAAACAATTTCCTTTATGTAAGGTGGAAATTAAGCATGACCATATTTATATCGATCCTAAAGATAATCCTATTGAAAAAGTGTGCTCTAGATTGAAAGATGTCTCGGGAATCTATTCTTTTTCTATCGTGGAAAGACTTCCTTTAGATATCGATATAATCGCTTCAAGAAGTTTAGAGATAGCTAAGGAACAAAATAAGAAGACTTTTAAAATCAAAGCTAAACGCGCGGATAAATCATTTCAATATAGTTCCGATGAGATTAATCGTTATATAGCAAGCAAAATCTTATCTCAAACATCATATAAAGTCGATGTCCATAATCCTGAATTACTCATTCAAATAACTATTAGAGAAGATTATTGTTATTTATTCTTTTCCGAGATTTTAGGTATAGGTGGCTATCCTCTTTCAACTGGAGGAAAAGCTATGATGATGCTTTCTGGAGGTATTGATTCTCCAGTTGCTAGCTATTTAATGATTCGTCGGGGCATTAAAATTGAATGTGTGCATTTTGCTTCCCCTCCTTACACCAATGAAGGAGTTATTAGCAAAATTAAGGATTTAGCTAAGGTCTTAACTTCTTATCAACCTAATATCACTATTCATATCGTTCCATTCACCAAGCTTCAAGAAGAGATTTATAAAAATGTTAATGTATCTTATGCGATTACTATAATGAGAAGAATGATGTATAGAATAGCCACAATTATAGCTAGCAGAAGATCTTGCCTCCTCTTAGCTAATGGAGAATCTTTAGGTCAGGTTGCCTCTCAAACTCCAATGTCAGTTAATGTTATTGAAAGAGTAACTACCTACCCAGTTATTAGACCCCTCGCGGTTATGGATAAAATTGATATCATTAAGATTGCAAGGCAAATAAACACCTACGATATTTCCATTCGACCATTTGAAGATTGCTGCACGATATTCGAAGTTAAAGATCCTACCACGCAGCCTAGCTTAGCTAAGGTAGAAGAATATGAAAGTAAATTTGATTATCAATCCTTAATTGATGAATGCATCCAAAACGCTGAAATAATTAAAATAAGTGATGAAGAGGCTGAAGACGAACTTCTTTAAATCTTATTCAACAGATTTTAATGATTCAATCATTGAAATCTTTTTTATTTTTAGGGTTAAGAGTAAATCTAAAACAATCGCAGTTACGATAGATATTAAAAATGCGATGAAATAAGTGAGTACATTAACGTGATATAAGAAAGAAATTAAATTAGTTTTATTGATTGAAAGAGTTAGAACAGTCAAAGGATAACCTAACAATAATCCGATTGATGAGCCGATGAAGGTAAGAAGGACTAGCTCTTTAAATAGAGTTAATTGAATCTCTTTAAAATGGAATCCTAAAACTTTCATCGTGGCTATATCTCTTCTTCTTGATTGAATATTTAAAGCAATCAAATTATATATAACTACGATTGATAGCAAAATCGCGAATATCTTAATAACATTAGTCATGGTTTGTATCGATCCAAGGAGATTATTAGCCTCATCTATAGTATCTTCTAAGAAGCTGACAGAATTAACATTAGGAAGAGATAATAAAGTTTGTCTTAACTCATCTTTATTTAAATTTCTATCATAATTCATATAAAACAAATTAGGGCTAATTAAATTATCATAATCGTCTATCATTCCATATAAGCCATTTAAAATCGAACTTTTAACTATGGTCTTAACTTCCTTTTGATAAATCTTTTGATTGTAATTAAGGGTTATAATATCTCCTTCTTTAATGTTTAAAGTATCCGCTAAGGTGTATGATAAAGTGACTCCTTCATCATAAGAAAAATTAAGATAATCTGATTCTGCTTTTTCCATTAAAGTTACAGTCGTGGTGATTTCGCTTCCATTAAAATAAACATCGATAGGATAATTAATAGCTTGTTCAATATTAGATATACCTTCTACTTGATTTAGAGTTGCATAGATAGATTCATCATTAGGCGTGGCATTCACAGTCAACGGGATCGATGTGTTTGTATACATGTCTAGATTCACCCCGTAATTCAAAGTATCCATGATACCGAATCCGCAGACAAGTAACGCAGTGCATCCCATCGTTCCTAAAATAATCATCACTGATTTAGCTTTAGAAGAAAGAATATTTCTAAGACACATCTTTGATGATAAAGAAAGATGTTTAATATTTAAATTCCCACCTTTAATTGATGGAGTCGTATTTCTTAATAGAGATACTACCTTTTCTTTTAAAGTCTTATATAAGACGGTAAAACCAACTAAAAAGGCTAAAAACACCATAACTAATAAAGATAAAATTGACATCGGTAAGAAGAATTTTGCTCCTAAAGAAGGCATGTCCCATAATAGAGAATACTTTATTCCCATGACATTAGGGATAAGTAAAGGTCCAACGATAAATCCTATTAATCCTCCTATAAAGGATATAGTTGCCCCATAGGAAAGATAATGAAGATAGATAGAGCTTTTCTTAACACCCATCGCTTTAAGAGAACCTATCTGCAATCTTTCTTTTAATATTAATTGTCCGATTGTTGTTGAGATAATAAGCACGGAAACTAAATAGAAGATGGTAGGAAAAACATAAGTTAGCTTCTTAGCTTGATCTCGTTCAAGATTAACTTGTTGAGAAGATTGCAAGCTATCAACATCGCTTAATAAGATTAAATTATTAGTTTCTTTATTAGAAAAATAAGAATTGATTACTTCTTTTGTTTTATCGATATCTTTAGTCTTAATCACGATTTGATTGTATAGATATGATTTGATTAAATCTTGTGATAATACAATCGGATCCATTTGAATTAGACTAAGTAAAGAATTTAAAGCGTCGATGTTATAGGATGTGGTTATTTTATTTTCAAGATAGGGATAAATATATGAAGTATTACAATAGACATAGGTATCCGAGAATTGACTAGAAGCAATTCCTTCCGCGTGGTACATAATTCCTGTTATCTCATATTCTAAATAAAAATATTGATCATAAATAAAATTGTCTTGTCCCTGATTTAAAACCATAGATTCTATTATTGATTGATACTGTAGCAAGGTTTCATTTTGATAGAATGGGTTTGTAATTTCTAAAGTTATAGTATCTCCAATTTTATAATTATTAGCTTCTGCATAAGATTTAGTAATAGCAAAATCGTCGCTTCCTTCAATTAGATAAGGAACAGATATCGTATTATCGTCATCATTAATTAATAAATTAATATTACTGCCGTTTTTATTAGTAATGAGATCAGCATTAGGATTGGCGGCAGTGATATTTCCTCTAGAGAATATTTCTTCAATATTATCATCATTATTTTTTAAATAAGTCAGATCATCAATATAGGTAGAATCAGGGCTATAAGTAATAAATACATCACCGATATTTCCTAGAGAATAAATATTATCAACTCTTCGAGAAATCAAATCCGCGTTTGCGTTTAATCCAGAGAAAAGACAAACTGCTAAAAAAGAGATAAACAAGATTGATAAATATTGTTTATAATCTTCTTTAAGTGATCTAAATAACTTCTTTAATAAGTAAAGCTGAGTATTACCATTTGAGTTCATCAAGGTTTTCCTTCTTCTTTTGAGTGTAATTATCAACTATTTTCCCATCATTAATCGTTATTACATGGCTTCCTACTTCGACTAAAGAAGAGTTATGAGTAACGATTATAACTGTCATGTTTTCTTTAGTGGCAATTTCATATAAAAGTTTAATAATTTGAATTCCGGTTTTAGAATCTAAGGCTCCGGTAGGTTCATCGCATAATAATAATTTTGGGTTTTTAACTAAAGCTCGCGCGATAGCGACTCTTTGCTGTTCTCCTCCAGATAGCTTAGATGGAAAATTATTTTTTCTCTCTTCTAAGCCGACTCTTTTAATCATCTCTTCGCTAGAGAGGGGATTTTTAACTAAACTCGCGGCTAAAGATACGTTTTCTAAGGCATTTAAATTATTCATCAAGTTATAAAATTGAAAGACGAAACCGATATTATTTCTTCTAAAATCTTCTAATTCTCGTTCTTTCATATTTGATACATCGATATCATCTAAAAAGTATTTACCATCGCTTAGTGAATCCATTCCGCCTAAGATATTCAATAAGGTTGATTTACCCGCGCCGGAAGGACCGAGAATAATAACGATTTCTCCTTTTTCAATCTCAAAAGAAATATCATCTAAAGCTTTGATGACTTTATCTCCGTCCTGATAAATTTTTGAAACATTTTCTAATTTTATAAATGCCATAATGACTCCTAATTTATTAGGTATTCTAAACCATGCAAATTGAATTTAAAATTAAAAAACGTCATTTTTTTTGGGAAATGACGCTTTAAGAAGTTTGATTATTGTTACTTAGCTAAAGATTTTTTAGCAGTTTCAACTAACTTAGCGAATGTTTCATCATCAGCGATTGCGATTTCTGATAACATCTTTCTATTAATGTTTACGTTAGCTAATTTTAAGCCATGCATTAATGTTGAGTAGTTAATATCGTAATGACGGCAAGCTGCATTGATTCTAACAATCCATAATTTACGATAATCTCTCTTAATCGTACGTCTAGAAACATAGGCATAGTGAAGTGAATGCATCACTTGCTCATGAGCGGTTTTATAAAGTAAATGCTTTGAACCAAAGTAACCTTTAGCTCTCTTTAAAACTTTTTTTCTTCTTGCTCTTGTTGTAGTTCCACCTTTTACTCTCATAACTACCTCCTTATTGTTGAATCAAGTACTTGACTCTCTTGTAGTCAGACTTGCTTACGATGCTCGCTTTTCTTAATTGGCGAATTTGTTTGTGGCTCTTATTGTGGGATAAGTGAGAAATGTAAGCCGAATGGCGAACTAATTTTCCACTTCCAGTAACTTTAACTCTTTTAGTTAAAGCCTTTTTGGACTTCATTTTTGGCATGATTTTGACCTCCTATTTTTTTACTTTCGACGCTAAAATGACGATTAAGGTTTTCTTATCGAGAACAGGACTTTTTTCCATGAAGGCTTTGTCGCCTAGCATAGCCATAAGTTTGTCAATAATCTTTTGACCTTCCTCTGGATGGGTAAGTTGTCTACCCTTAAATTTCATTTTAATCTTTACTTTATTTCCCTCATCTAGCCATTTTTCTGCTGCTTTTTTCTTAACTTCTAGATCATGATCTTGAATGGAAGGAGAAAGTTCTAATTCTTTAACTTTAATGATAGTTTGATTCTTTTTAGCTTCTTTCTCTTTCTTTTGTCTTTCATAGCGATATTTGCCATAATCGACAATCTTGCAAACAGGGACTTTGGCATTAGGTGCGACGCAAAGAAGATTAAGATTCTTTTCTCTTGCTTTCATCATAGCATCGCGAGATGACATCTCACCAAGAGATGTTCCGTCATTATCAATGACTAAGACTTTTGGAAATCTGATTAAATTGTCCACCAAATCGTTACCATATTTATTTTTTTGTGGTGGTAAAGTTCTATTCTGTGTAATGATAAACCTCCTAGTAAAATAAAACGGACGCAGAATCGTGCGCCCGTAAAATACAAACTAGATGTAGCTCTTTACCAATTCGAATGTCGAATCTGGTGAGAAGCGGGCGCTTCTTCTTTCCACGATTTATTTACCGTAAATAAGTTACACTATAAAATCAGGTAATTCAACAAATATTTTCTTAAATCAAAATTTCTATTTTTTGTCATTGCTAAAATTTCCCTCTTTCTATTAACAAACAAACATGGTAATATTTAATTGTCTAATAGATATATGCGATTCCACATTTTAACTTAGGAAAACTTTTTCATCCCTATCGTGTCGAAGGCCGTTCATCCTTATGGATATTTCAGTTCGGAATCCTAAAGTAGGGAAAAGTCTTCCACTCTGGATCTTCGGGATTCAGCCTTAAATCTATTAGACTTTTATTTTTGAAAGGAATTTTATGAACACTTCTTCTCTATCTATCGCTTGCATTAGATCTTTAGTAATTGATCAGATCAACAAGTCTAAATCTGGCCATCCAGGAATGGCTATCGGATCCGCTCCAATCTTGTACACTTTATTTACTAGACATTTGAAAGCTGATCCAACGCATCCTAAATGGATGAATCGCGATCGTTTCATTCTCTCAGCAGGACATGCTTCAGCATTACTCTACGCTATCCTCCATGTTGCAGGATATGATTTATCAATCGATGATTTAAAACAATTTAGACAGCTTGATTCTAGAACTCCAGGACATCCTGAAATCGATGTTACTCCAGGGGTTGATTGCTCATCTGGCCCTCTAGGACAAGGTATCGCTCAAGCGGTTGGATTTGCCCTCGCCGAGCAATCTTTAAAGAATTTATATCCTAATGGAAAGAATATTTTTGATCATTATACCTACTGTCTCTGCGGAGATGGTTGTCTTCAAGAAGGTCTATCTCAAGAATCTATCTCCTTCGCTGGTCATCAAAAATTAAATAAGTTAATTCTTTTCTACGATAATAATAATGTTACTTTAGATGGCTCATTAGATCTTTCTTTCTCAGAAGATGTCAAAAAAAGATTTGAAGCTTGCGAATGGGAAGTTTTAGAAGTTAAAGATGGAAATGATGTCGAAGAGATCGATAAAGCGATCACTAAAGCTAAAATTTCTCCTAAGCCAAGCTTGATTATCGTACACACAGTAATTGGCTATGGTTCCATCAATCAAGGAACATCTAAGGTTCACGGAGCCCCTCTAGGAGAAGAAGATGGAAGAAGAGCTAAAGAATTATATAAATATAATTATCCTCCATTTACAGTCTTAGACGAAGTATATCAAGACTTTAAAAATACCTTTATTAAAAGAGGACAAGAAAAATACCAAGCTTGGGAAAACTTATTTAATGAATATCAAAAGAATTATCCTCAAGAAGCTAAAAAGATTATCTCCGCGCAGAATAATTCAGTTTTAACCGAATTATACTCAGATGATCCTAGATTTGATGTAGGAGTTAAAGAAGCTACTAGACAAACATCTAAAACCATCCTTCAATTCCTCCATGCTAACATCCATAACTTAATCGGAGGATCCGCGGATGTCGCAGGATCAGTTTACACTAAGATTCCAAATGAGCCTTTCTTCTCTCCTGAACATCGTGAAGGAAGAACTATCAACTTTGGAATTAGAGAGTTTGCTATGGCCTCAATTCAAAACGGTATGTTGCTTCACGGAGGACTTAGAACTTACGTTGGCTGCTTCTTAGTCTTCGCTGATTATTTAAAGCCTGCAATTAGAATGGCCGCTTTAGAGAGAATTCCTGCTGTATATATCTTCTCTCACGATTCAATTGCCGTTGGAGAAGATGGACCAACTCATCAACCTGTCGAACAATTAGCGATGCTACGTTCTATACCTAATGTTGAAGTATTTAGACCATGTGACGCGAATGAAGTTGCAACAGCCTATAGACTTATGTTTGCTCAAGAGGATCATCCAGTTTGCATCATTCTAACTAGACAAGCTCTTCCAACCTTAAACGGAACTTTAACTAAAGATAGAGAAAAAGGTGGCTACGTCGTCTCATACGAAGTTAAACACGCAGATATTACTATAATCGCTTCTGGTTCTGAAGTATCCTTAGCTATCGAAGCTCAAGAAAAATTACTCAAGCAAGGCATCGATTCAAGAGTAGTCTCTATGCTATCAATGGAAAGATTCTTAAAGCAAGATCCTTCATATATTAAAGAAACTTTAGGAAATGATTATTCTAAGAGAATCACAGTTGAGATGCTTTCATCATTCGGTTGGCATAAATTTGCTCCTCATGTCATGAGCATCGACACTTTCGGTGCCTCCGCGCCATTTGAAGATTGTCTTAAGAAATTTAACTTTAATTCTGATGAATTAGTTAGAAGAATTAAAGAAATACTCTAAATCAAATTTATAACCATGTTAAAAGGAAGCTCGATGCTTCCTTTTTTTACGCTTAATTATTCTCAGTATTATTTAATAAGATTTTAGGATTTTTTTGACTTTTAAGGTCTTCTTCTTTTTCTTTTATAGGAGAAGCGTGAGCTATTTTTTTCTTGCTGAAGCTTGTCACCGTTAAAGTTTTATGAACCAATCTTTCTAAAGATGAAGTAATTATTGTACCAACAGATAGATTAATGCAGGCTTCAATTAAACCTTGGATTCCTACGAATAAGACGCAGAACATAAATACATTGTTTACTCCTAAACTTGAGACCATCTCTTGAATATAATCAGTATTATAGAAGCAAAGACATAAGGTTCCCATGAATAATAAAGTATTTAATAAAGCAGCTGAAATATTAGCTACTGCGTGAATTAATACATGAAAGGTTCTTTTGACATGAATGTTTCTTCCATCATCAACTATGATAAAACTAGTTAACTTCTTTAAGCCTTTAAAAATTAGTCCAGTTAATAAGCCCATGATGGTTCGAGGAAGAATGCAAGTAACCGCGCAGAGGAATGGATTAATTGATAATAAAGCTGCTCCAAAAGCAGATCCGGTAAAACATTGAATAAATGAAGAAAGACCAAAACTAAGGCCGAGAATTAATCCTTCTATAGGTCCTAATAAAATTGCTCCGACAGCTACTGGAATGCACATTAAAGTTAATTCTAAGCCTGGAAGCTTAATATATCCAATAGGAGTGAACGTCATGATTACTATAATTGCTATAAATAAAGCTGTGTATGATATAAAAAATATTGTTGAATGTTTTTTTCTATTGCTTGTCATTATTCATATTCCTTTCATAAATCGCTAATAAGCCTTTGAAAACTAAATAAGGGTCAAAGATAAAATCAGTTAAATAATCTTTGATTAAAAAAGAATTACCCCCAGTTAAAATTCCATCGAGATAATAGCCTAATTCTTTCTCCATAGATTTTTTTAGTTCTTTGATCATCGCGATGTTTCCGTATGTTGCTCCTGAATTTAAGGAATCTAAAGTGTTTTTTCCAATTATCTTTTTTGGAGTTACAAATGAGACATCGCTGAGCTGAGCCGCTTTGTTAATTAATGCCTTCATTCCAACTCTGATTCCAGGTGTAAAGACTCCTCCGATAAAGTTTTTATTTTTATCAATTACTAAAAACTTATTTGCCGTCCCGCAGTCGACGATTAAACAAGGATAAGAATAGTTGTTAATCGCTCCCACACAGTCGCACACTAAATCATTTCCAAGCTCTTTAGGATTATCAATATGAATAGATAGACCTGATTTTAAGGCTGAAGAGACCACAAGACATGGCTTGTTGATTAGCTTTTCAACCGCGCTTTTAATTACTAAGGTAAGAGATGGGATAACTGAAGAGAGAATAGCTCCTTCAATTAAGTTAATATCGATTGAGGAATGAAATAAAAATTCCTTAATCAAGATCCTATACATATCATCGGACCTTGATAGATCTGAATCGGTTCGATATTCACCGATTAGATTCTTGTCTTGGTATACCCCAACGTAGAGATTGGTGTTACCTAAATCTAATGTTAATATCATAATTTCTCCTTGCTGTAGCTAGAATTCTATGCCACGCAGGAACATTGTAATTTTTTTACTTATTTTTGTAAATTAAAAAACACCTTGGCTAGGGGTGTTTTTTTAAAATATCAAATCATAAAAGGGAGAAATTAACCTTTTACGTAATGAAGCTGATTCTTAATAAGATTTTCAAAAATTTCAATTGGTTGCTCTAATACATAGGAAACTTCATGGAGAGCTTTATCTTTAGCAAAAGCGTAGATTGAAGCTTCTTCAGGAGTTAAAGGAGAAGGGCATTCTTTAGCTTTAATCATGTAAAATCTTTTCATGATTAAGAATAAATCATTTAAAGTTCCATAACGAGAAAGATTAAAATAATACATCGTATCTGGATTAAGATTTTTACTTCTCTCGTTTTCAATTTTTTCTAAATTAGTTAATAGATAATTAACTTCATCTTTAGAAGTAATCTCACGGATATTTTGAATATAATCATCAAAATAAACTCCGCTTTTTCTTAAGTGAACAACATCTCCATCCATTCCCATGAAACGAACTAATCCCTTTGTAGCATGAGAAACTTTTTTTCCAATTTCGTACATGATTATCACCTCTAGAATTATTGTAACCCCTTACAAGACAAAATAAAAGAAAAAGGATATAAATCTATCCTTTCATAAAAAACTTGATAACCCAGTAGTAGTTCTTATCTTGGAAAACTAAGAGCTCTATCATCATATAGATACAATCAATAACAATTAATCCTCCAAGAATTAATGTTATCCAGAAAGCAACTTTATAAGGAATTTTATTGCTGATAAAGTCCATGCAAGGAACAAAGATAAATCTCATTAATATAATAGCGATTACGGTAATAGCTAATGAAGTTGGAATAGAAGTGAACTTTGTGATATGCAGAGGAATATTTTCATAATTCCAAATCGTTAATCCAGAGATAGCTTCATAGATTGAACCAACAGCAATCTCTCCAAGCATGACCGCGAGCATCACGGTAATTCCATATATTAGATAGGATAAAACCTTATCTTTAATGGTATCTCCTCTTAATACTTCTTTATTGAAGAATCTAAGCTTATCTGGAGTCCCTAAGACATAATAAATAGCGAATATCGCTAACCCGTATGGAGCGATAAATGGTAAAATCATAAATCTATTATCGATTTGTCCATCAACTATCAATCTAAAAATATTTTCACCAACGAAGCCTAAAAACGCGGCGATTATCATCATTATGCCCATGTGAGCAAATGTGTAATCGTGAACCATTAGATGCTTCTTTTCACTTTTTACAGTTTTGATTTCTTGAGTCGGATGAATCATCTCAGAAATCTTATCTTGACTTAATAACTCGTGTTCTTCCATACACGATGATTTAATCATAAAATTCTAAACAAATTTTAAACAAATTGCATGTTTTACTCATTTTTTTTAACATTAAGATATGTTTAAAATATTAATCATCGAAGACGATAATTCCTATAGAGAATTTTTAAAAGCTATTCTAACTCATGAAGGTTACAAAACTTACCAAGCTTGTAATGGTAAAGTAGGTTTAAAGATCCTTGATGAGCAAAAAATATCTTTAATCATCCTTGATTTAATGATGCCTGAGATGGATGGTTATTCTTTCTTAGAGGAAATCAGAAATAGTAATGTAGATATTCCTGTCTTAATTATCTCTGCAAAAGATTTACCAGATGATAAAAAGAAAGCCTTCAAGCTTGGAACCGATGATTATCTAACTAAGCCTATCGATGAAGAAGAGATGCTTTTAAGAATTAAGGCTATTCTTCGTCGGGCTAAAATCGAATCTGAGCAAAAAATCGTCTTTAAGCATACCGTGATCGATTATAATTCATTATCAATTATCACAAACCATAAATCTATAAAGCTCCCTAGAAAAGAATTTATGCTTTTATATAAGCTATTATCAAATCTAAATATTATATTCACTAAATATCAGCTTTTAGATGAATTATGGGGATATGAAAATGAAACAGATGAAGCAACTATTTCAGTTCATATCAATCGACTTAGAACTAAATTAAAAGATAATGAAGATTTTGAAATTCAAACAATATACGGAATAGGATACAAGGCAATTAGAAAAGATGGAGAAGAAGAAATCTAAAAAAAGATATACTTATTATCTAGATATAAAAGTAACTCTTTTAGTGTTTTTCACAAACGCGATAGTTTCTTGCATAGTAGGTTTAGTAATTTGGGCGTTAACTTATACAGAAATCTATGCATTTTTAAGCTTTTTAATCGTTTCTATAATCTTATTATCCCTTTCGGTTTTAACTACCTCGATCGTCTTAGGATTTATCGTTAAAAACCTTCTCTCAGGAATCAAGGTTTTAGGTGAGGCGATGGAAAAAGCTTCTCAAGGTGATTTCTCTTGTAAAGTCAATATACAAGGCCCATCAGAATTAAAATATTTAGGTAATACCTTTAATCAAATGCTAGATGATCTTTCATCAATAGAAATGTTAAAAAATGACTTTATCTCTAATTTTTCTCATGAATTTAAAACTCCTCTTTCATCGATTAAAGGCTTCGTTAATTTAATAAATAAAGGAAATATCACTAAAGATGAAGAAAAGAAATATCTAACTATCATCTCAACTGAAATAGAAAGAATTTCTTCTTTAGCTAACAACACATTACTTTTATCAAAACTTAATACCGAGACTAAAGTTAGCTCGCTTCAAACAGTAAAAGTCGATGAGGCAGTTAGAGAAGCTATCATCCTTCTAGCTAAAAACCTTGAAGATAAAAACATAGTTTTAATAACTGATTTACAATCAGTAAACATTAAAACGAATCATGATTACTTAAAACAAATATTGATTAATTTAATATCTAACGCGATTAAATTTACCGAAAAAGATGGTGAAATCGTAATCAACACCTATAAAGAAGATGATAATGCAAAGATTATGATCAAAGATAATGGAATCGGCATGAGCGAAGAGACCAAAAAGAAAATATTTGATAATTACTATCAAGGCGATACATCTCATTCTAAAGAAGGTTATGGATTAGGATTATCTATCGTTAAAAGAATTATTTCTCTTCTTGAAGGTAATATTGAAGTTGATTCAACTCTGAATGAAGGAAGCACATTTATCATTACTTTACCTTCGTTAGACAGTTAAATTAATTCATTAAAAATAATATAATTAACAATCAAAAAAGGAGCCGAAGCTCCTTTTATTATTTAATCAATTATTCCTCAATCTCTAATTTATGCTTTTGCATATCATCAACAATCTTGAGTGCTGCATAGCAAGCAACATAGATTCCTGTAATTACGTAGAATGTAATTGAGACACCTGAACAAATTTGATCAACCATACCCATCCAAGCTGGGTTATGAGTGATAATTTGAGTTCCTTCACCGATGAAGTTCATCGCGTTAGAATTAGCAACGGTGTAAAGAATTCTTTGGCAAGCTTGACGTACCGCTTGAGCATAGAATCCAAAGCTACCATTATCTGGGCCAAAATCTCTAATTTGACTTTGCGCGCCGGTTCCATCAGGTAAATCAGTACCAGCTAACATACCGAAACGAATATTCATTCCTCCGGATTGCCAATAGTCAGTGACTGCGAATCCTCTCATTCCGAATTCATCTCTTAAGCAAGCGGTCATTAAGTTATAAATACCACCTGACCAAGCTGAACCAATCTTATTGAATGAGTTCATGACGTTCATCGCATCTCCAATTTCAATAGCGATTTCAAATGGTCTTAAGTAAGTTTCTCTCATGCATTGTTCGGTTAACCAAGTCTTATAACCAGTTCTATTAGTTTCTTGATCGTTTAAGACAAAGTGCTTGTTATAAACGTATAATCCTTTAGATTGAGCACCTTTAGATGAGTAACCTCCAATCATTCCGGTTAAGAATGGATCTTCAGAATAATATTCACCAGCTCTTCCGTGATATGGGTTACGATGTAAGCCTAAACCAAATCCATATAATCCAGAAGCTCCAGTCCAGAGGCCATCTTCACCGATAGCTTGTCCAATAGCATAAGCAATTTCATTATTGAAGGAAGATGCGATGATTCCTTCGCAAGGGTAGCCTGTTGGATAGTGATTTCTATTTCCAGCATCGAAATGATAAGCAAATCCAACGTTAGATGTTCCTGAACCATCATTAGACATATCAAATTTCCATGATATAGCGTTAGATGCGTTAACATCGTTAGTATATGGTTTACCGATGCTATCAATATTGATAGTTCTTCTTAAACCATTTCCTACTAAAGTGATTGATTCTTCCCAAGTTAATTGATCAAGGAAGTAATCCCATTTTTCAATATCTTCTTCAGTGGCTCCGTGTTCAGGATCATATTGAACACCGATCATCTCAGAAAGTTGAACTTCCGCGACGTTACCATTTCTATGTAATCCATAATTTGGATATTCATCAGGATATCTTTCAAGAACTTCAGGAAGATAAGTTTCAACATTTTGTCTTCCGTTTTCTGTAGTGAATCCGCTGTTTCCGTTAAATATGTTATTAACGTTCATATCGCCTTCATTAGCCCATTCATTATTTTGAGCAGAGGCGATTTGATCCTTACCATTATCAGCAGTATCAACCCAGTTTTCGCGGGACATGAATTTAACTTTGTTAGGATTTCCAGAAGCGATATTAGGATCGGAAGCATCGAATAAGTTAGTTACCTTTGCTCCTCCCCAAGTATCATATTCATAATTAGATGAATCGGTGCTGTTAACTACGATGGTATCAACTAAATCAGCATCACCTTCACCGTATTCACTATCCATCTTATTTCTATCAACAGTTACTCCATTTCCTTCAGAAGCTTGTTGTAAGAGGATAGAATTCATTGCTTCATGAGCGTTTCTAGCAACTGCTAAATAATAATTACCAGCTTCTAAAGTATAAGTCTTTACAGTTTTATCATATGAAGCAAATAACTTATTAGCGTCTACTTCAATTGTAACTGTATCAGTCTCACCAGGAGCGAGTTTTCTTGTTTTACCATAGCCAACTAATTCAACAGAAGGAGATTCAACTCCGTGCTCTTTATCAGTTTCGGTATATGGTTTATTAACGTAAAGTTGGACAATTTCTTTTCCGGAAACTGTTTGAGAATTATTAGTGACATTAACAGTTACTAATAAATCATCCGCGTAATCTTCTCCAACATAACGTCTATCTTCAGCTGGTTTTAAGTTGCCAACTTTATCATAGTTCTTGCTTGGATCTGGATTAGCTTCAACTGAGACTAACTCATAAGAGAAGTCAGCATAAGATAATCCGTAGCCGAATGGATAAGAGATATTGTCTCCATAGATCCAATTTCCAGCATTTCCTTGACCAGTTACATAATCATAATATCTAGATTCAGAATACTTATATCCAAGATATACATCTTCTTGAATTATGACATTAATAGATTGTCCATATGATGCTGTAGAAGGATGATTATCACGCGCGGTAAACCAAGTATCTGATAATCCTCCGGAAGGAGAAGTAGTTCCAACTAAGATATCAGCAACAGCAGCGATTCCATCGCTACCAGGAGTGCCAATCCATAAAGCTGCATCTACTCCATATTTATCTAACTCTTCAGGTAAATCTTCCATGACTGGATTCGCTTGGTTGAATATTACGATGATTTTATCTAAGTCACCATTATCTTTTCTTGCTTTTAAGCCTTCAAGAACGCTGATTTCGTTTTCAGTAAATTGAAGGTAATCATTGTTATAAGCTCCCATGCCGCTAACATTATTTGGCATGATATCAATACCTTCATTAGTCATTCTCGCTGTAACGAAAATTGCAGTATTGAAATTAGAATCGTTTTTAGCATCTGGTAAATCTGACCAATTAGCTCCATTTAAGGCAGCGTTTGTATTATTTGATCCCCCGCCACCATAAATATCGATAACGTCATCTCTCCAGTAATCTTGATTTGAATTATACCAAGTAGCTAAGCTTTCATTCATGGTCAAGCCAGCTTTTTCAAATTCAGAATAGAAATATTGTTGACGTTCACGATTGATTTTAACTTCACCAGCACCATCTAAGGAATACATTGGATCATAAGCATTAACTCCAAATAAGGAAACTGAATCAGTTGAGGTATTTAAAGGAAGAGCGTTATTATCATTCTTTAATAATACAGTTCCTTCAGCTTGAGCTGCTTTAGCAACATCACCGTTACCATTTATTACATCATTTACTGAAGTATACCAAGTTTTAAATCTAATCGGTTGTTTTCCAGTATTGATGGTTTCAGTAGTAGGTGCTCCCAAAAGCGGGTATAAAACATTTTGTTGAATCATTCCGTTTTGAGATAATGTTTGGAATAAGAGAGTTCCGGCGAAAGCGATAACGCTGATGTTAAATAACGCGCCGGTTACAAAACTTAATACTTTCTTCATACATTCTCCTTTTATTTAACACCTTCGTAATTAGCATCTTCAATTACTTTGTTTTTTTTCTTCATTGGAATATAGCAGAATACGTTTCCAACTATAAGTGCAAGAATAAATAAAACCGCTAAAGCTGCAACCCAACCAAAATGAGGAATATTTACGATGTCAGCAACACTACCAATCGTCATAACTTGAGCTAAGAAATATTCATAAATTGTATTAATAAACATCACTAAGCCAAACAAGTTTAACGTTGTCATAACTACCATCCCTGCTCTAAATTCTTTAAAGAATGTTAAGAGAATGAATGCTAGCCCTCCCCCAATTGGGAGCCATAAAACTAATGAGGAATAATAAGCTTCGAGTGACTCATCAAAGCCGGTAACATAAACTATACCAATTATAATTGAAATAATCGCTAATGCTAATCCCACCCAATAAGTTCCTAACATCGAATCAAAGAGATTTTTGAAATACTTTTTCATAATTATTCTCCTGTAACTACATTGGTCTTAAATTGAGTGATACCTAAATCTAAGGAATCAATCTCATTCAACATTTGAACGAAGACCATGTTATTTGCATTGTTGTTTTCTAAAGTGATAGTTACTGAAGTAGATACCGTCTCTCCAGGTTTGATGGTTACTTCATTAGAGTAAACAGCTCCATCATCAGTAGAAATTAAGTTACTACCTTGGACAAGCCCTAATTTAAGTTTCATTTCTTGAGTTCCAAAGTTATGTAAATTGAAGTCAAATTTATAAGTATGTCCTCCGATGATTCCATCGCTAGCTCCAGAAGTTCCGCACTTAGAAACTAATCTAAAGAAATCATTAGCATGGAAAGGATCATCACTTTGAAGTCTTAATGCTTGGTAATTATTTTCATCAATGTATAAGTATCCATTGAAGTGATCAGCAATTTCTTCACCAGCATCCTCGTCAACATAGTGATTTTGATTTCCATCTTCATCGAGATTGAACCACCAGTCTGGGTGATAGCTAGTTCCAGCTTGATCTCTTACTGAAGTAAGAAGCAATTGTTTACCTTCTTCAGCATCAAGAATTGGAGCGATAGTAACTCCGTTTTCTTCCATGACTGAATCTTCAACATAGGCGATTGGATCACCTAATGTTCCTTTAACATACCATCCAAGAATTTCTTTTCCAGAGGTGTTAGTAACTTGTTCGCTAGTAGGAGCAACTAAGGCATCACCAACTTCGTATTCTTTAACAAAGTCTTCACTTACTGTAATGCCAGCAGGTAAATCAAGAGATATAGATGCAGTTGCTTCTTCTTCTTTTGTTGGTAGATATTCTTCTTCAACATCAGTTAAATCAGTAGCCTTCACCGCCATTTGCATTCCTAAGTTAATTCCGTTAGGCATCGCAATATCAGCAACCATCAAAGTTAATACATTGCCATTATCAGTTAATTTATATTGTCCAACATATGTTTTTGCTTCACCAGGTTGCAAATCAACATCGATTCTATATTGAGAATCTTCATAGGCATCATTAGCTTGTTGAGAGCCACCAGTTACTTGATAAACATCAAAGCTAACTGGATAATCGTTTCTATTTTCAAATGAGTAGTAGAATTCATAAACTTTATTGTCTTCAACATCATAAGCAGAATCGATTCTAAAGTCAGATCCTCTAAGGATTGAATCACTATCTCTTAAAGTAATACCTGAAGTATATAAAGCTCCATCATAAACCATCTCATTAGTAGTTAATATTGGTCCTGATTCTTTATTTGCCCAGGTTCCTGTACAGTTAGATAAATTAACCTGATCTCTATTTGAACGACCAGAATTTAAAGCAACATCAGTATATTCACTTGGCGCGGTGAAATAAGGAACAATGGTTATATCATCACTTCCAACGGTATATTCATCTAAGCTATGAGAGTAGCTAAGAGTGCCATTAGGATTGACAAATCCGATTCCTCCAACTGTTCTATCATTGTAGACACCATTGTTTTCAAAATCTTCTAAGGTGAATTTAGAACCCGAGTCTTTTTCAATCGTAGTTTGTCCATCAACAAATTTTAATGGAGAATCTTCTCTCATTGTAATGACTGAAGGATAGATAGGTGTAGTTGGTCTCTCTTCAGGATTGGAAACTGTTTCAACCTCAGTTAAATCAGTTCTAGCTCTTAGAGAAATAGAAGTACCCATCACAAATCCATTTCCCATTGTTTGATCAGCAACAAAGTAGTTAAGGATGTTATTATTGCTATTTGCAAAGTTATATTGGACTGCTACTTCCATAGATTCACCTGGTTCAAGATCAATATCAACTCTATATCTATCTTCATAAGCATAATTTCCGTTCTTATACTCTGAAGAAGCATTGATTTGATATGCATTAAGGTGAATTGCAGTATCTCCAAGATTAGAGTAAGTTACATAGACTTCATAAATTCCACCTTGAGAAATAATATCAGCGGCATTAGTGTCAGTTCTAAAGGCAACTGCCTCATCTACTCTATTAGTCTTAGTGATAACTGAACCATCATAATAGTAACCACCTTCACCTTCAACTAATAATCCATGTTCAATAGATGCACCTGAAGAAGTGAAATCTCCTGGAACGCCATCGCTGTTAAATGCATGGTTTGCGCTGCCGGAAGAATAAGTTAAGTGAGTATAACCTTCCATCACAAAGTAAGGAACGATCGTGGTATTTTCTCTTGGCATTGCAAAAGATTCAATATCAATTGGTTGACCAATCGAGCCATCAGCTCCAACAACAGCAAAACCACCTAAAGTCTTACCTTCAGCAACTTGAGATAAATCAAAGTCCTCTAAAGTTACTGAGCTATTGACCTTAATGCTCTTTTGTAAGCTACCATCAGCGAATCTAACTGGTGAATCTTCTCTAAATGAGAGAACAAATTCAGCGTCTTGATCTGGTAATGGTTCTGGTTCATAGTCAGAGTCATAATCAAAGATATCTTCATAATTTGGACGCGTATCTTCGTAAGCGTCATAAATTGTCGCGTCTTCTAATTCTTCTTGACTATCTTCTGATGTTGAGGAATCAGAAGTAGCCGATTCTTGGGAATTAGAGCCGCTTGAGGAGGAATCAGATGATCCTCCAGAGCTTGATGAAGTTATATTTCCACATGCTGTTACACCTACGGCAACAAGAGGAATTATAGCTAATGCAAGCAGAAGTTTCTTTTTGTCTTTCATATTTAGCTCCATTCTTAATTAAACAAAACAAAAAAGTGACTTATTTGCCTATAAATTATAGTATAGCGCTTTCATTTGATTGAATAGCAATTGTTTTTTTGAATATATTGCATTTTTTATTATTTTACTTTTTAAAAAAGAGCCTTAACAGCTCCATTTTATATTAACCCCAAAGACCTGCCCAAGGGTTATCGATGACAGTGTCACCTGCTTGTTCTTCACCTAATGTTGAAGAAGTGATAACATCATCTAAAGTAATTTCTTCTATTTCAAAGTTAGGTTTAATGTATTCTTTTTTCATTATTGTTTCCTCCTTATGCATTTTTTAAGAATTCTAATAATTCTTGATGACCTGCGAATCCTTCAGCTAGATATCTTGCAGCAAGAGAAGATATAGAGTAAGTTGCTTCATCTAAGATTGATAATGTTCCATCGATAACGACATAGACAGCTGAAGTAATACTTTGATCAAGATGATTTTCAAATCCATTTACCACCGCGGCAAATTGATAATAGGCTCCATCTTCTGCAGCGACTGTGGTTCCACTTGCCTCATCATAGTTAACAGTTGCCATATTTGCTTTTAAAGAATAACTACATGCGTTAGGAATTAAAGACTTAACTCCATCAACTGTTTTGTTTTCAGCAAGATCTAAGTAAGCATTAAATGTTGTATTTATCATACCATAGCTTGGAGCCATGATTACTCCAACATCATATTCAGTAGCTTCTGCAAATAATTCTTTATCTAAGATAGCTCCAAATCTAAGCTTTGCTGAGTTAATTTGGATATCTCCATCGTTATAGTTATAATCAACAATCATGCTTGTTTTAGTAGCTTCAGCAGCAAAAGCAGAAGTAGGTACACTTGCGATAGAAGTTATACCAAGACTGACCGCTAAATCAAGATTAGTAACATCATTTAAGAAATGGATAAAAGTCATAATATTATCATTTCCAGAAGTTAAAGTGATGTATAAAGAAACGTTTTTAGTTGTGTTAGGCTCAATGACTACATCTTGACTATCAGTTCCAGCTCCAGTAAGTGTGGTTGTAGAAAGAATTTGATAAAGTCTTAATGACAATACATCTTCTCCAAGATTAGTTAAAGTAAAATCAACGCGATAGCTTCCTGGCATTACCCCTTTAGTATCATCAGAGTTAACTTTGCTAACACCAGTTAGATAACGAAGAGCAGTATCAGCCTCGATAACCCCATCATATCTAATCTCATTAGCAAATTCTCCGCTTACAAGAGTGCTTGAGGTTGATAACTTTTCTTTAAATGCTGCTTCATCATCTTTCGAAAAGGAAGTGAATTTTCCATCAGTTACCGAGCCAGTATAATCTGGTAGTCCACCTCTTGCGCTTCCAAAAGTTGAAATTCTATCAGATTTATCAAATATAGGTGCAAGTGTCACATCATTATGAGCTATAGCTTTTCCGATTTCTGCACCAGTATCAACATCATACCAAGATACGATATCAAGTGGAGTGTTATTAGTTATTTGCTCGGCTGTTGGAGCAACAATTAATCTACCATCTGTTTGAGTCTTAGCATAATCTCCACTGAGAGTTATGCCAGCTGGTAATTTATAAGATATAGTTGCCTCAGCTTCAGTTTCTTTTGCTTGTCCTGTATAAGCTTCATCGATGACGTCAATTTTCTTATAGCCCATCGATACTCCAAAATCTACTTTAGTCGAATCTTCATCAACAACCATGATTGTTAGCCAGTTTCCATTCTTACCAACATCATATTGTCCTACAAACTCTTTGGTCTCACCAGGTTGAAGGTCCATATCAATTCTATATCTATCCTCATATCCAAAACCGTTATAACCTTCTTTATATTCTGAAGAAGCGCTGATTTGATAAGTATCTAATTTTAAAACCTCATCTTCAGAATAGTTAGTTACCACGTATTTAAATTCAAATACACCTTCAACGGTAGCATCTTCTGCTGATCTAGGAGTATCGAATCTTAATAATGTTCCATCGTAAAGAGTTTTATTTACAGTTACTCTAGTACCTAAATCAGGATGTTCTTCTAAGGTTTGTTCTTTAGCTAAAGTGACTTCAGTATCTTGCAAACCGCCAGGTAAAGTATCATCATTAAACTTTCCTGATAAGTTGCCGGTTTTTCCAGATGCTAATCCAATAACTGTGTAGCCTTGATCTTTTAACGATGTTCTTGAAGAATCATCAGCAGTAACAGAAGTCGCCGCTAAAAGAGTTGGGGCTAATAATAAGATTGGCAATATTTTTAATTTTTTCATTTTATTCATACCCTCCATGTAAAAAGCATTTTTTAATCGAAGTATTTACAAAATAGTTGGTGAGAAAACAAATAGTTTTGAGTATAATAACTTTGCGAATTGAAGGTCTT
>CALVJO010000014.1 GCA_944332225.1 uncultured Bacilli bacterium | reverse complement strand
TTATTTTTCCTGGTGAATAAATTGTTTTATTTGTTCAATTATGTTTTTTTGCTTTTTCTTCGGTGAATAGTAACTATGAATAATTATACAATATGTTTATTTATTGATTCCATCGCGCATTTGTTTCTGCTTGTAATCATATTTTATAAATGTGTTTTACAGTTACTAAATGAATTATTTTCTTAATTAAACTATAAAATTCTAAAAAAAATGGTGCCGTCTATCGGAGACTAAGGAGGCAATAAACAATGAGTAAAAAATCAGACATCATATTCGATGAGGATACATTTAACAAGGGCGAATTTTATTATGATTTAGCAACTATGAATAATCCTAAACACAAAATTCATTCATCGCTGCAAATTGGAAATAATGGAAGAAAATGGTCTAGAATGAGTTCAACTACCTCTCCAGCAAAGAAAAGAAAATATATAGAGTTAACATCCAAAAATAAAGATGGAAAATCTATTTATGTTAGTAAATCTATAAAAACTAGTTCAATCTCTAGTAAAAGGAAAAAGGATAACAAAACACATTTAACCGAAACCGATAAGGGACGAATCAAGGCGTTTATTTACTCAATCATAAACAAAAAAAGAAAAGCAAATAAAAACGCTAGGGCCGAGCATTGAATTAATCAATGTGCACAAAGTGCAAAATCGAATAGATAATAATATCTACGCACCTAGCACCATTTATTCTAACAATGATTATTGTTATGTCAAGATATAAAATTTACTTTAATCCTAGACTATTTGAGATAAATATGCCGTCAACATACTTAAATAGTTATAGGATTAACAATAAATTTTGATATATAGATAGAGATAAACTTAATAATTAAACCGTCAATTTTAATAATTTAGTTTATCTCATAGTTTAAAAATCAAACGTTTAATAACGTCTTTTTGTTGTGAGAAAAACCAGTTTTATTGGAATTCAATTTTGACATAGATATAGTCATAGTCATAAAAATAAATAATATTTGACTGATGAATATAAGATAATAATGAACATGTGGATTCTTGAAAGTGAATTTGTTTTCGGCAAAAACCTTCCCTAACTTTATATTTAAAATTTGACTAAATGACTATTTAGGCAAATTTAAAGAATTTAGGGTAGGAAAAATCATATTTTTCCACGCCTTATAAGATAATAGAAAAAATCTCATCAATAATTTCTAATAAAAGATTCTTTAATTGTTTTCTATCTAGATTCTCAATCTCTATTTTTAATTGATCAATTGATAATGGAATAATATTGGATTCTAGCAGAATATCCAAAGACACTTTAAAATATCTAGCTATCTTTTTTAACGTTTCTATATTTGGTTCACAAATTCCTCTCTCCCACTGGGAATACGAGGTTTGAGAAATATTTAATATTTTTGATAATTCTACCTGTGATAGGCCGTTTTTAAGTCTTAACTCTCTTAATTTTTCATTAAACATATTAATATTTTAACTTTTAAGAGAAAAAACGATAAAACCCTTAAAAAAAAAAAAAAAACACTAGAGTTAGGCTTAGTTAATGTATTTAACGTTAAGAAAGGCCTTGTTATGAAAGAGAGAAATTATTATTTCATCCAATTAAATGATCAATTCTTTTTATCTGAACGGATGGAAGCCTTAAAAGAAAAAGCTTTAGACAATGAAGACTCCCCTATCGATTACCAGTTTGTTTATCTAAATTTAATTTTAAAATCTCTTTCTAACAATGGCTTTATTTATTCTGAAAGGGCAAACAAAGCAATATCAAGCGACTTTATAAGACGTTTAATTAGATTCAACACAAATCAAGATAAAGATTCTGATAATGAAATAGTTCATAGATGTCTTGAATCTTTAGAAGAATTAGATTTAGTAATAATTGATGTAGATTGTTTAATTATTCCAGATCTACCAAATTTAACTCAAACTGAGAGTGAGAAAACAAATGAAAAGAGAAAGATTAAAAGAGAATCACAAGAACGATTACAAAAATTAAAAGAAGATAATCCTTCGAAAGAAGTAGATTTAGATAATTTAAATAAATTAATTGGAACGTCATCTATCGATGAGGCGTTATCTGGATTAATTTATTCAAAATTCATAGCTTCTAAAGAAAAAGCTGAATTTGAATCTATCATAACTAATTTAATTTCAGATTACGGATTAAAAAATTTCAATAAAGCTAATGATTGTTTCATCACAAGATTAAGTAGAACTAATATCCAATCGATTAAAAATAAAAATGATTATTATATTAAATCAATTAATAAAATCATCGAAGATGAAATATTTTCTGGCGCCATAGTTTTCGATAAAATAATTAACTATTTATGTGATCATGGCTTGATTAAATCAAAGCAAGGAATAAACGAAATAACGCAGGTTCTGAAGAATATAGTAAGCGAAGAGAATGTTTCTCCAGACAAATTATTTTCAGTGATTGAATCACATCTTTTGACATTCTTGAAGCATAAAAACGACATGTCTATTGATGTCTTTGAAATCCTATTAAAGAAGACATTAAATGGTGAAATAAAAACTGATAAAGAAAATATCGAGGAAAAGATGAAAATAGCTTCCTACGATTATTTAAGCGACTTTAATTAGGAGGTGAAACTTATTGAAAATCTAAGAATTAATTTAAAAATACCTAGACATGGCAAAACTGAGCATAAGAAAAATTATTTAAAAATAAGGAATTGCTATATTTGCCAAGACAGGACAAGATGCAAATTTTGCCCTCCTCAATCTGTGATGATTGAAGCAAATTTAATTTTTGATATTTTTTTCAAAATTATCAATCTTGCTAGAAAAGATTTAAAAGACCATCTAGAAAAAAATCAAAGCGAATTACTAATTAAGTTTATCATCGAAAGGAATGATTTAAAAAAAGGAATTAGAGACGATGATGTGAGCTTTGATGAAAATTAAAAGGAGACAATTATGAACAAATCAACAACAATCTTATTATTAGCATCATTAGCTTCCATCGCTTTAGGTGTTGGGGCTACTTTAGGTGTTTCCTATGGTTTTGGAATTAACTATGGAACTAGTCAAGCCGATGAAATTGAAGATACCGATAGTGGCGATGGATTAGAAACAGAAGTAACCGAAGTCAATAAGATGTCAGTAAAGTTATTATCTGCTGAGACGTTAGAAACAGGTGAAACCGTTCAAACATTTTCATATACAATAACTCCAGCAAATGCTACAAATCAAAACATTAATACCTCAGTAGAATATCAAGATGGAGGTGCAGCTACCGAAGTCACAGCATCTATTGATACCGCGGAAAAAACCATCACTTTAACATGCAACGCTGCCTTCGATAAAGTTATTTTAGTCAAGCTAACTGCTGCCGATGGTGGAGGAGCATCGGCTACCATCACTTGTAACTATGAGAAAAAAATTATTGGTCATGAAGGGCAAACGTTCACATTTATTTTTGATGATGCTAGCGAAGGCTCTGATATTTTTGACTATTTAATCAATGAAACAGATTTTTTTGAATATTCAAAATACACGATTGATCATGATTATACAAATGGATACATGGATCAAACTCAATCAGGTGATGATTTAACTTTTAAAGGTGCAGATTCATATACTTTTAGTAGCAATTTATCGCAAAAATTAATTGCTATATTTAATGGCGAGCATCAAATTGCTACATCTGAAGAGCTATGGGAATTAGCCACAAGTGAAGATAGAGCAAACTTAAAGTCCAGTAATGGTCTTATCTATCTTTCAAACGCTGTCGATTGGGGATTTACCATGCATGATGGAGATTTTTCTTACACTGTAGGCTTTGATAGTGAACCTCAATTTTCCATAAAATTAAATATTGAAGATTTCAATTTAAATATTTCCGAAATTGATGTTTCTGGCGCGGATAATGTAATTTTCTAAAATAATACCTCACCAATTAATCTAGTCAACATAGAGTTAACACTAATTAGAAAATAGAGGAGAAGACAATGAGAAAAATATTAGTTTTATTTTTAAGCGGTCTATTGTTTGGAGCCTGCGTAGGGCTTGTAACATTTAGGGCTGCAGAAATCAATTTTGACACACCAGTTCAAGAACCAGCATCGTCTCAAGACGATATTCAAGAAGATCAATTATCTAGCTCATATAACTTAGAGTTAACGATAATTTAAAGGAGGTTTATGACATGGGAAAAATATCAAGCTTTATTACATTTATTTTATCAGGATTATTAGGTTTAGGCGCAGTAGCAGCATTCAGCTACGCTAATAGAATTAATTATGGACCTGCCAACAATGAAACAGATAAAATTGAAAATAATTTAGAAACTGAAATTGAAGAACAAGGATTAAAAGTGAAACGTCTTGCTACTGAAGTTTTAGAAAATGGTAATGTAGTTCAATCTTTTACTTATTCATTTGAAAAGCCAGCAAGTGCATCAACTGTTAATGAATCAATTTCAGTTAGATCATATTATCAAGATGATCAATCAGACGCATCAGCCATCATAGCTGTAGAGAAAAATGAGAAAACTAAAACTATAACCGTCACTAATATTGGAGGAGCTGCTTTTAATAGGGTAATCATAGTTGAAATACAATCCTTAGCAGATACCAGCATCAAAGCTACTGTCACGTGTCAATATCAAAAGAAATTACTGGATCTTTCCTATGATGGTGACTCTAGATCTCCATTTCTTGCCACTTCTACTCAAGACATAAGAGAACTCATCTTAGATTATTCAAACGATAATCATGTATCGGATTATACTTTAGACTTTGATTATTCATCATTAGATGTGAGTAAATTAACTATAGATACAAGTGATTTAACTGTTAATGTTTTAGCAGGAGAAGTAGGTTCATCAGGAAGTTTTGAAGATTACCATAACTGGGAATTCATTCAAGAATCCTTCCAAGCCCTTGAAGATTTATTTTCAAAATCTATAACTACATCTATTTCAAATCATCAATATAAATTAAATGAGATATTGCCATCGGCTCAAGATATATGGGATGTATCATCTAATTATGATGACGCGCCGTCTTATCATGCATTTTTAAAAGATTATTGTTCAGGGCATTTGGGTTTTAGAATGAATCTAGATAAAGCAACATTAACAATAGATGAAGATACTGTTGTTAAAGGATCTTCATCAGCAAAAATATATGTTTATGTTGACTATGATTTTTCAACTTTTGATTTAGAACCAACAGGAATTAACACATCAGATGATGAATTAATTTACTAATAACTGAGGCGACTTATGATTGTTGTTATCATCGCTTGCATATTTATAATCTTAGCTTCATTCACTCCTTTAATTGTGATAGGAATATTTAATTTAAAGCATAAATTTTACTATGACTCATATAGTAAGCATCCAGCTCTGGAAGTAAAATATACTGATGAAGAATGGTCTAGGCTACCTATTACGCATAATAGAAATAGGCATAATTATACCAAATTGAAAAAGAATCCTAATAAAAACGATACTAGAGAAAGCTATATGTCAAAAAGAATCTTTAAGACTAAAAGTCATGTTAGAAAACAAGAATTAAACAATATGAAGATTAGATCTCTAGAGGACGTAGAAACAATTCAAAATATTATTGATTCTAACCAATAAAAAATGTGGTTAGAGCCGAGCCCCGTTTCCCTAGGAAAACTACGCTTCTCTAACCACATCCATATAATAAGAAATTTTTGAAAATAATCAAGTAAAAAAGAAAGGAGACTTGCATGAATAATTATACAATATGTTTATTTATTGGTTCCATCGCACTTTTGTTGCTGCTTGGAATCATATTTTATAAAACTGGTTTTACTGTTACTAAAGGAATTATTTTTGTAGTTGTTGCTATAGTTTTATCTTTATTGATCTATTTATCGAATATTACAAATTTCTTTACTGAATGGGATTTAGATATATTCAAAATATTAGTTTCTAAAGATGAAATCATATTTTAACTGGAGGGGTAAGTATGACTAAGTTATTTCTTTATTCAAATATATTTCTACTGATTTCTTCTTCATTTTTATCCCCTGTTACAACCATGGGAGGTATTTCATCTAATTTAATCAATATAAGAGAACAGATAATCAATAAAGCCAAGCAAGATGAATTTCAAGAGCAGTTTAAAATAAATACTACAATCGAAGAAGATCTCCAATCATTTAATTTTGATTATCAAAAATATAATTTTTCCTCAGATCAATTGATCAATCCAACTATAATTAATTTTCTCCCTTCTTTTAATGATGATTATGTTTCACTCTTTTATATTTACTTTCCTTTAAAGTTAGAAACTTCATTCTCCTTAACTGGATCAATAACCAGCCAAAATAAAGAAGCAATTGCATTAGAAAATATCGAATTAGGAATAATCGATTCAAATGATGAAGGCTATTATAGATTAACATATAAAAATAAATTATCGGATGAAATTAAAGAGTTTATTGATAGTAATGATCAGTTAAATTTTGAAATTAATATTATATCCAGCACTAATAATTTAAAATCAAATACATCTTATTTTAACTTCGATAAAACATTATCAAATGATGACTTATCATTAGTAAAAGCACGTTACAATAAACAAACTAACATAAACGAAACTACTTATTACAGGCAAGATTTTTCATCATATACGACAATAATTGAATTAGAGGATCCCCATGTTTGGTCATATCGTTTTGACACGGATGACTGGTGGGAGCAATTTATAGAATCAGTTTCTAATTTGTTTGGATACAATTCGGATAGTTTAGAAGATCAGTTTTTCTATTCTTTTAGCTTGCCTTTGGGTTGGTCAGATTATGAAATAGCTGATATATCCTTAAGATGGAAAGAGATGCTATTGACCGCATACGCTGACAATATCATATCTAATGTTGATCACTACAATTACTTTGAAACTGATACTACAACAGGTGAAATTGATTCTAATTGTGACAGGTATAATAATTATCTTTTACCGCATGCTCAGTATTATCACTTAAATGATGAAGGAGAGATAGATAGATTCTATGGATACACTAAAGAGCAAGTAAGACGAAACGATATATATACTTTACCTTACACCTATTCAACCATCGAACCAACTAATGTAACAACGAATATCGGAAGCACGAAATTTACCTGGAAGAAAATACAAACTGCCAATGAATTTAAGGATGCATTTAAGGAATTGGAAGATATTATCGATTTTGCTTCTTCTTACATGCCTAATGATAACTATTACATCGTTAATTTTGATGAATTTGAATATAACTATAGTAATCTAGTCTTCACTTATGAAACAGCAAGTGATAACGTTGATCCTACGGGGTATTATCAAGAATTTATTGAGTATTTAGATGATTCTGGATTAGAAAAAAAGACATTCCTTGAAACAACAACTTCCCCGGGAACTACCCTTCCTATTTATATTACTTATACTGGATATGAAATATATAAATTTACAATGAATTATTATATGGATGTCGAAGCAACTGAGATGACATTAGTCAATTCTGATGGAGACGTTATTAAAGCAACTGTATCAGTAGAACCAAAAGATTTAGAGAATTCAGGAGGCGGATCAACTAATTTAAACTGGTTAGATACATTGTTTGACCCAATTGTAGATTGGTTCTCTGATGCTTTTAATGTTATCAAGCTTATCTTTTGGATAATTATAAGCTTAATTGTCGTTAGCTTAATTGGTAAGATTATTTCCATATTTAAAAAGAAAGAACAAAATAAGTAATTATGACTTTAGAGGAATTTTTTCAAATACTAATCGATTTAATTCAACGTTATTCTATAGTAATTGGACTTCTAGCCATATTATCTTTATTACTAATCTTTTTCAACTTTTGGAATGCCGCGGTTAATTTTTTCCAATCACTATTTAAACTGTTTAAAAATATATGTTTACTTGTATATAAATCATTGAAAATATTATTCAATTTAGTAGTTAAGCTTGGTCTAATCGTGCATTTAATTGAATTTGTGAAACGAATTATATATAGATTCGTGGAAAAATATCAGTTAAAACATTCAATATATAATATTTATCCTGCACCTTATAAATATAATTTGTTTCAAAGAATCTTCTCCCCAAAGCTTAGAAAACAATTATCTTATAGATATGATCTATTAGCCAAATGTTTCAAAACTCATGATATTATTGATAAAAAGTTCTCTTACCTTGTAATGATCGAGGCGTCAGTAGGAGGAGGTAAAACGTCTTTCATAAATGGTTATTCTCATTATCGAACAATCTTATTTCAAGAAAAAATAGAGGAAACAATATTATCAATTGAAAAACGGTTCTATTATTTTGATTTTAATCCACTTAGAGATACTGTAAAAAAGCTATATCAAGATAATTATTCAGAAAAAGAAATCATATATCATTTATATAAAAACAAGATGATTAACGATGCATTTTCAAAAAACAATGTTTCAACTGATTATGTTTCCTTAACTCCAAATAACAACATATTAAAAACATATGTTGAAGCCTACATTGCATCATTAAGAAATAATTATGTGTTCTCAAATTATAAACTCTATTCAAGAATAACTAATAATTATAACTACGATTTATCTGATGATTATTTTAATATCAAAGACAAAGAATCACTAAAAAAATTCTATATTCCATCATATTCATTATTCATTGAAGACGAAAAAGCCTTATCAAATTATAAAAACACATCAGATTATCGTAAACTATCGCTTTTAGGGCAAGATATGGTTTTAAGATTATTTAGACAACTTAAAAATGAAACCGCGTATTATATTTCTTCATCGCAAAATACATCAAGAATCGCACCTCTAATTCGAGAGCTAGCAAATTCTTACATTAGAATTATCTCATCATCCATCGTAGGAAATTTACCTTTACAGCAAAGAATTTTACAAAAAAAGGAAAATAGAATAACTAAAAAAATGTTTAAAAAAGCTAGAAAAAACAGGAATAAAGAAATTGATGGAGAATCAAAATACTTGCATGGAAACAATCCATATAAAGAAAAATTATATAAATTATGGGATAAAAGAAAAAAATTAACTGCTTCAGCATTTTTAAAATATCGAGTTCTCTACTCTACTAAGCTAGCGTCTTTAGATGATCCTAATCTAGCTGAGGAATTAACTCTAATTTTCCCTTTATCTTGGTGTTATGGGAATTATCGAAAATGCGAATATTCTGACTTTTATGATTTTTTGATGAATGAAAGTGAAATTCATTCTGATCAAGATTTAAAAGAAATTTCTTCATTATATGAATCTAATGAAGATAGATTTAAAGCCATGATTAACTCACCAAAAGCATTAGAGGCAGGTGCATAGAATGATATATTATAACTCTACTAACAAAACATATTATTATAAGCTAACTATTGATGGGACAAATCATATCAAAGATGGATTTCTTTCCTATGAAGAAACCTTGAGTAAAGAGCAAGATTTAATCTATTCTATTTATCCAAATAGCAATAATCGATCTCTTATTCTCAATAATCTAACCTATCGAGATGGTCTTATCCTATTTAAAAATTATCTTCAAAAGTTTACTAAAATAACATATTTCCGAGAAATAGAACGCGCGATGAATCATTCTTACTTTAAGTATTTTCCTAATGAATCATTAATTATCAACCTTACAAAAATAGATGCTGATAAGGCTTGGGAAATGATTAAAAATGAAAATAATAATTATGCGACTAAAAATAAAAAATTAAATTTCTTAAAACGTTTCTTCTATTTTATCTATCAAAGCTATCTATATTATTATTCATATATTTTCATTCTTCCCTTATTTAAGGATTATTCTATAACTAGAATGGTTTCTAAACCTCAAATATTAGAACTAGAGAAAATAAAATCCGTTATAAAGAAGGAAAAATCTGAATATTATAAACTTGCTTTGCTCACCTTATTCATCTATGGCTATAGATTATCAGAGCTTCTAGGTCTAAAAGTAGATTCTATTTCATTCAAGGATAAAACCATTGAAAATTATCAATCAGTAAATTTTAAAACTGGAAACGGAGGTTTTATTGTTATTCCTCCAAAAACCAAAAAAAGCGATAGAATTAATTCTTTATCTGATGAATATGCAAATTTATTAAAGAGGCATATCAAAAGTCATCATTTAAAGTCTGATGATTACTTATTTTTCTCTTTAGGAAATAAGAATAAAAACGATAATCACTCAATACCGATTCATGAAAATACTTTTAGAAGACATCTAAAGAGTCTTGACAAAGATTTAACTCCCCATAAATTTAGAAGATCATTAGTAACTCATCTAAAAGAAAGAGGAATCAGCATCGATGAGATAGCTTTATATCTTGGACACGATTCAATTAAAGTAACTGATGAATACTATTTAAAAAAATCTAAAGAGAAAGACAATAAAATCGATAAATTAATCGAAAAACTAGTTAAGGAAATGGAGGGATGAATATGGCTAAACATTACTATCAAATATTATTTAAATATGGTGAACATAATATTATCTATGGTGAACTAAAACATTTTTTTGAAGCTAAAAAATATTATTTTACAATCTTAAATCATTTGTTACTAAATTACTTAAATCGGGATATAAATCCATCAATAGCAAAAGAGCAGCTTGTTTTACTAAAAAAGGCAAGCGATCAAGATTATACAGGAACAGAATTAATCACTGGGAATCTAAGAGAATTAATAGAAGATCCAAATGAATATATAAAAATTTGTAAATTACAAAATGTAAACTATAAAATTCTAAAAAAAATGGTGCCGTCTATCGGAGACTAAGGAGGCAATAAACAATGAGTAAAAAATCAGACATCATATTCGATGAGGATACATTTAACAAGGGCGAATTTTATTATGATTTAGCAACTATGAATAATCCTAAACACAAAATTCATTCATCGCTGCAAATTGGAAATAATGGAAGAAAATGGTCTAGAATGAGTTCAACTACCTCTCCAGCAAAGAAAAGAAAATATATAGAGTTAACATCCAAAAATAAAGATGGAAAATCTATTTATGTTAGTAAATCTATAAAAACTAGTTCAATCTCTAGTAAAAGGAAAAAGGATAACAAAACACATTTAACCGAAACCGATAAGGGACGAATCAAGGCGTTTATTTACTCAATCATAAACAAAAAAAGAAAAGCAAATAAAAACGCTAGGGCCGAGCATTGAATTAATCAATGTGCACAAAGTGCAAAATCGAATAGATAATAATATCTACGCACCTAGCACCATTTATTCTAACAATGATTATTGTTATGTCAAGATATAAAATTTACTTTAATCCTAGACTATTTGAGATAAATATGCCGTCAACATACTTAAATAGTTATAGGATTAACAATAAATTTTGATATATAGATAGAGATAAACTTAATAATTAAACCGTCAATTTTAATAATTTAGTTTATCTCATAGTTTAAAAATCAAACGTTTAATAACGTCTTTTTGTTGTGAGAAAAACCAGTTTTATTGGAATTCAATTTTGACATAGATATAGTCATAGTCATAAAAATAAATAATATTTGACTGATGAATATAAGATAATAATGAACATGTGGATTCTTGAAAGTGAATTTGTTTTCGGCAAAAACCTTCCCTAACTTTATATTTAAAATTTGACTAAATGACTATTTAGGCAAATTTAAAGAATTTAGGGTAGGAAAAATCATATTTTTCCACGCCTTATAAGATAATAGAAAAAATCTCATCAATAATTTCTAATAAAAGATTCTTTAATTGTTTTCTATCTAGATTCTCAATCTCTATTTTTAATTGATCAATTGATAATGGAATAATATTGGATTCTAGCAGAATATCCAAAGACACTTTAAAATATCTAGCTATCTTTTTTAACGTTTCTATATTTGGTTCACAAATTCCTCTCTCCCACTGGGAATACGAGGTTTGAGAAATATTTAATATTTTTGATAATTCTACCTGTGATAGGCCGTTTTTAAGTCTTAACTCTCTTAATTTTTCATTAAACATATTAATATTTTAACTTTTAAGAGAAAAAACGATAAAACCCTTAAAAAAAAAAAAAAAACACTAGAGTTAGGCTTAGTTAATGTATTTAACGTTAAGAAAGGCCTTGTTATGAAAGAGAGAAATTATTATTTCATCCAATTAAATGATCAATTCTTTTTATCTGAACGGATGGAAGCCTTAAAAGAAAAAGCTTTAGACAATGAAGACTCCCCTATCGATTACCAGTTTGTTTATCTAAATTTAATTTTAAAATCTCTTTCTAACAATGGCTTTATTTATTCTGAAAGGGCAAACAAAGCAATATCAAGCGACTTTATAAGACGTTTAATTAGATTCAACACAAATCAAGATAAAGATTCTGATAATGAAATAGTTCATAGATGTCTTGAATCTTTAGAAGAATTAGATTTAGTAATAATTGATGTAGATTGTTTAATTATTCCAGATCTACCAAATTTAACTCAAACTGAGAGTGAGAAAACAAATGAAAAGAGAAAGATTAAAAGAGAATCACAAGAACGATTACAAAAATTAAAAGAAGATAATCCTTCGAAAGAAGTAGATTTAGATAATTTAAATAAATTAATTGGAACGTCATCTATCGATGAGGCGTTATCTGGATTAATTTATTCAAAATTCATAGCTTCTAAAGAAAAAGCTGAATTTGAATCTATCATAACTAATTTAATTTCAGATTACGGATTAAAAAATTTCAATAAAGCTAATGATTGTTTCATCACAAGATTAAGTAGAACTAATATCCAATCGATTAAAAATAAAAATGATTATTATATTAAATCAATTAATAAAATCATCGAAGATGAAATATTTTCTGGCGCCATAGTTTTCGATAAAATAATTAACTATTTATGTGATCATGGCTTGATTAAATCAAAGCAAGGAATAAACGAAATAACGCAGGTTCTGAAGAATATAGTAAGCGAAGAGAATGTTTCTCCAGACAAATTATTTTCAGTGATTGAATCACATCTTTTGACATTCTTGAAGCATAAAAACGACATGTCTATTGATGTCTTTGAAATCCTATTAAAGAAGACATTAAATGGTGAAATAAAAACTGATAAAGAAAATATCGAGGAAAAGATGAAAATAGCTTCCTACGATTATTTAAGCGACTTTAATTAGGAGGTGAAACTTATTGAAAATCTAAGAATTAATTTAAAAATACCTAGACATGGCAAAACTGAGCATAAGAAAAATTATTTAAAAATAAGGAATTGCTATATTTGCCAAGACAGGACAAGATGCAAATTTTGCCCTCCTCAATCTGTGATGATTGAAGCAAATTTAATTTTTGATATTTTTTTCAAAATTATCAATCTTGCTAGAAAAGATTTAAAAGACCATCTAGAAAAAAATCAAAGCGAATTACTAATTAAGTTTATCATCGAAAGGAATGATTTAAAAAAAGGAATTAGAGACGATGATGTGAGCTTTGATGAAAATTAAAAGGAGACAATTATGAACAAATCAACAACAATCTTATTATTAGCATCATTAGCTTCCATCGCTTTAGGTGTTGGGGCTACTTTAGGTGTTTCCTATGGTTTTGGAATTAACTATGGAACTAGTCAAGCCGATGAAATTGAAGATACCGATAGTGGCGATGGATTAGAAACAGAAGTAACCGAAGTCAATAAGATGTCAGTAAAGTTATTATCTGCTGAGACGTTAGAAACAGGTGAAACCGTTCAAACATTTTCATATACAATAACTCCAGCAAATGCTACAAATCAAAACATTAATACCTCAGTAGAATATCAAGATGGAGGTGCAGCTACCGAAGTCACAGCATCTATTGATACCGCGGAAAAAACCATCACTTTAACATGCAACGCTGCCTTCGATAAAGTTATTTTAGTCAAGCTAACTGCTGCCGATGGTGGAGGAGCATCGGCTACCATCACTTGTAACTATGAGAAAAAAATTATTGGTCATGAAGGGCAAACGTTCACATTTATTTTTGATGATGCTAGCGAAGGCTCTGATATTTTTGACTATTTAATCAATGAAACAGATTTTTTTGAATATTCAAAATACACGATTGATCATGATTATACAAATGGATACATGGATCAAACTCAATCAGGTGATGATTTAACTTTTAAAGGTGCAGATTCATATACTTTTAGTAGCAATTTATCGCAAAAATTAATTGCTATATTTAATGGCGAGCATCAAATTGCTACATCTGAAGAGCTATGGGAATTAGCCACAAGTGAAGATAGAGCAAACTTAAAGTCCAGTAATGGTCTTATCTATCTTTCAAACGCTGTCGATTGGGGATTTACCATGCATGATGGAGATTTTTCTTACACTGTAGGCTTTGATAGTGAACCTCAATTTTCCATAAAATTAAATATTGAAGATTTCAATTTAAATATTTCCGAAATTGATGTTTCTGGCGCGGATAATGTAATTTTCTAAAATAATACCTCACCAATTAATCTAGTCAACATAGAGTTAACACTAATTAGAAAATAGAGGAGAAGACAATGAGAAAAATATTAGTTTTATTTTTAAGCGGTCTATTGTTTGGAGCCTGCGTAGGGCTTGTAACATTTAGGGCTGCAGAAATCAATTTTGACACACCAGTTCAAGAACCAGCATCGTCTCAAGACGATATTCAAGAAGATCAATTATCTAGCTCATATAACTTAGAGTTAACGATAATTTAAAGGAGGTTTATGACATGGGAAAAATATCAAGCTTTATTACATTTATTTTATCAGGATTATTAGGTTTAGGCGCAGTAGCAGCATTCAGCTACGCTAATAGAATTAATTATGGACCTGCCAACAATGAAACAGATAAAATTGAAAATAATTTAGAAACTGAAATTGAAGAACAAGGATTAAAAGTGAAACGTCTTGCTACTGAAGTTTTAGAAAATGGTAATGTAGTTCAATCTTTTACTTATTCATTTGAAAAGCCAGCAAGTGCATCAACTGTTAATGAATCAATTTCAGTTAGATCATATTATCAAGATGATCAATCAGACGCATCAGCCATCATAGCTGTAGAGAAAAATGAGAAAACTAAAACTATAACCGTCACTAATATTGGAGGAGCTGCTTTTAATAGGGTAATCATAGTTGAAATACAATCCTTAGCAGATACCAGCATCAAAGCTACTGTCACGTGTCAATATCAAAAGAAATTACTGGATCTTTCCTATGATGGTGACTCTAGATCTCCATTTCTTGCCACTTCTACTCAAGACATAAGAGAACTCATCTTAGATTATTCAAACGATAATCATGTATCGGATTATACTTTAGACTTTGATTATTCATCATTAGATGTGAGTAAATTAACTATAGATACAAGTGATTTAACTGTTAATGTTTTAGCAGGAGAAGTAGGTTCATCAGGAAGTTTTGAAGATTACCATAACTGGGAATTCATTCAAGAATCCTTCCAAGCCCTTGAAGATTTATTTTCAAAATCTATAACTACATCTATTTCAAATCATCAATATAAATTAAATGAGATATTGCCATCGGCTCAAGATATATGGGATGTATCATCTAATTATGATGACGCGCCGTCTTATCATGCATTTTTAAAAGATTATTGTTCAGGGCATTTGGGTTTTAGAATGAATCTAGATAAAGCAACATTAACAATAGATGAAGATACTGTTGTTAAAGGATCTTCATCAGCAAAAATATATGTTTATGTTGACTATGATTTTTCAACTTTTGATTTAGAACCAACAGGAATTAACACATCAGATGATGAATTAATTTACTAATAACTGAGGCGACTTATGATTGTTGTTATCATCGCTTGCATATTTATAATCTTAGCTTCATTCACTCCTTTAATTGTGATAGGAATATTTAATTTAAAGCATAAATTTTACTATGACTCATATAGTAAGCATCCAGCTCTGGAAGTAAAATATACTGATGAAGAATGGTCTAGGCTACCTATTACGCATAATAGAAATAGGCATAATTATACCAAATTGAAAAAGAATCCTAATAAAAACGATACTAGAGAAAGCTATATGTCAAAAAGAATCTTTAAGACTAAAAGTCATGTTAGAAAACAAGAATTAAACAATATGAAGATTAGATCTCTAGAGGACGTAGAAACAATTCAAAATATTATTGATTCTAACCAATAAAAAATGTGGTTAGAGCCGAGCCCCGTTTCCCTAGGAAAACTACGCTTCTCTAACCACATCCATATAATAAGAAATTTTTGAAAATAATCAAGTAAAAAAGAAAGGAGACTTGCATGAATAATTATACAATATGTTTATTTATTGGTTCCATCGCACTTTTGTTGCTGCTTGGAATCATATTTTATAAAACTGGTTTTACTGTTACTAAAGGAATTATTTTTGTAGTTGTTGCTATAGTTTTATCTTTATTGATCTATTTATCGAATATTACAAATTTCTTTACTGAATGGGATTTAGATATATTCAAAATATTAGTTTCTAAAGATGAAATCATATTTTAACTGGAGGGGTAAGTATGACTAAGTTATTTCTTTATTCAAATATATTTCTACTGATTTCTTCTTCATTTTTATCCCCTGTTACAACCATGGGAGGTATTTCATCTAATTTAATCAATATAAGAGAACAGATAATCAATAAAGCCAAGCAAGATGAATTTCAAGAGCAGTTTAAAATAAATACTACAATCGAAGAAGATCTCCAATCATTTAATTTTGATTATCAAAAATATAATTTTTCCTCAGATCAATTGATCAATCCAACTATAATTAATTTTCTCCCTTCTTTTAATGATGATTATGTTTCACTCTTTTATATTTACTTTCCTTTAAAGTTAGAAACTTCATTCTCCTTAACTGGATCAATAACCAGCCAAAATAAAGAAGCAATTGCATTAGAAAATATCGAATTAGGAATAATCGATTCAAATGATGAAGGCTATTATAGATTAACATATAAAAATAAATTATCGGATGAAATTAAAGAGTTTATTGATAGTAATGATCAGTTAAATTTTGAAATTAATATTATATCCAGCACTAATAATTTAAAATCAAATACATCTTATTTTAACTTCGATAAAACATTATCAAATGATGACTTATCATTAGTAAAAGCACGTTACAATAAACAAACTAACATAAACGAAACTACTTATTACAGGCAAGATTTTTCATCATATACGACAATAATTGAATTAGAGGATCCCCATGTTTGGTCATATCGTTTTGACACGGATGACTGGTGGGAGCAATTTATAGAATCAGTTTCTAATTTGTTTGGATACAATTCGGATAGTTTAGAAGATCAGTTTTTCTATTCTTTTAGCTTGCCTTTGGGTTGGTCAGATTATGAAATAGCTGATATATCCTTAAGATGGAAAGAGATGCTATTGACCGCATACGCTGACAATATCATATCTAATGTTGATCACTACAATTACTTTGAAACTGATACTACAACAGGTGAAATTGATTCTAATTGTGACAGGTATAATAATTATCTTTTACCGCATGCTCAGTATTATCACTTAAATGATGAAGGAGAGATAGATAGATTCTATGGATACACTAAAGAGCAAGTAAGACGAAACGATATATATACTTTACCTTACACCTATTCAACCATCGAACCAACTAATGTAACAACGAATATCGGAAGCACGAAATTTACCTGGAAGAAAATACAAACTGCCAATGAATTTAAGGATGCATTTAAGGAATTGGAAGATATTATCGATTTTGCTTCTTCTTACATGCCTAATGATAACTATTACATCGTTAATTTTGATGAATTTGAATATAACTATAGTAATCTAGTCTTCACTTATGAAACAGCAAGTGATAACGTTGATCCTACGGGGTATTATCAAGAATTTATTGAGTATTTAGATGATTCTGGATTAGAAAAAAAGACATTCCTTGAAACAACAACTTCCCCGGGAACTACCCTTCCTATTTATATTACTTATACTGGATATGAAATATATAAATTTACAATGAATTATTATATGGATGTCGAAGCAACTGAGATGACATTAGTCAATTCTGATGGAGACGTTATTAAAGCAACTGTATCAGTAGAACCAAAAGATTTAGAGAATTCAGGAGGCGGATCAACTAATTTAAACTGGTTAGATACATTGTTTGACCCAATTGTAGATTGGTTCTCTGATGCTTTTAATGTTATCAAGCTTATCTTTTGGATAATTATAAGCTTAATTGTCGTTAGCTTAATTGGTAAGATTATTTCCATATTTAAAAAGAAAGAACAAAATAAGTAATTATGACTTTAGAGGAATTTTTTCAAATACTAATCGATTTAATTCAACGTTATTCTATAGTAATTGGACTTCTAGCCATATTATCTTTATTACTAATCTTTTTCAACTTTTGGAATGCCGCGGTTAATTTTTTCCAATCACTATTTAAACTGTTTAAAAATATATGTTTACTTGTATATAAATCATTGAAAATATTATTCAATTTAGTAGTTAAGCTTGGTCTAATCGTGCATTTAATTGAATTTGTGAAACGAATTATATATAGATTCGTGGAAAAATATCAGTTAAAACATTCAATATATAATATTTATCCTGCACCTTATAAATATAATTTGTTTCAAAGAATCTTCTCCCCAAAGCTTAGAAAACAATTATCTTATAGATATGATCTATTAGCCAAATGTTTCAAAACTCATGATATTATTGATAAAAAGTTCTCTTACCTTGTAATGATCGAGGCGTCAGTAGGAGGAGGTAAAACGTCTTTCATAAATGGTTATTCTCATTATCGAACAATCTTATTTCAAGAAAAAATAGAGGAAACAATATTATCAATTGAAAAACGGTTCTATTATTTTGATTTTAATCCACTTAGAGATACTGTAAAAAAGCTATATCAAGATAATTATTCAGAAAAAGAAATCATATATCATTTATATAAAAACAAGATGATTAACGATGCATTTTCAAAAAACAATGTTTCAACTGATTATGTTTCCTTAACTCCAAATAACAACATATTAAAAACATATGTTGAAGCCTACATTGCATCATTAAGAAATAATTATGTGTTCTCAAATTATAAACTCTATTCAAGAATAACTAATAATTATAACTACGATTTATCTGATGATTATTTTAATATCAAAGACAAAGAATCACTAAAAAAATTCTATATTCCATCATATTCATTATTCATTGAAGACGAAAAAGCCTTATCAAATTATAAAAACACATCAGATTATCGTAAACTATCGCTTTTAGGGCAAGATATGGTTTTAAGATTATTTAGACAACTTAAAAATGAAACCGCGTATTATATTTCTTCATCGCAAAATACATCAAGAATCGCACCTCTAATTCGAGAGCTAGCAAATTCTTACATTAGAATTATCTCATCATCCATCGTAGGAAATTTACCTTTACAGCAAAGAATTTTACAAAAAAAGGAAAATAGAATAACTAAAAAAATGTTTAAAAAAGCTAGAAAAAACAGGAATAAAGAAATTGATGGAGAATCAAAATACTTGCATGGAAACAATCCATATAAAGAAAAATTATATAAATTATGGGATAAAAGAAAAAAATTAACTGCTTCAGCATTTTTAAAATATCGAGTTCTCTACTCTACTAAGCTAGCGTCTTTAGATGATCCTAATCTAGCTGAGGAATTAACTCTAATTTTCCCTTTATCTTGGTGTTATGGGAATTATCGAAAATGCGAATATTCTGACTTTTATGATTTTTTGATGAATGAAAGTGAAATTCATTCTGATCAAGATTTAAAAGAAATTTCTTCATTATATGAATCTAATGAAGATAGATTTAAAGCCATGATTAACTCACCAAAAGCATTAGAGGCAGGTGCATAGAATGATATATTATAACTCTACTAACAAAACATATTATTATAAGCTAACTATTGATGGGACAAATCATATCAAAGATGGATTTCTTTCCTATGAAGAAACCTTGAGTAAAGAGCAAGATTTAATCTATTCTATTTATCCAAATAGCAATAATCGATCTCTTATTCTCAATAATCTAACCTATCGAGATGGTCTTATCCTATTTAAAAATTATCTTCAAAAGTTTACTAAAATAACATATTTCCGAGAAATAGAACGCGCGATGAATCATTCTTACTTTAAGTATTTTCCTAATGAATCATTAATTATCAACCTTACAAAAATAGATGCTGATAAGGCTTGGGAAATGATTAAAAATGAAAATAATAATTATGCGACTAAAAATAAAAAATTAAATTTCTTAAAACGTTTCTTCTATTTTATCTATCAAAGCTATCTATATTATTATTCATATATTTTCATTCTTCCCTTATTTAAGGATTATTCTATAACTAGAATGGTTTCTAAACCTCAAATATTAGAACTAGAGAAAATAAAATCCGTTATAAAGAAGGAAAAATCTGAATATTATAAACTTGCTTTGCTCACCTTATTCATCTATGGCTATAGATTATCAGAGCTTCTAGGTCTAAAAGTAGATTCTATTTCATTCAAGGATAAAACCATTGAAAATTATCAATCAGTAAATTTTAAAACTGGAAACGGAGGTTTTATTGTTATTCCTCCAAAAACCAAAAAAAGCGATAGAATTAATTCTTTATCTGATGAATATGCAAATTTATTAAAGAGGCATATCAAAAGTCATCATTTAAAGTCTGATGATTACTTATTTTTCTCTTTAGGAAATAAGAATAAAAACGATAATCACTCAATACCGATTCATGAAAATACTTTTAGAAGACATCTAAAGAGTCTTGACAAAGATTTAACTCCCCATAAATTTAGAAGATCATTAGTAACTCATCTAAAAGAAAGAGGAATCAGCATCGATGAGATAGCTTTATATCTTGGACACGATTCAATTAAAGTAACTGATGAATACTATTTAAAAAAATCTAAAGAGAAAGACAATAAAATCGATAAATTAATCGAAAAACTAGTTAAGGAAATGGAGGGATGAATATGGCTAAACATTACTATCAAATATTATTTAAATATGGTGAACATAATATTATCTATGGTGAACTAAAACATTTTTTTGAAGCTAAAAAATATTATTTTACAATCTTAAATCATTTGTTACTAAATTACTTAAATCGGGATATAAATCCATCAATAGCAAAAGAGCAGCTTGTTTTACTAAAAAAGGCAAGCGATCAAGATTATACAGGAACAGAATTAATCACTGGGAATCTAAGAGAATTAATAGAAGATCCAAATGAATATATAAAAATTTGTAAATTACAAAATGTAAACTATAAAATTCTAAAAAAAATGGTGCCGTCTATCGGAATCGAACCAACAACCTATCGATTACAAGTCGATTGCTCTGCCAGTTGAGCTAAGACGGCACATGCATTACAATAATATAGAATTAGAGGTGAATATGCAAATACTTTTTTCAATTAATTCTCTATCGGTGATAACTTTCCAAATAAACTTTGCTACAATCATCGCTTTTTTGATGGGAATCTTACTTGGAATGGCTCTATTAGCCTTGATTTATTTATTTACTTCCTTAGTTAAATTAAATAAAGATGCGATTAAAATTAATAAAAGAATTAATGATATATCCGAAGATGAGATCAAAAAGACTATCGCTCAATATCAAGAAGCATTTAAAGATGAAAAGAAGAGAAGGAAAGCCGTACCTTTAGATTTCTTTATGTCGTCTTCTAAAGAGATGATAAATGATATAGCTAAGAAGTTTTATCCGGATTCGTCTAGACCATTATCCGAATTAACGATCAATGAGCTAATAATGTTAGATAGATATATAATCGATAAGATAGATAATCTATTATCTAAACGACTATTTAATCTATTTAGAAATGTTAGATTAACTACAATATTAAAGTTATTAGATACCAAGACTAAGATTGAAAATACTTCTTTAGCTAAAACTTATAAACGTTATAGATTAAAGAAGGTCGCTGATGTATTTCTTTCTGTTATCAATGTGATTAATCCATATCACTGGTTTAAAAAACTAGTAGTTAATCCTTCTTTGAACGCTTTAATAAATAAGATATGTTTAGTTCTTTATTCAATAATCGGTGAAGAGACTTATAACGTATATTCTAAGCAAGCTTTCTTAAATGAAGATGATGAATTAGAATTATTGCTTAAAGAAATTGATAAAGATCAAGAAAACTTAAATAAGGAAGGAATTATTGTTCCTGTTTCTCAGTCAAAAGAGGAGTAGGCTCATCTTTAATAATTAAAGCAATCATCTCGTCACGATTAGCTTTAGCGAAATCTATTTTTCTTCTAGTCCTAAAGCTCGAAGCATTTTTAAAATAGATTTTAATGAATGTAACTATTATCTTTTTAAACAGATCTCTTGTTTGCTCATCTTTCATCATATTGATTAAAGCTTTAATTGACGCAAATAATTTTTTATCAACTCCATGCAAGAAATCATGAACTGTATCGATTTTGGCTTGTTCGACCAAAGAAAAAATCTTATCGATAAATATCACTTTTTCTTCATCATTTAAAGTTTCTAAAAAATCATGCATATTATATGACCAGAAGGCTGAACCTGATGTTGTTTGTTCCACCTCAATAAAATGATCATCATCGATATACCACATGTAAGGAGAATGTTGGGCTAAAGAAAATCCCGCGGCTTTAATAACTTTCGCTCGGGTGGAACTTTCTAACAAGATTCCAATCACTGAATCAATTGGTATTATTTTAATGATTCGACTTTTAATATTTTCATAGCCTTTTAAATTATCTAAGGCTTTTCTAAATCCAGGTCCATCAAAATCATATACATTGATGATTCTATCTTGAATATCTTTGCTTGCATGGGAAGAAGAATGAACCGCGAGAGCCCCACCTTTAGAATGACCAATGACAATTATTTTTGATGTATTAAAGATCTTTCCTATCGTTTCAAGATAAGCGTCGGCTTCAATATAGGAAGGGAGATAATCGTTAACCGCCATCATAAGGTCTTCTTTCCATCCAACTAATGATGAATCTGTACCCCTAAATGAGACGCAAACGATATCATTATCTAAAATATATGTAATCGCAAAAAATTGGATAGCTAATTCTTTATCAAACTTTTCAAAGCAATAATTTAAGCTAATATTACCAAATCGCTTAGATTTACACGCTAGAGGAAAGAATCTAGAGTCAGTTGAGGTGGTTACTGTTCCTTCTAAAAGATAATCTAATAATGAATCATCACTAAGCCTATAAAGAGGAACATCTAAGTAATTAGACCCTAAAGAAGGTACTACATCTTTATAATTAAAATAAGTTAAAAGAGCTAGAATCGCTCCATCTACCTCATTAAACTCTTTTCCGATAAAAGAGTAATTCCCATATTTATTTAAATAATCAAATACAGTTTGCTTTTTCATAATTAAATTATTTAACTTTAAAATTTTTAAGCAACAAAAAAAGCTAGTCTTGGCGAGTTATGCTTAGTTTGGGGATATTCATGAAGGGACACCAACACTAGCTTGGAAAGGGGATTCAACCTTTCTCTAAGAGAAAATTGAATGCCGTAGCTTTTTGCTACAAGAAAAGATTATTTATCTTTTTTAAACTGAGTTTTAACTAATGATTAAATTAAATATAATTTTTATTGTTTCACTAACTGAGACTTAGGAAAGATAACTTTAAAGGTCGTTCCTTCATTAATTTTTGATGAAACTTCGATTTTACCATTTAATATTTTCACAATCTTGCTGACGATTGTTAACCCTAGCCCATTTCCTTCTCGAGAATGGGAAGTTTCCCCTTGATAGAATCTATCAAAGATATGATTGACGGTTTCTTGGCTCATTCCGATTCCTTCATCTTTAACAGTTATAACAATTTGTTTTGAATTTTCTAAAGATAGATAAATCATACCACCTTCATTAGAAAACTTAATCGCGTTAGTTATTAAATTATTTACAATTTGAGATAGAAGTTCCTTATCCGATTTTATGAGACAATCATCTAATTCTAAATCTAGGATTAAATGCTTCTTTTCAAACCTATCAGATAGATCCAAGATACATTGTCTTAACACCTCATCTAATCTTACTTCTTTAAGGTCAACTTCAACTTGATTATTATCAAGCTTAGATATCTTTAAAACATTGGAGATTAAGACAGTTAATTTTTCAATAGAATCATTAATCCTAGTTAAGCATTTTTGTTTTTCTTCCTCGCTTAAAGAGGCATTTTCTAGAATATTCACGTTGCTTCTAATAACCGCGAGGGGAGTTTTAAATTCATGCGATACATTAGAGATAAAGTCATTAGATAAAGTATCTAACTTTGATAGATTTTCAACCATGTAATTAAAGTTTTTTAAAACTTCGTTTAATTCAGGAATGTTAGATTCAACTTTAACTCTAGAAGAGAAATTACCTTGAGCAACTTCTTTCGATTTAACTGATAAATCAACTAAAGAAGATAAAGGCTTTCTCCCTAAAAAATAAAAGAGCATGGAAGCTAAAATCGCGGAGGCTAGTAAGATGATCAGCATCGTGAAAATCGTAGTCGAGGCGAATCCATGCATTAGTAAAGGGGCAAAAGGAGACATTAAAACTATACAAATAATAATTCCTACTAACACAATCAAGACAAAAAAGAAGACGAATATCAATAAAGAAAATCTAAAATAAATGCTTGATTTGTTATGTGAATTATTCATTATTTTTTTACTGCCTTATAACCTAATCCTCGAATGGTAACAATTTCAAAGTCTGGATTGTTTTTAAATTTATCCCTTAATCTATTAATATGGGTATCAATCGTTCTTTCTTCACTTTCCGTATAAATACCCCAAAATTCATCCATCAAAGCGACCCTAGTGAAGATCTTGTTTTCATAAGAAAGTAATTTAAATAATATTTGAAACTCTTTTTGAGGTAGCTCAAATGTTTTACCATCAGTCACGACAGTTAAAGAATCCGCGTCTAAGGTGGTTGATTTAAATTCTAGCTTATGCGCGTTAGAAATATTAGCCCTTCTAAATAAGGCATTTATCCTTAATTCAAGTTCAGTGACATCAATTGGCTTAACCATATAATCATCCGCGCCGGCGAGAAAGCCTTGTTCCTTATCTTTGATCTGATCTTTCGCGGAGATTATTAAAATCGGGCACTTAACTCCATAATCTCTAATCTCTTTAATAAAAGTTATTCCGTCAATATTAGGCATCATGATGTCGGTTATAATAATATCAACCGGATATTTTTCAAGCTCTTTTAAAGCATACTTTGCTGAATAAGAGCAATAAACATCGAATCCTTTTTTTGTTAAATATAATTTTATGGTATCTGATAAATCAATATCATCCTCAACTAGTAAAACCTTAAACATACTACCTCCTATATGAAACTATCTATAATTTGTTTTAACTATTTATCAACTTTATTTTTAGCTAGATGATTAAGATAAACAAGCATCAAAATAAAATAAATAGCAAATAATCCTAAAATGGAAAGCATAATGTAGCCTCCATAATTAATTACAAAGGAATTATCATTAAAAATAAGATATCTAATCACAAGATAAATAACTACTAAGCAGGCAAATATTGAGATGACTATCTTATTTATCATCATCGTCCTTTTAACTTTTCTATCGATATCGTTCATCTTTTTTTCACTATTAACTTATCAGAATTATTAAAAGCCACCATATGATTATCAGGAACGCTTTTAGTAATAAATACGTTTCCTCCGATGATGGTGTTATCTCCTATAATAGTATCTCCACCTAGAATAGATGCATTTGCATAGATAATAACATTATTTCCAATGGTAGGATGTCTCTTGATTCCTTTTAAGGCATGACCATTTTCTAAAGATAAAGCTCCGATAGTCACCCCTTGATAGATTCTAACATTATCGCCAATTATAGAAGTTTCCCCGATGACGATTCCTGTCCCGTGATCTATAAAGAAGCTTTGCCCGATATTCGCCCCAGGATGAATATCAATACCAGTTTGACTATGAGCAATCTCAGAAAGCATTCTAGGTAAATATCTAATTTGGTTTTGATATAAAATATGGGCCACTCTATAAGTGACTAAAGCTTTAAATCCAGGATATGTAATGATGATTTCAACATAATCCTCCGCGGCAGGATCACCTTCATAGAAAGATTTTAAATCGGATTTGATAACTGGAATCAGCTCAACAATAGAATTCATTATCTTTTCAACTAAAGAATCTACATCACGATTATCATTAGTTAATTTAAATACTTTATCAATTTCTATTTTTAAAACATCTCTTGCTTTCTCAAGAGGGTTGTTAGCCTCGTTTTGACAAGTAAAAAAATTAGGAAAGAAGAATTCCTTAACCGAATTAATAAACTTTTTAATGTTTGTTAAGCAAGGTAACAAATCAGTTTTATGCTCTAAAGAGTAAACATATTTATCCATCATTCTATCACGCTTAAATACCGTTCTCCTGTATCAGGAAGAACGATAACTCCCTTAAAATCTTTCTTATCTTTTAAATAATTAATAGCTAAAGATAGACACCCTCCTGAAGAGATTCCTCCAAAAATACCTTCTTCTTTAGCTAAAATTTGCATCATTTTAAACGCATCTTCGTTATTCACTAATAAAACTTCATCAACATATGACAAATTTAAAGTATTAGGAATAAAATTAGCCCCGACACCTTGAATCTTATGGCTTCCCGCGTAGCCTTTAGTGATTAAAGGTGAGTTTTCAGGCTCATATCCTATCACTTGACACTTTGTCTTCTCTTTCAAATACTTTCCTACTCCAGAAATCGTGCCTCCCGTGCCGATAGATGAGAAAAAATGAGTGATTGAAGGTAAATCAGACAAGATTTCTCTCCCGGTTGTTAAATAATGAGTTTGAGGATTTATTAAATTATCAAACTGGCTTGGAACAAAAACGTGAGGATAAACATTTTTTAATTCCTCTAATTTATCTAAAGTTCCTTTCATTCCTAAAGAAGCGTCAGTTAAGATAACCTCACCTCCGTAAGCTTTAACTAATTTAATTCTCTCTATCGACATCGAAGACGGCATTATGCAGATAAACTTTAATTTATAAAGAGAACAAACTAAGCTTAATCCGATTCCTGTATTGCCAGATGTAGCTTCAATAACAACAGTATCTTTAGTAATTAATCCTTTTTTAAATCCATCTTCAATCATCATCTTAGCAATTCTTACCTTGATTGATGATGAAGGATTAAATGATTCAACTTTCGCGTAAAGCTCACCCTTTAAAGAGAATAACTTTTCAATATTAGCCAATCTAACTAGAGGTGTGTTACCAACTGTATCTAAAATTGATTGATAAATCATTAATCTAATAATTCCTTTAATTGTTTAATTAGAGATTCTAATTTGTTACATACATTAACAAAAGGTTGCTCGCTTGTTAAATCAACTCCCGCGCGTTTAATGATTTCGATTGGATAATCATCTCCACCTTCTTTTAACATGTTAATGTACTTTTCTTTTGCCCCTTCCACGCCGTCTTTAACATTTTGATAGATCTGTAAGGAAGCTGAAAGACAAGTCGCGTATTGATAAACATAGAAAGGAGAATTAAATAGATGAGGAATATAAGCCCAAACAAACTTCTTTAAAGGTTCAGTCTCTAAATCGATTCCATAATATTCTAAGTAAAGATCCTTCATTATATTGCAAAGAGTTTCATAAGTGATTCCTTCTCCATTTAGAGCCTTCATATGGGCTTGATATTCAAAATCAGCAAATAAAGTCTGACGATAGAAAGTTCCCACTATTCCATCGATTTGTTGCTCTAAAGCTTGAATCTTTAAATTCTTATCACTTGAATTCTTTAATAGATAATCTAAGAGACATTGCTCATTAAATGTTGAAGCGATCTCCGCGACAAATATCACATAATCTTGAGTTGGATATGGTTGATTTTCTAAAGCATATAAAGTATGAATTGAATGGCCTGTTTCATGAATTAAAGTGAACAAAGAATCTAAATCATCCGTATGATTTAATAATATATACGCTCCATGTTCAGGAATTTGAGTAGAGTAGGCTCCTGATCTCTTGCCTTCGGTAGGATAAACATCAACATGTCCATCTTTTAAAGCTTTTTTAGCATGAGCTATGAAATCATCTCCCATATCTTTCAAAGCATCCATGACGATAGAATAGCCTTTTTCATAGGAATATTTAACATCTGATTTAGCTAAAGTAAGCATTCTATCATAAGTATGATATTCATCTAACTTGAAATATTTCTTTCTCAATTGAATCCATTCTTTTAAAGGTTCAGTATGTTTTTTTGCGGTTTCAATTAAAGATAAATAAACTTGCTCAGGAATTTGATTATGCTCTAAAAACGCTTCTAAAATCGTCTTATAATTACGTGATTTCATCAAAGCGATATCTTTATCGATGATACCTTTATAAATCGCGGCGAAAGTATTTTTATGATCATCGTAGAAAGAATAAAGGGTTTCGAACACTTTTCTACGATCTTCTTGCGATTTTAAAGTTGCTAAATAATAAGTGTAGTTATTTTTAGAGACAGTTATCTCACCTTGCTCCGTTTCAATTTCAAATGGTTCATTATCTGAATTATCTAACATTTCATATAAAGACGAATAACCACCTGAAACATTAGAGAAATTAGCTAAAATCTTTTCTTCTTTATAAGTTAAAACATGCTTTGCTCCATCAAATATTTTCTTCAATGGGAAAAGATTTTCTTTAATTACTTTAGATTCATTAGACCAAGCAAGAATATCATCATATTTATTTTTTAAAATCTCTTCATTTACATAGCTCATCGCGCTGACATAGTTAGTTAAAAGATTTTGAAGCATTCCTAAATCTTGCTGAGATTCTAGATCCTTTTGATTTAGATCAAATTTCATTTGAAGATAAGAATAAATTCTAGAAAGAATAATTTCTCCTTTAGACGAGAGGGCTAAAAAACTTTCTAAATCATTTTTATTATTTAGCTTGCCTTGATAAGTCTTTAATTCTTCAATGGTTTGTTCTAAAACTTGTTTTTCTTTTAATAATTCTTCTTTGTTATTATATACTTCATTTAAATTCCATTTAGTTTGCATAAAATCCTCCTTAAATACTTCTAATATTATATATTTCTAAGATATTAAGAAAAATTAAATATTAATTCAATCGATTAATTTAATGAAAATTCCATATAGCATGGGTTGTGATCGGAATAAAGGAATTGATTATCAACATTATAAACCTGCTCGATATTAATGTTATCAGAGACAATAAATCCATCAACTACGCAGGTATAAGTAACATCTTTAATATAAACCATATCCGCGCCGCGGCAGGTAGGTGCATTATTATTCGCATCAGCAAATCTATATCCCTCACTTAAAGAATCTTCATTTAAGAAAGCTAACCACGAAGGAATCTTTTGCTCGGTTTTAAAATATGTGCTTGAATCTGCTATATCATGATTAAAGTCTCCTCCGGCTATAACGTAGTTTCCTTTAGCTCTTTCTTCTTGCAAGATATTATTTAATAATTCCATTTGTTTAGCTCTAAACACCCCGCCTTCATCATAAGCCGAAAGATGTAAATTTATTAAAACTAACTGCTTTGAACTATTTTCAATCGGTAGATAATTAATAGTTAAGCAGCGATCTAAATCAAAGAATCTAGTGATAAAATCTTCAGATATTGGCAAGCTTCTTCTAATTGATGAATCAAGATGATACTTAGATAATGTAACCGTACCTCCATTTACTTCGCCATGAGGATTATTGAAAGGATACAAAAGATATCCGGAATGGAAATTGACGGTAAATACAGATCCATAATCTTCAAAATTAGTTTTTAACGCTTCAACTTGGTTGATACGATAAGAGCGAGTTGAGCTTTGATCCACCTCTTGAACAAAGTAAAAATCGCTATTTAGGCTTTTTAATAATTCAACTGAGCCATCCGTGTTTTCTTGACATTCTTCTTTGCTTCTCGCCGTTCCATATTCTCCTACAGTTTTTGTCCCATCCTGCATTTCTCCTGTATCCATGAAGAAAGTATAGTCATCAGAATAGGCTCCAAATCCAATATTGTAGGTGGAAATCGAATAAGTTTGACCAAGAGAAACTTTTGAAGATGTATTATTTTCAATAGTCATCCTAGCAAAATCTTCAATTCGATAATAATTAGAATCTAGATAAATTACATATCCTAATAAAACGATGACAATCAATAAAATAAAACTTAAAATCGCGTATAAAATAACCTTTACGGGATTAACTCTTTTTCTATCCACAATTTACCTTCCTCACTCTATAACTTTGATATAGTTCTCTTTTCTTGGATATGCGTTCTTGCTTTCATCTTTATATCCTAAAGCTAACGAACCAATTCCTTCTAAAGAAGCATCTAATCCCCATTTTGCTAACAGTTCTTTCCCTTCATCAGTTTCAAACATCTCTCTTGCCCTATGAATCCAGCAAGTTCCAAGGCCTAAAGATTCAGCTCCTAGCATCATGTTTTCTAAGCAGCAAGAACCATCTTCAATATAAGTGTTAACTCTCTTATCTGCTAAAACAATGATGATATATGGAGCATTATAGTAAGGATCACTTGGAGAATTTAAAATCTTAGCGTTTAACTTCGATATTAAGTCTCTAGTTTTTTTATCCTCTATCAAAACTATAACCGCGGATTGACGATTTTTCCCAGAAGGCGCGTAAGTTCCACATTTTAAAATTTCATTTAATACTTCATCATTTATTTCTTTTGAAGAATATTTTCTAATGCTTCTTCTTTGAAGAATGGTCTTAATTGTCTCGTTCATTGTCAATCTCCTTTAATAAATACGTTTTTAACTCATCTACCGTTTTAAATACTTGATTAGGGTTTATCGATGAGAGAAGCTTATAATTATCAGGATTATAGAAGCAGACGGAGAGACAACGGCAGGAAGCCTCTTTTGCCTGCTTAACATCGCTTAAGGCATCTCCGACATAGATAACTTCATCATCTTTAAGCTTCAATTCATTTTTAATTTTATTTATTAGTACATCTTTATTAGGTTTTTGCTCTCCTCCAGGATAGCAAACATCGAAATATGATTCTAAATTAAAATGTTTTAAGGAAATATCTAAGCAAGTTGGACCCTTACCAGTGACCATGCAAACTTTAATATTTCTATTTTTCAATTCATCCATCAAATCTTTAATGCCAGGAGTTAAAGGTATATCTTTTTGATATTCAGCATAAATTCTATAAAGATCTTCTAAGGCTTCTCGATAATTATCTTTCAAAAATGACTTAACTATTCCCACCTCATTCAATCCAAAGTAAGAAATCACCTCATCTTTTCCTAAACAACGATTAATTCTTGGAGAAATCGCTTCGATAAGAGATTGGACGCACATATCTAAAGAATTCATCAGCGTGCCATCAAAATCAAAAATCACAGTTTTAATCATAATTAATCAATCTTTCTAATTTCCCTGCAAGGATTTTCATAGCATAAATAATGATCTCTAAGTGATTTAGTTACCACAGATCCAGCACCTACAACTGTCCCTTTTCCAATTGTCACCCCAGGAAGAATGATGCATCCTCCTCCGATAAAAGCATTATCTTTGATCATTACAGGCTGAGCATAAGTCTTAGCAAAATACTCATTTTCATCGAAGTTAGAATTGATTCTTTCTTTAGAATCTATCTTATTGAATAGTTGTTCTAATATTTTTCTTTTGCCTTCTTTGTCCAAATAATCTAGATTCCGATATTCTTTAATCAATCGTCTAGCCTTAGCTTTATATTCAATAAATATTGAATCATGACAATTATAGAATTCTCCATCTAGACATTTCTCTAATTCGCTCTTAGAGCTTTTATCCATAAAGTTATCCTTGTATGTAAAGAATAATCTATTTTTATGATTTTGACAAACTTCAATTATTTTCTTTATCTACTTTAGAATAGTAATAACACAATATTCCATTAAATAAAGTAAATAAATAATCTATTTAAACTCATTTTTTTATTTATTTACTTTCGTCTTCAAATTAAATTTTCTAGGCATAAAAAAGGCTTTCTAATTAAGAAAGCCCGAAGGAAATTTGTTATTCTTCTTCCTTATCAACCTCTTCAAGCGGTTTCTTCTTACTTGAAGTGATTAAACCATATATTCCAAATCCGATTAAGACTAAGGAACCTGCACCTAAAACTCCATCTAAAGTATATAGAGCGATTTGCCATGGGGCTAAACCAGTTTGTCCTGTCGTTCCTTTTCCTCCATAAGATTGAACCGCGTTAGAATTAGTGATTGAATAGATGATATTTTTGCAAGCATCATGAACGTTACTCATAACCGTCGCATTATCTTTATAATCATCTAAAGACCAGAAAGTTGAGTTAGTATTTAACCAAATATCAGTTCCCGCGGCTAAACCAGATATCATATCTTGATAGAACATAGCCGAAACTGAAGCTTGGTCGGTTATTACCATACCTTCAAATCCCCATTCATTTCTTAGAACATTAGTCATAAGACCTTCATGGGCGCCTGCCCATCTAGTTCCAACTCTATTCATTGAAGCCATCGCGGCATTAGTTTTGCCTTCCGTTACAATTAATTCGAATCCTTTTAAATAAATCTCTCTGATTGATTGTTCATTTGCAAAGATTGATACCCCATAACGATTAGTTTCTTGATCATTTAAGGCAAAGTGTTTCATATAGGCTATAACACCTCGAGATCTAACTCCTTTTACTTCGCTTGCTCCGATCTTTCCAGATAAGAAACCATCCTCAGAATAATATTCAAAGTTTCTTCCTGAATATGGAGAGCGATGAATGTTAGCTCCAGGAGCATACCATCCACTTACCCCTGCTTCAATTGAATCATTACCGATTAATTCGCCCATCTTTTCAATGAGCTCACAGTTCCATGTAGAAGCCATAACTACCTCAGTAGGCCACGCCATAGTAGAGGCTCCTCCAACTAAGGTTCCAGATATGCCAGAAGGTCCGTCTTTATCCTGCGTGGCAGGTAATCCTATTCTATCGATTTGAATAGTTGAATAACCTCCAAGTCTTACCAATCTAGTCGCCTGAGAATAGCTTAATTGATTAACTAAATCATCCCAGCGAGGATCATCATAAGGTGCTTCGAGTAAATCTTGAACGGTATAGTTCGTGGAAGTTGAGTTAAATGTAGGCATCTTAGCGTTTGGATCATTAACTACCCAATCTTCTCGATTCCAGTTTAAGTCTTCTATCATTTGTTCAGGAACTTCCCAAGATCCATTTTTATAAGCTCCAGAAGGCATTGTCTCCTGCCAGTTTTCTCTAGATAAATAAGTACAATCTTCTTGATAATAAGATGGATCAGTATTATCAAATTGATTAGTTATCTCATTATTAGTCTCTTTAGAAACAGAATAAGTTTCGCTATCGAAAGTTTCTTGATTATATGTATAGACTAACGAGCTATCACCATCGATAGATGATACATTTTTAGCTTTTAAAACATTATTTAAAGCATCATGAGCATTATCACCTAAAGCAAAATAGTATGTACCTTGATCAACTATATAAGTTTTTTCGCCCTTACTATCATAAGCTTTCATGCTCTCTTTTGAAACATCGATTGTCACAGTTTCACTTTGATTAGGTTGAATGATATCAGTCTTATCAAAGCCGACTAATTCAATTGAAGCTTTTTCAATATCATTTGCTTTATCATATTCAGTGTATGGAGATTGCATATAAACTTGAACTACATGTTTACCAGCCACTGTTGAATCATTTCTTACATCAACTGTCACAGTAAAGCTATCTTCATCTTCCGTCACTTCATAATTTTCATAGACAAAGTTTGAATAAGATAATCCATATCCAAATGGGAATTGAACCACCTCATCATAATTATAATTTCCAGCATTTCCTTGATTTAATACATAGTCTTCATATCTAGTTTCATAGTATTTGTATCCTACATAGATTCCTTCTTGATAAACTAGATATTTTGATGCATTAGAAGCATAATCAGTTACCTGTTGATAATTTGTGATATCGTATGAGCCAAAATTATTAATCGATGGCGCGCTTAAGGAATCATAAGCATAGGTATCAACCAATCTTCCTGATGGATTAATATTTCCATTTAAGACATCACCAATTGCATACATGCCTTCTTGTCCGACCGCGCCGACCCAAAGACAAGCTTTAACATTAGAATATCTTTCTTCTTCTAAGAACCCTAATTCCATCGGATTATTAGAATTAATAATCACGACTACCTTATCAAACTTTGAACAAGCTAGAGTTAACATATCTTGTTCATTTTGATCAATTTCTAAGTATTTATATCCAGTTTCTAAAGGTTGAGTAGGTAAGTCAGATGATTCTCCTCCGCTTCTACCGATTACTACGATTCCAACATTATCATTATCTAAGCTAGATTTTACATTATCGGTATAAACTGATTGAGGAACCTCATTAACCGCGAAGTTTCCATCACCTGATTCATTAGGAACCTCTTTTCGATATGATTTTCCTGGACCATTTAAATAAAAATCCCAAAGAGTTTGATTAACGGTGAAACCTGATGTTTCTAAAGCATCTTTTAAAGTAGGTGCATTTTGAGTGTTAACTGATCCAGATCCTGCTCCACCATAGACAAAATCAACTGAATCTTGACCAAATACAGCTAAATTCTTTTCACTTGTAAGACTTAAAGGTAAAGCGTTGTCTTCATTCTTTAATAGGACAATTCCTTCTCCTTCCACCTCTTTACATAATTTCTCGCCTTCTTCAGATGAGATGGTTCCACCTCCTGAAAGGTGAACGGTAATAAGTCCTGAATAAATATCCGTGACGACGGTCGCTGCTATTAATAGACCCGCTAAAACCGTACCAGAGGCGAGCATTATGATAGAGTTTCGTTTATTTAAACGTTTCTTTTTCATAAAGTTACCTATTAAGCGTTAGGATTAGTTAAAGAGAATGTATTATTGCTGTCATTTAAATAAACAGTTGTTTCTGCTCCATAACGATCAAAGACATCATCTGAAGAGTTCGCATAAGTCTTTTCTCCTTGAGTTTCAGCAGGTAATTCAGCTGGATATGTTGCTGTTGCTGTGTCAATTTGAATATTGAATCCACCTGCTAAAGAATAAGCATTAACAATCGCATGATCACTTCTAGATAAAGTGCATGCAGTATAACCATCTTCAGATTGACCTTTTGTGAATGTACCAAAAGTTTCAACTGAATAAGTTCCTAAGTTCATCGAGAATCCTTCAGTATAGGTAGTCTTTATAAACTCATAACGACCATTAGAAAGTAAGTTTAATTGGTAAACTGAATAGTCAGTTCCATTATAAGCATTTGCTTGAGATTCACTGACGACATAAGTTTCATCAATAGTCGCGGCAGGTTCAGAACCGCATGCGGTGAGAGTGAAAGCTCCTGAAGCTAAGGTCAATAGAGCTAAGCTAGTAGTAACGATTTTTTTCATAAAACAAATTCCTCCATCGACGTTTTAGTTACTAATAACGTCTTTTTCTAAAATTCATCTTATGAAATCGCTTACAAAAGAAAATACCTTTGGCACAGTTTAAAGGTATTTAGGCATACATTAACTTTTTTTATTCGAATTTGAAAAAGTAATTGTCAAAGCGAAAATATTATCTTCAGCTTCAATATTAATTGTTCCTTGATATTTTTCGACAATCTTCTTAATTGATTTCATGCCAAAGCCATGAGATAACTTATCATCCTTGCTAGTTATTGGTAAACCATCTTTAAAACTGATGTTTCCTGAATAATAATTAGTAATAGAAATATTAGTTAAATTCACTTTATTACCTATATTTAAAGATATGACCTTCTTATTTTTATCTTCTAATTTAGATGTGGCCTCGATAGCGTTATCAATTAAATTGCTAACCAAAGCATAAATATCAACATTATCCATAAAATCCAAGCTATTTTTAGAAACCATGTAAGACAATTTAATATCATGGGAATTACAATACATAATCTTTTCAAAGATGACTGTATCGATTGCATTATTATCAGTTTGAATCATTTGGTTATAAGTTCCAGTTATGGATTCTAACTCATTTAATAACTTCTCCGCGTCTTCTCCACCTTTTCTAAGAATTGCCACTTTATGTTTTAAATCATGGGCTTGAATCCTAATTAATTCTTGATTAGCCTGAGAGAATTTATATTGTTTGTTGCTTTGCTCTAGCATGTTATCAACAATTTTCTTTTCATAACGTAATGATTGCCTATCCAAAAGTAAAACCTGAATAAAAAGAACAAATATCATGGAAAAAATTTGTAAGATAATTCCTCCCATATATAACTGAATATGATCTTGAGAATATCTTTCCGATGTCGCATTAACCGAGACATTAACTATGATGATTATCACATAGACAATCTTCGTAGAAAGAGGAAAATCATAATTCCTTTCGCTTTTCAATTTTTGAGAAAAGAAAACGTACGATGAAGCATAGAATACTCCGTAAATTACTAGATAGATTACTAGTTTTAAAATGTTAAATTCTTCATAAAGAAACAAATTATAATCTTGTAAACATGTATTAATAATAAATAGATAAACAGAGAAAACTAAATGTCTTAAACAATAGCCGCAGACAATGGAGAAAAATAATTCATTAATGTCTACAGAATATACAAAATAAAAACCTACTCCCGATAAAACAATAAGAATTAAGAAAGGAAGTATCGAATAAACCCAATAAACGACTAAATCATTATTAAAATTAATACTTGTTAATAATAGATATTGAAAATAACCAAATAACAGACTGATTCCAATTAAAGAAAAAAAGCTTATTAATCCTCTTAAATAATATTTACTTCGTTTCTCAAAATGATTAAAAAATAAAAATTCCCCGACGATAATCTCGACCATAAATAAGGCCATTCTCATCAAGATAAAGAATTCAAGTGACATCAAAGAACTCCGTTATATGCATTAAAAGCCTTATAAAAATCATTTTTACGAGATCTAGTAATCGGTATTTTATTACCATGAATTACAATCAAATTATCTTCAACGCTTTCAATGTGCCTTAAATTAACAATATATGAATTATTGCATCTAATAAAACTTCCTGATAAGAGCTTCTCCATGTCGCGAATGGTTCCTCTTACGGTATATTCTCCATACATAGTATGCACAATTAAATAATGCAAGATTACTTCAATATAATAAATCCGACTTTCCCCGATTCTAGTCACTCCATTTTTATGTTTTAAGGTAATAAATTTTTCGGAATGGAGGAGGATATATCTCATCGCTTTTTTGAGTTTTAAGGCAAATTCTTCATAGACTAAAGGCTTTAAAACATAATCTAAAGCATCTACTTCATATCCATTAATCGCAAACTGAGCTGTTTTAGTGATAAACACAATAGCTATATCTTTATTAACTTTTCTAACTTCTCTGGCTAAATCAACGCCGTTTAAATTTCCAGGTAAAATTATATCCATTAAAAGTAATTGAAAATCTTTAAATTGATTAAGGGAAGATAAAAAAGATTGACTATCATTAAATCTAATTAACTCATAAGAAATATTAACCTCTAAGAAGAATCTTTGTAACATCTCTTCTAAATGAAGTCTTTCATTTAATTCATCTTCCAAAACACCGATTTTAATTTTCATACTCGTCTTATAGGTTTAATTATATATTGTTTTTAAAGTAAAATCTAGTTTTGACATTACTGTATTCCAGTAACCAATATTTATATGACAAATGACAAAGTAAATTCAGTTTATATAACTTAAAAGCGAAATTGCTTTGTTATTTATCGTCAATTAAAGATTCACCAATTAGACTCAAATCATCCCCAAAATCAAAGGAAAACGAACGATATGATCTAAATTAACACCTTCCTCAATGAAATGATTATAGAATAAATTATTTAATAAATATGACTTACCACATCGACGAATTCCAGTTATGACTTTTATGAAGCCATTATGTTTTCTAATGATTAATTTATCTAAGTACCTTTTTCTTTCAATTAACATGATACCTCCGTTGAGAATTTTGGTGCATTTGCACCTTTTTCTTCAATGAAATTATATAAATCTAGTTAAAAAATAATTCTTCACAAGATTTATAGTAATGAAGTTATTCTTTTAAGTGTCTTTTATATTATTAATCACAACAAAAAACACCTATGTTCTATAAAAGTTAAATGGTAGATTAAGATGTTTGTTCAAAGCATAAAGAAATTACCCAGCAAGAAAGATCCAAAAAATAACAGAAAGCATTAGAGAATGGGTTAGTAACGGAAACGATTTAGTCAAATATAATGAGGGAACATATTACAAAAGCAGGTGGATAATAAGGACATCAAAATATCTAGAAAAACTAATAGTTAGATTTAGTGAAAAAGATAGGAAATTTCAATTAAAAGTAATAGAGAAGAGAATTGAAAGAGCAAATGACATGATTAACAATCCAAGCAAATACAATAAAATCAATTCTCAAGACGGTAAAGAATACATTAAAAAGATTGAAGTAGCAGTGAAGTAACTTCACTGCTACTTCACTATAACTTCATACTCTAGTGAAGTTATTCTTCGATTCTTTCAATTTTAATAATAACTGGTCTTAATCCATCATTACATGAAACTATTGCTACTCCAGATATTTCTTAGTATCAATCCAATCATCAAAACACCAGTCTTAGATCAATTACATAAAGCAAAAACATATTGATAAATATCTTTCCAAGCTTCATCACAAAATCCGTCGGTTCGAACCAATTTATATCTACTAGCAAAACGCAATATATTAAAAAATGCCCGATTACTCGGACAATTATGATTTCTTTGGTGCGGGATACAGGACTTGAACCTGCACGGTCGCCCATTAGATTCTAAGTCTAACGTGTCTACCAGTTTCACCAA
>CALVJO010000013.1 GCA_944332225.1 uncultured Bacilli bacterium | reverse complement strand
CTTTTTGAATTTTATATATGCAATATATAACTTTTTCTTTTTTTAGGAGTTTTAAAAATTATTCTTCCAAAGATCCGCCTTCTAAGCCGTAGGCCGGGGGTTCGAATCCCTCTCGGGTCACCATATTTGTACGACATGTCTGATACAAACTTAGAACTTCTAAGGGTGTGCAGACTTTTTTTAATTAGAATCTAGAAAATAAGCTTGGTTTCAAGTATAATTAGCATAGCTAAAAAAGTAGGTGCTTTTATAATGAAATTTCAAGAATCTGAAAGTATAGAACTTAAAAGAACGTTAAATAAAGACTTTGCTAAAGAAGTAGTAGCTTTCCTTAATACTAGAAACGGGGTCATCTATATCGGTGTTGATGATAACGGTGATGTTTTAGGCGTTTCTAATGTCGACAAAACAATGAGGGAAATAAGAGACATCATAAGAGATCAGATTCTTCCATCAACTGAAGGCTTATGTGAAATAGGTTCATTACTTGAAGATGATAAAACAGTCATCACGATCAGAGTGACTAAAGGAACCAAACTCTATTACATCAAGAAAGAAGGAAGAAGTGCGACTGGTTGTTTTTATAGAGACGGAACTTCTTCAACACCAATGAGTGAAGAAGAGATTGAAAGAAGATTTATAAAAACTTATTCAAAGCATTTAAGTATGATTGAAACTCCAAGTAGTCAAAAGAATTTTAGTTTTAACCAACTAAAGATTTATTATTCTAGCAAAGGATATCATTTAAACGACGAAACTTTGGTAGATAATCTTCATTTAAAAACTGATGATGGTAGATATAATTTTCTTGCCGAGCTTTTATCTGATGAAAATAGAATTTCAATTAAGGTAGCTAGATTTCAAGGTGAAGATAAATCTGTTTTATTAGAAAAAAGTGAATATGGTTATCAATGTTTATTAGTCGCTATAGATAGGGTAATTAATAGGCTAGAAGCAGAAAATATTACTAAATCTAGAATTGTTGGTGCTCAAAGAGTTGATAAAAGACTCATGGATATGGCAAGTTTAAGAGAAGTGTTTATAAATGCCATTGCTCATAATGATTGGTCTATTGTAGAACCGGCTGTTTATATTTTTTCCAATCATATCGAAGTTATATCTCATGGTGGATTGCCTGATGGTGAAACCAAAGAAATGTTCTTCAAAGGAATAAGTACTCCTCGAAATAAAGAACTGATGAGAGTTTTATCTGACTTAAAATATGTCGAACAAACGGGTTATGGAGTGCCTGAAGTTTTAAAACACTATGATAAGAATGTATTTGATATTGAAGAAAATTATATAAATGTTTCTATACCATATGATGCAGAGGTGATGGCCTCTATGCATGTCACTGATGTTGGTGCAAAACATGATACAGAAAATGATACAGAAAATGATACAGAAAATGATACAGAAAAAACGATTATTTCAGCAATTAAATCAAATCCATACGTATCACAAGAAGCTTTAGCTAAGTTATGTAATAAGTCGCGTATCACAATTTCTAGAATTATTAAAAAATCAAATAAAATTAAACGTGTTGGCCCTGATAAAGGTGGTCATTGGGAAATCATAGATTAAAATATTGATTAATAGTTTAACCTAAAAGTTACCGTTGTTGCCGTTGTAATGGTGTGCAATGTATCAAAAGCGTAGTATGTTGGCATTATCTTTAAAATATGTTTGGTGCGTTTAGAAAATATCTAAATGTATCAAACTTTTATTATAAAGACGATTTTTAGATAATGTATTATCAAAGATTTTAGCTACCAATATTTTTTTGAAATTTCTTGTATATTTATGTATTTTATGTATAATAGCCTTAGGAGGTAGCTACTGTGCTTGAATTTTATGAAAACGACAAATTCACTGGCTATGTTAGTATCTATACTAGTTATCTATTACTAAATAAATCTTTAATTAATTGTTTTAACGATGCCTATAGGGTTAGATTAGCTTGCGATAAAGAAAAAAATGAAATCTATCTTTTTAAATTAGATAAGGATGAAGCCTTAAGCGGAGTCTATCCTGAAAGCAGCTTATTAAAATTACATATCACCAAGACTTACGGCAGGATTAGTCAAAGAAGCGTCATCGAGTTTATTGAAAAGACTTTCTCACTTAATATACCGAAAGACGGTTTTATCAAATATAATGGTAAGTACTATGAAGACAAAAAACTTATCATCATCAAAATAGAGGAGGGATTATAATGATTGAGCCTTATATGATTTGGATTTGGTTAGCCATATTTATCATCACTTTAATATTTGAAGCTTTAACTCAAGATTTAGTTTCCATCTGGTTCTCTTTAGGCGCACTTGTCGCGATCATCCTCTCTTTATTTCCAGAAATGCCATTCTGGGGAGAAATTATCGTCTTCGTCATTGTCTCAATAATCACTTTAATATTAACGAGACCTATAGTTAAGAAGATGTTAAAGAATCAAATTAGAAAAACTAATGCTGATTCTTTAATCGGACAGGTCGTCTTATTAAAGAAAGATACCATGAAAGATGATTATGGAGAGGTTAAGATTAACGATGTCATCTATCAAACAGTCCTTGCCGATGATGATATGGAACCTATAAAAGAAGGTGAATACGTCACAATTATCGCGATTAAAGGTAATAAGTTGATAATTAAAAAACATAATTAAACATAAATAAACAAGGAGGAAAGAGTTATGGTTTATTTAATGAGCACAGGAGGAATAGTAGGAATTGTCGTCGTCTGCGTCGTTGTTTTAGCTATTCTCGTCTACTTAATTAGTAGAATCAGAATTGTTACGCAGACAAGTAAGTATATCATTGAAAGATTAGGTGCTTATCACGCGACATGGTCAGTAGGTATCCACTTCTTATTGCCTTTCGTTGATAGAGTCGCCAGCATCGTTTCTATGAAGGAACAGGTCAAAGACTTTGATCCTCAGCCAGTTATCACCAAAGATAACGTCACTATGCAGATCGATACCGTTATCTTCTATTCTGTCTTGGATCCTAAGCTATATACTTACGGAGTCGAAAACCCAATATTCGCGATTGAAAAATTATCTGCGACTACCTTAAGAAATATCATCGGTGAACTTGAATTAGATGCTACCTTAACTAGTAGGGACATCATCAATTCCAAGATGAGAAGCATTCTAGATGAAGCTACTGATCCATGGGGAATCAAGGTTAACAGAGTCGAAGTAAAGAACATTTTACCTCCTCAAGATATCCGCGATGCCATGGAAAGACAGATGCGCGCGGAAAGAGAGAGAAGAGAAAAAATCCTTTTAGCCGAAGGTGAGAAGCGTTCTAAGATCTTGCAAGCAGAAGGAGAAAAAGAGTCACAAATCTTACGCGCAGAAGCAGAAAAAGAAGCTATGATCAAAAAGGCTGAAGGTGAAGCTGAATCGATTTTAAAAGTTAAGCAAGCTGAAGCTGAAGGTATGAAGCTAATTAGAGAGGCTGAAGCTGCCGGTATTGAATCAATTAAAAATGTTGATCCAAGTAAAGAAGTCTTAACTATCTTAAGCTATGAAGCCTTAGAAAAGGTCGCGGATGGAAAATCCACGAAGCTTATAATTCCGTCAAACATTCAGGATTTAGCTTCTAGCATAGCCGCGATTGGTGAAGTTCTTTCTGCCAATAAAGAAGAAACAAATAAAGATAAGCAATAAATAACATGCTAAGCAGGATCAAACCTGCTTTTTTATTGTCTTGGAAATTGTATTTGATGATGAAAGTGTAAAAAAGAAAAATGAGATTAAAGAAGATTATTTATCTACTTTATTAATAGCAGTTCAAACACATATGTACAAAATAAAGGAAGATAATGTTATCTATTTATGTCAATAAATAATCTATATATTAAATGAATTAATCAAGTTATAATTTATTTATGAATTGATCTTTTCCCAAATCTCTGCACTTTATATGTTGAAGAAGAATACCGTAATAATGGTATAGGTGGAAACTTATTAAAGATAGCAGTTAAAGATTTAAAATCTAAAGGAATTAATAAGGTATATTTAATAACAGAACATGTTAATTATTATGAACGTTATGGTTTTAAATTTCTAACTATGGTTAAAACAACCGATGATGATAGTTATCTAGGAATGTATTATTTTGAATGAAAAATAATCAGTTTTTCGATAAAGCAAAATAAATTATTAAACTACTAAATCTTTGTAAGTATTTTTTTTAAAATATAATTGTAAAAATTAAAAACCGGGTTTAAAATCACAAAACATGATAAAAGACTTAGCTAAATGCATGAAGCCTTATAAAGTAACCTTTATTTTGGCTGTCATCACCGTAATTTTAGAATCAATTATGGAGGTATCTCTTCCATTTTTGATGAATGTTTTAATTACTAATGGAATACATACAGTTGATGATATAACTTACACGATGGATTTAAATTATATTCTAATGATTGGAGGAATCATGATAATGATTTCTATTTTAGCTTTCGTCTTTGGCGTGGGCTCAGCAAGATTCACTTCTAAAGCTTGCCGAGGATTTGGCTATGAGCTTAGAAAGCAACAGTATCTTAGAATTCAAAAATATTCTTTTTCTAATTTAGATGAATTCAGAACTTCTTCGTTAATAACTAGATTAACTAATGATGTTCAAATTATATCTGATACTTTATGCACGTCTCTTAGACCAGCTTTAAGGGCTCCGTTTATGATGATATTTTCTTTAAAGTTTTCTCTTATAATATCGCCTTTATTATCTTTAGCATTTTTCTTTAGTTTAATTTTTCTTGCTATTATCATCTTTTTAATTGTTAGATATGTAAAACCTAAATTCTTATTAATTCAAAAATTAATTGATAATATTAATCGAATTACTCAAGAATCGGTTTTAGCTATTAAAACTATCAAGGCTTACTGCAAAAAAGATTATGAGATTGAGAAGTTTCAAAATGCTAATGAGAGTTTAGAAAAAACCTCAAAAAAGACTTTATCAGTTAACGCTTTAGCTATGCCTGCTGGACAATTAGCCAATTACACGACCATGATATTGATAGTCTACTTTGGAGGATTGCTTTATATGCAGCCATCTCACGCGATTATGTTAGAGGATATTCAAACCTTCTTAACCTACGTGATGCAGCTATTATCGACTATCATCATGTTTTCTAATGTTTTAATGGCCATCAATCGTTCCTCTGCTTCAATTTCTAGAATTAAAGAAGTATTAGATTGTAAAAGTGAAATTATTGATGATGCCTCATCTCCTTTAAAAGTTAATGAAGGAACAATCGTCTTTAATAACGTTAACTTTAAATATCGTGATGAAGGTAAAGAATATGTTTTAAAAAATATTAATTTTGAGATAAACAACGGTGAATTTGTTGGTATCATCGGTCAAACTGGTTCTTCTAAATCAACTTTAATATCTTTAATTGACCGTTTTTATGAAGTTAATGAAGGATCAATTAAAATCGATGAACATGATATTAAAGACTATTCTTTAAATAATCTTCGTGAGGCTATCAGCGTCTCATTTCAGTCCCCTTTGCTCTTTAAAGGAACTGTTAAAGAAAATTTACTATGGGGAAATAAAAATGCATCTATGGATGAGATTATAAAGGCTTGCAAAACTGCTGAATGCTACGATTTTATAATAAATCAATTACCAAATGGATTTGACACTCAAGTATCGCAAGGTGGCACCTCGCTTTCTGGTGGTCAAAGACAAAGAATTTGTATAGCAAGAGCCTTAATAAAAAATCCTAAAATTTTAATTTTAGACGATTCATTTTCAGCATTAGATAAAATAACTGAAAGCAAGGTTAAATATAATTTAAAGCATGATTTACCGTTAATGACTAAGATTGTGATATCTCAAAAGATATCCGCGATTAAAGATGCTGATAAGATAATCGTCTTAGATAATGGTCAGATTACAAATATTGGAACTCATGAATATTTATTAGCTAAAGATGAGATTTATAAAGATATCGATGAGCTTCAAAAGATAGGAGATATCGATGGCTAGGGGTACTTTAAAATTTGCTAAACCAAAAAATCCTTTAAAAACCTTAATGAGACTCATTAAGTATTTTGGTAAGAAAAAATATCTTCTTATCGTGGTTTTCTTATTGGTAGTTTACACCTCTTTTGCTCAAATATTTGGTTCATACATGCTTGGAGTCATCATTGATACAGCGATTAAACATGAAAATTATTCTCTTTTAATCAATGATATCGTGCTTTTAGTGTGTATCTATGGTTTAGGCGTTCTATGCGATTTAACATACACCCAGATGATGGTGAGACTAGCCCAAGATGTAATTTTTAATATTCGTAAGGAATTATCTACTCATCTTCAAGATCTACCTATTAAGTACTTTGATGAGCATCCTCATGGAGAAATCATGTCTTATTTCACTAATGACGTGGATACTTTAGTTAATGCTTTAAATGATAGCTTTGCCAACATCATTTTTTGCTTTTGTAATATTGTAGGAACTATTGTTATCTTAGCAATCATCAATATCTATCTAGCTTTAATAATTTACTTCTTCATGGCTCTTTTAGTGTTGTTTATTTTCTTTAATACTAAGAAATGTCGAAAGTATTACACGATGCAGCAAAGTGAAATTGCTAACATTAATTCTAAAGTTGAAGAAGATATTAACGGAATGAAAGTTTCTAAAGCTTTTAACCATGAAGATGAATCATTTGAAAGCTTTGATAAGGTTAATAAATCATGGTTAGAAGCTTCTCAAAAATCTTTCTTTCATACTCAGCTTAATGTTCCAGTTATCGTCTCACTTTCTTATTTAGAATTTACAATAGCATCAATTGTTGGAGCGTGTTTTTTAGTCAACAAGTGGATATCTGGCTTAGGTTCATTAACTACATATATTGTTAATGTTAGACAAAGCGCTCAACCATTTAATATGTTTACTCAGCATATAAATAACATTCTTACCGCTTTAGCAGGATGTGAAAGAATATTCTACTATTTAGATGAAGAAAGCGAAATAGATAATGGTAAGGTAACCTTAATTAAGCTATCTGATGAAGGAGAGTATAAGAATCGATATTCATGGAATATTCCAACTAACGAGGGAACATATCTTACTAAAGAGTTAAGAGGTGAAATCGTCTTTAAAGATGTCACATTTGGCTATAATGATGAAAAAATTGTTTTAGATGATATTTCATTCTACGCAAAAGACGGACAAAAGATCGCTTTTGTTGGGTCTACAGGTGCTGGAAAGACTACCATCATATCTTTAATAAATAGATTCTATAATATTTCTAGAGGTGAGATTTATTATGATGGAATCAATATCAAGGATATTAAACTAGATGATTTAAGAAGAGCTATCTCTATGGTTACTCAAGACACTCATCTTTTCACTGGGACGATTAAAGACAATATTCTATATTCTAGACGTCATTCTACTTTTGAAGAAGTAGTTAAAGCTGCAAAAATAGCTAACTGCGATTCATGGATCAAGATGTTACCTCAAGGATATGATACTGTTTTATTTGATGATGGTCATAATCTTTCTCAAGGGCAGAGACAGTTACTATCTTTAGCTAGAGCGTGTCTCAGCATGCCTCCATTATTAATTCTTGATGAGGCGACTTCTAATATTGACACTAGAAGCGAAAGATTAGTTCAAAAAGCGATGGATGAATTGATGAAAAATCGTACTACTTTAGTTATCGCTCATCGTCTATCAACCATTAAAAATGCAGATGCTATTTTATATCTAGAAAACGGAAAGATAATCGAACGAGGAACTAACGCTCAGCTATTAGAGTTAAAAGGAAAGTATTATGCCTTGTATCAAGGTAAGGTTGAATTAGAGTGATACACTAACTAACTTCATTGCAACTGATAGTTTCTTTAATATGATAGATAACTAAGATATAGTTTTCTTGGTGATAAAAATGAATATCGGTGAAAAAATTATTAAGATCAGAAAAGAACATAACTTAACTCAAGAAGAGATGGCAAATGAACTTTATCTTACTAGACAAGCTATCTCTAAGTATGAAAGGAATATATCCTATCCATCTCTTGATGTATTAAAGCTGATTCAAGAAAAATATGGAGTCTCAATCAATTATCTATTAGATATTGACTCTTCAAATCAGAATTTAACTTATAAGGCTTTAGGATATAAGCATTATGGATTTATCATTATCTATTCAATAATGCTTATCTTTGTTTTAGGAGTGACGATCATTTTTAATCTAACGGTAGAGAATGATAATTCGCTTTTTGAAATAATCTTTTTTAATGTGATACTAGGACTTGTCTTAATTAAGGTCATGTATCTTTTATTTAAATGCATCTTTCCTTTAAGTAGAATTTTATTAGAATATAACGATTTAGGAATTAAGATTAAAACCTTGAAAGGAATCAAAGAAATTCCTTATAAAGATATCTCTTCTTTAGAAATTAAAACTCATGGTAACTATAATCACGGAATGATAATCATTAGAACATATTCAAAAAATTATACTTTATATCCATTAAAAGATTTAAATCAAATAAAGACTATCTTAGATGAAGTAAAAGTTCGTTCCATTTCTAATTAAATTAGAAAATTATTAATGTCAATTTAGATTATTTAGTTCTATACTAACTAAGTATGAAAAAGTCTTTGTTATTTTTAGCTATGCTATTATTAGTTTCTTGCCAAGGCGCGGGAACATCTCTAACTAATCCAAGCGATGGTTCATCTACTTCAACTACTAGTGAATCGCAAAGTTCATCTAACCCTTCTTCAAGTGAATCTTTAAGTGAGTCAACTACTTCAGAAGATCCTGTTATACCTTCAGGAACAATTGATATCTTACCTGCTTCATTCCCTAAACCAGTTTCTGGAGGATATCCAGAAGATGGCTCATTCACAGTTGATGAAATTGAAGTAAGTTACTCTAAAGCTATGCAAGGTGGAGGAGATTATGAAAACACTATCCAGATGAGAAAAGAAAATTCTTATGTTGAATTTACCTCAGAAACTTTGTTATTTAAGGAAATTGAAATCGTCTATTTAGATACCACGAGTGAATATAATCCATATATGGCTCACCTTCATATTCAATATGATGGAAATGATTTATCTCTTCCTGATTCATCTATTCAAGAGGATAAGCTAGTTCATGAAACCTTTACTCTCCCTACTCCAGTTTCCACTTTAAGAGTAGCTAACGTTGATATAGAAAACCCTCGTGCTGCCTACGTAAGCATGTTCTCTCTCACTTATTAATGTATTAAATAGCCTTCGGGCTATTTTTAAATTTTTGTCATTTAATAATTTTTTGTTGATTAGTTTGTTAGTCATATATAATATTAACTAGATGTTAGGTATACCTAACATTTAATTTATCAATAAGTTAGCCATGACTAATAGAAAGGAAGCTATGGAAATAGAAAAGGAACGGAAAGTAGTCTCTTTAATGATTGATCTTTACTGTAAGAAAAAACATAAAACCAAATGTTTATGTAAAGAATGTCAAGAATTAAAAGATTACTGCAATCTACGTTTAGATAAATGTCCGTTTAAGGATAACAAAACCTTTTGTTCATCTTGTAAGATTCATTGTTATCGAAAAGATATGCAAGAAAAAATAAAAAAGGTTATGAAGTTTTCAGGACCTAGAATGCTTATTTATCATCCTATAGTCGCCTTAAGTCATGTTAAAGAAACATTAAAACATAGAAAGGAAGTTAAAAATGGTAAAAAACAGATTACTTAGATACATATTAATTGTCGTTGGATTCATCTCTTTAGGTTTAGGGGTTGTTGGAATTGTTCTTCCTATTTTACCAACCGCGCCATTTCTGTTATTGACTAGTTATTGTTTCGTTAAATCTTCTAAAAGATTCAATCAATGGTTTTTAAATACTAAGATTTATAAAAAACATCTAGAGCCATTTTTAAAAACTAAAAGCATGACTTTAAAGGGAGAGTTAATTCTTCTTTTAGGTGTTTCTTGCATGCTTATTACCACCTTACTCTTAGTTAATAATTTAACAGTTACTATCATTTTAACTATCTTAATTTTCCTTAAATATTTATATTTTGTTTTATTCATCACTCCTTTAGATAAGGAAAGTCTATTAAAACTAAAGGAGGGAGCAGATGCTAGATAAAGAACTATTGTTGTTTATTAAAGGGAAGAGATATTATCTAGTCTTAAGCGTCCTATTTAATACCCTTAGTTTACTATTTAATATCGGATTAACCTTTTCCTTAGTTTATTCTCTTTATTCATTTGTTAATCTAAATTATAGTGATGGAATCAACTATCTTTTATTAACTTTATTTTTAATCTTTTTTAGAATTCTAGGAGGATATTTAGCTAATAGCTATTCTATTAAGTTAGCTAATTATGTAACTAGCAAACTCCGTAAAGAAACTTATAATAAATTTTTATCATTAAACACCAATATTCCTTTTTCAATTAATGAGATGAGTCAGCTTTCAACTGAAGGAATAGAACAGCTAAGATTATATTATTCAAATTATCTTCCATCATTTTTCTATTCAATGATTGTTCCATTAATCTTATTTATTGTTTTTTCTTTCATCAATATTTATGTAAGTTTAGTCTATCTTATATGCATTCCTTTAATTCCTCTTTCAATCATCATGGTCTCTAAATGGGCTAAAAAATTATTTAATAAATATTGGGATATCTATTTATCTTTAGGTGATTCATTTTTAGATAATCTTCGAGGAATGAAAGAATTAAAAATCTTTCTATATTCTAAAAAAAGAGAAGAAGAATTAAAAAATTCTTCTGAAGAATTCCGTAAGATCACTATGAAAGTTCTTACTATGCAGCTTTATTCAGTAACTATAATGGACTTCGTTGCTTACGGAGGAGCTTCTATTGGTATAGTGTTATCTCTTAATGCGATCCTGGGAGAATTAATTTGGTATTTAGGCTTATTTTTAATCATCTTAGGCAGCGAATTTTTCTTGCCTCTTAGACGTTTAGGATCAGCTTTCCATGTCGCGATGAACGGAATGACCGCGGGCAAGAAAATTATTAAGTTACTCAAAATTGATGAAGTGGAACGGGATATAGAATTAACTGAAAATATTAAATCTATCGATGTGGATAATTTATCATATCATTATGAAAATAAAGACAATGTTTTAAATGATATTAATCTTCATTTAGAAACAGGGTTTTATTCTTTAATCGGAGTTTCAGGATCAGGAAAATCAACATTAGGAAAGATATTACTTAATGTAATTAATGGTTATGAAGGTCAAGTATTAATTAATAATAAATATCCATTAAATAGAATTACTTTAAATAGTTTCTATTCTAAAAGCGCGTATATTTCTTCTTCAACCTTTATCTTTTCTAAATCAATTCGAGATCTATTTCATTTTTATAATCCTACTTTAAGCGATGAGATGATATTATCGCTTTTAAAGAAAGTAAAAATGGATCAATTCATCTCTCTTCACGGAGGTTTAGATTATAAGATTAACGATAAAGTATCTAATATCTCTTTAGGTGAAAAGCAACGATTGATAATCGCTTGCTATTTAGCAAATGATTATGATTTCTATATCTTTGATGAAGCCACTTCATCAATCGATATGGAAAGTGAAAAGATAATATTAGATATCATCCTTGAATTATCTAAAACTAAGATTGTTATAAATATCACTCATAGAATTAAAAATTCTATATTAAGCAAAGAAATATTTTATTTAGAAAATTCTAGAATCGTAGAAAAAGGAAGCTTTGATACTTTGATGAAGCAAGATGGTAAATATCAAAAAGTTTATAATTATCAATTGTCTTTAGAAGGAGGAAACTATGAATAAAACAATATCTACTCCTAGATTAATTTTTAAATTATTAAAATTAGTTAAACCTTTATTATGGGTGATTATAATCGCTTCGATAAATGGAATAATAGGTTATCTTTTAGCTATCAATATAACCGTATTTGCTTCTTTAGCCATCATGAAAATATTAGGTGTTGATATAGTTTTATCATATTTTCAAATTGGATTGATTATCATTCTATCTGGATTTTTAAGAGGAATCGTCCGTTACTTTGAACAGTATTTTAATCATTTCATGGCTTTTAAACTCTTAGCCTTAATCAGAATGAAATTGTTTTCAAAGTTAAGGAAAGAATCAATCTCTAAATTTGATGAGCAGGATGATGGGGAATTAGTCTCTACCTTGCAAGGTGATATAGAGACCTTAGAAGTATTCTATGCCCATACGATTACTCCATTTTTGATCGCGATGGGAATATTAATTATCATTGTTACTTTTCTTTCTATCTTTGTTTCAGTTTATGTTGGATTAATTAGTTTAGTTTCCTTTATATTAATCGGCTTTATCATTCCTTTAATTTTTTATAAAGCTAATTCTAAGGATGGAAGAATGTATCGTGAATCATTAGGAAAATTCAATTCCTTCTATCTTGAATCAATATTTGGAGGATTTGAAATAATCTCTTCTAGAAAGCAAAAAGAATATCAAAATCTATTAGAAGACAAAGATCAAAAATTAGGGACCCTTTATACAAAATTAGAAACTAAGAATAATCTTTTCTCTTCTTTTTCCGGATTAATAATAATGATTTTATATTTAGTGATAATCGGTATCGGGGCTTTATTAATATATTTAAATATTATTGATTCACCATATATTATCATTTCTTATGTTACCTTAGCTTCTTCTTTTGGTCCTTTCCTTGCTTTAAATAATCTACCAAACAATTTATCTCAGACCTTTGCTTCAGGTAATAGAATAGTTTCTATCTTAGAAGAGGAAGAAGAAAAGGATCTTGGAAGTATAAATCTAGATTATGAAAATGATGAATTTCAATCTTTAACCTTTAATGATGTTTCCTTTGCTTATCCTAATGAAGATAAACTAATTTTAAATTCATTAAACTTAGATGTTCAAAAAGGAAAAATAATTGGAATTAAAGCTCCTTCAGGAACAGGAAAATCAACAATTTTAAAATTAATCATGCGTTTTTATTCTGTAAGTCAAGGATCTATTTTGCTTAATGGAAGGAATATTGAAGAATATTCTCTAGTTTCATTATATAAAAACATTAATCTATTCTCTCAATCAACATATCTATTCTCTGATACAATACTTAATAATTTAAAAATTAGTAAGGAAGATGCGACGATTAATGAAATTGAAGAAGCTTGTAAAAACGCAGGAATCTTAGATTATATCCTTTCTCAAAAAGATGGATTTAATACTAGAATTAGCGATTTAAAAAATAATATCTCAGAAGGAGAGAAACAAAGAATAGGTCTCGCGCGGGTGTTTTTAAGAAAACCAAAGTTGTTGCTTTTAGATGAAGCAACTGCGAATATTGATTCTCTTAATGAAGGACTAATTCTAAAATCCTTAAAAAAGTATTCAAAAGACATGACTATAATTATCGTTTCGCACCTTGATTCAACTCTAAAAATTTCAGATGAAATCTATACTTTAAAGGAGGGAAAACTATGTTTAGTATCGTAAATACATTAATTAATATTGATCATAGAATAATCGGCTTAATCATCGCATTAATAATAATAGCGATTTCTGTCACCTTGATAATCATTAAATATTATAAGACTAAGAAAAGAAAAGAATCGATTAGCAATGAAGAAAGTAAAAATGATGATGTAACAACTGATTAAAGAATATCTAATCTTTTCCTAGATATTTACTATCGTTTATTTTATCTTTTATTAAGTTATAAATCGTTTTATTAACGAGTGGAGGTAACATGAACGAAACTCAAAGAGAAAATAATGAATTACATCCTCAAGAAGATAATAATCAAGATAATTTAAAATATAAAAATAAATTTGAAGTGTTTAAAGGAGGAATCTTAGGCTTTTTTATCGGTTTGGCTGTTATAGTTCCCGGCGTCAGCGGCTCCGCGGTGGCTATTATCTTTAAACTATATGAAAAGCTTCTATTTGCTTTAAGTAATCTTTTTAAGCAATTTAAAAGATGCCTTCTTTTCCTTCTGCCTATCGCTTTAGGCTTAATCATCGGTTTTGTCTTAGGATTCTTTGGAATCAGAGAATTACTTAATATATTACCTTTTGCCACGGTTAGTTTATTTGCTGGATTGATGGTAGGCGCTTTCCCTTCTTTAAAAGATCAAATTAAGAATGAAAAGAAGACTTCATTAAACATTTTACTTTTGATCATCGGTCTATTGATACCTATCGTAGTATCTTTAATTTCAATATTTGTTATATCAGGAGATCGCTCTTTAGAAAATTTATCGTTTGTTCATTATATAATGTTTCTTGGAATTGGTTTTTTAGTTAGTATCACTCAGCTTGTTCCTGGTTTATCCGCGACTGCTTTATTGATGGGAATTGGTTATTTCACTCCCTTAATGAATTCAGTTAGCTTAACATATTGGAAAGCTAATCCTTATGTATTATTAGTTTATTTAATGTTGATAGTAGGCTTTATAATTGGACTTTTAACAGTTTCTAAGATTCTTTCTATTTTAATTAATAAATTCCATGGTCAAACATTCTTCACTATATGTGGATTATCTTTAGGATCTATTATCACCATGTTTATAAATTCTGAAGTGTTTATTGTTTATAAAGATTGGAATCAAAACAAAATCGATTATGTAGATTTAATTTTAGGAATTGTTCTTTTCTTTGTAGGTATAGTTTTAGCTTATATTTTTGTCCGTTATGAACGAAAGAAAGACAAACTAGCTAATAGAAAATAATCTAAGCATCCGTCATTTGACGGATGTTTATTTTTATATAATATAAAATGAAAAATAACAAACTTAATGAAAATCAAAAACTAGAGTATTATTATATTTTTAGTTTAGGAGAGAAGTATGAAAAAACATGTGGTAATAGTAGGCGCGGGTCCATCAGGATTAACCGCGGCGTATAGTTTGTTAAAAAGAAGTCAAGATTATGATGTTACCATTATCGAAAAAGAATCTTATGTAGGAGGAATATCTCGAACCTTTAATTATAAAGGAAATCGAATGGATATCGGAGGCCATCGTTTCTTTTCTAAAAACGAAAGGGTTAATGAATTATGGGATCTCTTGATGCCTATTCAAGGAAAACCAGCATTTGACGATAAAATATTAGATAATAAAAAAGATTATTCTCCTAATGGGCCAGACCCTGAAAAAGAAGATCGAGTCATGCTCCTTCGTCACAGAGTTTCTAGAATCTATTTTTTGAAGAAGTTTTTTGATTATCCTATCTCTTTAAAACTTAAAACCTTCACTAATATGGGATTTATAAGAACCGTTCAATGCGGAGTTGGATATTTGTCTTCATGCCTTCATAAACGAAAAGAGAATTCTCTCGCTGATTTTTATATTAATCGCTTTGGTAAACCTCTTTATAGATTATTTTTTGAAGATTATACCACAAAACTTTGGGGAGTAAGCCCAGAGCAACTTGCTCCTGATTGGGGAGCTCAAAGAGTAAAATCTCTATCTCTAGGCAAGACTTTAATTAACGCGATAACCAAACCATTTAAGAAAAAGAATGGTAAAGTAGAAACTTCATTAATCGAACAATTTAAATATCCTAAAAAAGGACCTGGTCAATTATACGAAATAATGGCTGATGAGATCCTTTCTCTAGGAGGTAAAATCATCTTTTTAGAGGATGTTAATAAAATCAATATTGAAGATAATAGAATAGTTTCTATAGAGACTAATCAAAATCATGTCTATAAAGTAGATGAATTTATTTCATCCATGCCAATAAAGGATCTTTTAATTGCTATAGGTGAAGATAAAGTGGAAGATGAAGCCTATAAAGTTGGAACTACTTTACCATATCGAGATTTTTTAACCGTAGGACTATTAATCAACAAATTAAAAATTCAAAATAAAACCAAAATTAAGACTTTAAATAATATCGTTCCTGATAACTGGATTTACGTTCAAGAAAGAACAGTTAAAATGGGTAGAATTCAAATATTTAATAATTGGTCTCCTTACATGGTAAAAGATCCGATTAACACAGTATTCATGGGATTAGAATATTTCTGCAATGAAGGTGATTCGATGTGGAACATGAAAGATGATGAGTTTATATCTTTTGCTATCGATGAACTAGTTTCAATGGGTATAATTGAATCAAAAGATAATGTTTTAGATTCCTGCTTGCTTCATGTAAAGAAAGCCTATCCAGCTTACTTTGGCTCATATAATGAATTTTCTAAAGTTAGAAAATATTTAGATACAATTGATAATCTTTGGTGCGTTGGTAGAAATGGACAGCACCGTTACAATAATATGGATCATTCGATGCTATCTAGCATGGTATGCATCGATAACATCTTAGATGGAAAGAGGAGCAAAGATGATGTCTTCAACGTTAACACTGAACAAGATTATCACGAATCAAACGAATCAGAGTAATTCTAAATTATTTAAAGATAATAAGTTAATTATTCTTAAAGAAATAGGACTTTTTGTTGCAGCTTTCATCATTATTTTTGTTTGCTACATCATCTTTAAACCGATGAATCGAGTCTATATGACTGATGATGGAGCAATCGCTAGATGCGTTGGATGCGTCCTTTTAGCTATAACTTCTATTAGCTATTTTTATTTACGTTATAAACAAAAGATGGATTTTAAAAGAACCATCATCTTTATATTAATATTAGCTTTCATCGTTCATTTAACTTATCTACTATATACTTCAGGTCACACTAGGCAGCACGATACTTGGTCAACTAATAATGACGCGCATTATGATTACGCTTTAGCAATCTATGAAACATGGAAACTACCAGATCACCATATAGATGAAAATACTATCTATCAGTTTTATCACCCTCCATTCAACGCTTTTGTTCAAGCTGTGTTCATGCATATCTTTGATGCTTTATGCCCAGTTGAATCTCTTAAAGCTACAACTGAAGATTTATATTCATCATGTCAAATATTAGCCTGCTTTTATATGTTTATATCTTCTTACTTTATCTGTAAGACTATATTATTAACTTCCTTATCAGATAAAGCTAAGATCTTTGCTTGCTTAGTTGGAGCCTTATTTCCTCGTCTAGCTCAATTGTCAGGTCAATTAAATAACGATGGAATATCTATCATGTTTTCTTTTATCGCCTTATATTTCTTTGTTAAGTGGTTGCTTAAAGGCATGAAGTGGTTAGATATTCTTCTAACTAGCTTATTTATCGGCTTAGCTTTAGCTAGCAAATTATCTTCAGCTACCATCTGTCTTGGTATTGGAGTTATCTTTACTATCATCTATATCAAGACTATCTTAAGTAAAGACAAAAAGAAAATTATTAATTTAACCTTACAATTCGTGACGTTTTTATTGATCTGCGCGCCGCTAGGGTTATGGTGGAACGTCTATTTACATAATGTATATGGATTACCATATAATTATGTTTTCGATCGATTAAATTCAGCATTATTTATAGGTTCTAGAAATTGGGTGCTTACTAATAAACCTAATGATATAGTTTATTACGATGAAAATAATGTAGGAATCATCTATAATAACGGTTTCTATAACTTCATCATGAGATTTATATCACCATTTTATTATACTGACTTCTTCTCTATCTGGTGTAATGCTGGAGATAACTATAATTTATTTACTTACGCTTTAAAATCCTCAATATTCGGTGAATTTGCCTATTATAACGGAGAAGGATTTGGTTTAATCTCCTTAATTAGCATTTATTTTGTCTATTTCATGATGTTCATATTCATCATCTACTCTATCTATAAAAAGAAATTCCATTTTGAAGATGGAGCTTTCTTATCAATAATTGGAGGAATGGCCATCTTATTTATCTATTTACAAATATCGATGCCATTTGGTTGCTCGATGGACTTTAGATATATAGTCCCTATCATCTTACCTTGCGTTTATTTTATCGGTCGACAAATTGATTTGATTGATGAATTCATGTTAGAAAGAAAAAAGATTCATGATGATAATCTAACTTCAATTAGTGAAGGAAAAACACCTATTATCACAAGCGATAATCAATTATTAATAAAATCATCTAGAATGATTAGCTTTTCTAAGATTGTTAACTTTGTTTCTTTAGCTAGTATTTTCACCTTTGTGATCAGTTCGTTTCTATTCTACATGGTAGCTATATAATCATTATTAATAATTAGTTTTTTACTATTAAAACGTTAAATACAATTGAAAAATAATAATCAAAAAATTCATTTTTGCACAGTAAAACCCTGCAAAATTCAATATTTTTCGCAAATTTATACAATTTAATGTTCTTTTTTTTAATGACGTCTTGACGACGGGGGGGGGTTATAGTAATTTAAGTTCGCGAAAAGAAGTGGGGTAAAATGTTTTGCTAACTTTTATTTCCAACAGCGAGGGGTAAATGTTGAGACTTAAAAGAACTATAATTGCTATATTTATTCCATTAGTTGCTTCATCAACTTTGATTGCAACTGGTTTTTCATTATGGGGATTTCTTAATGGTGAATATACTATCGATGAAAGAATATATTCTCAAAGTGTCGACGTTAAACCTTATTACGATTCATTAGGAACAATTACTTATTCTTGGGATGATAATCTTTACCATGATTTAAGAATTGTTTTTGAAGAAGGAAATGAGCAACAAGTTACTTCAAATGAAGAAGGAATAACTTTTATGCCATCTCTTCATCTTAATTTTAAAGATGTACCATATGTAACCAATACGGAAATCACTTTTTCGATAAGTACAAATATCGTTAATGTTGATGGTTGTTCTTTTGATTACAGTGATTATCTAGATCCTCAAGGATTTAGAATTGGTGAAGAAGAAACAATTCTAAAAAACTTAGTTTTAAGTTATGAACAAATTATGGAAACTCAAAGTGATTCTGGATTAAATTTGGATATTACTCCTATTTATCACTGGATCGATGGAAGCAAGCCTTTAGATTCTGCTTCATATGGAGATTTTATTAATAATTGTGAAAATTGCACTTGCTCTATAACTGTTTCTTTAAATTTATCAATCAGTAATATAGGAGGTAATAACTAATGAAACTTTATTTTAAAAAGTATTTCTTTGTCCTCTTACTAGCTGTGTTATCTTTAGGAACGTTAGTCTCTTTTGGATACGCGGATTTCTATTTTGGTGACACGAATACATCTACGGAGATTAGTGATGTTCCAACTAGAGCCGATCCGATTAGACAAAATGCTGTTTTTGGCGAGCAAGGTGATACCGGAACTACTGGCACTAAATACTACGATGTATATTTTATGGCTCAGTCGGTTGAACGTGGTGTATCGTTTGATGAAAATCGTTATTATTATCAAAATATCGAAACGACAATGAATGCTCAAAACGCTCATTTTGGAGCCTTCTATGATGGAAGTGGCAATCTATTAACTAATGATATTAATGAAGACAATAACCGTTACTTCAAAAAAATTGAAAACGTAGCTGAAATATCATTGCTACAACTTGATGAAATAGGTGAACCACGAACCTTAAATATTTATGATCATGCTAGTAGTAGCACCAGCGCTTACGATATAAGTTTCTTATGCTATACTCCTTTTGCTGAACCTGTATATGCATTAAATAATGTAAGTAATTGGCCAACTTCTAATCAATTGCAAAGTGGAAATTTCCGACTTGATAACAACTCAGAGTCAACTGAGACAACAACGGGATATAAAGTTGAGGGATATTATCCTTCTACATATAGTATGAGTGATAGTACAAAACAATTCACATCATTTTATGCTAATTCTCTTTTAGAAATTTATGATGAATTTTCTGTACCTATTGATGGAAAAAATTGTTTATTCTTTTATCCAGTTTATACTATTGGTAAAAATTACATTAATTTATCGACAAATAATATTAAAGATGAAATGTCTTTCTATAGCGTAGATAGTAAAGATGAAAAAGAACTTTTAGGTTATGCAGCTTATGAAGGTGAATTAACTTCTGAAGTACAACGAGCCGTTGGTGATAAATTTAATGTTTATTCGATAACAAATTATGTTTTCGATGCAGAGGAATATCAAAACTACACCTATTATTTATCTTCAGATCCAACAAGTTATGAAACTCCTGACTGGGTTTATCCTCGAGTCTCACCAACTAGCGGAATGAGCATGAATAATAACCAATACGAGCATATTTATTATAATTCAAATCTTAATTCAAGTAGTGATAATTATAATGTATATAGCGAACATTTATTAAACTTAGGCATTTCGTCTGGTCGATATAATATTTATATTATTGTTAAGTCAAATAATGATGATTCTTCTATCGGTAGTGTAGGAGGAGGATGGTTTGATGAATATGATAATTATGGTCAGCTTAGAGATGCTAAAGAAATTAATGCAGGAGAAATAGATAAAATTAATTACGCATTAGCTAATAGTGAAGACTACAACGTTAATATTTATGATGTCCGGCTATCTGATTTAGTTTGTGGTAGAATACAAGATGGGTGGCGTTCCAACTATTTTTCGAGGCAATATTATATTGTCTATGAGAGATTATTTGAACCTAGATTGCTTGGAGGCACAACTGGAACTTATTCATATAGGTATTCTGATAGCATTTTCACTCGTGTTGGTATGGGCGATCAAAAAAACGACTATATTTTACGAGATGTATATTTAGATCCAACTACTAGTACAGAATTTGAATATAATGGTGTTCAAAATGTGATTGAAAATAACAAATTTGCTGTTCAGTTGTTGCCTGAAGACGGAATGACGTATCAATTGCAAACTGATGATGATACAAATATAGGTACAGGATGGCCGACAATTATTGTTGGTTATGAAGGTGAGACACCAAACGAAGAATATTATTTGTCAGATTCGTTAATTAAAGCACCTGAATATAATGATGATGGATCCACGAATGGCACAAGGCTTTATCAAACCAATGATGATAGTGAAATATACAATAATTCAGGAACATATAATCTATATATTAAAGTAAGTTATGATCCATTTTCATTTGGTGATACTAATAACCGATATGATTTTTCTAATAACGTGCAATCAAAGCCGGCCAGCATCACTCTTTATGCATATCAATTTAATGATTTGTTCATCAATATTTATGATTCTGAAAATGACATAGTTTATCAAGATGCTAGTGGAATTAATCCAAATTACTTGGATGGTGATGAAGGATATAGTAGAAGAATATGGAATCTTTCTCAAGGAACTAGACTTTCATCTACTATGGATTTCTTAAACGATAGCGGTGCTGGTACTCAAGGAACTTTGGGTCAATACATTCAAGAGCTAGATAATAATAATCAATGTTTAATGGAATATGTATCTGGAAGATATATAACATTAGAAAATTATCAAGATTTCGTCGTTGATAAGAACTATATATTTGTAGTTTGCGATAAGCCAAGTGCTTAAAGGGGGTATTTTATGTTTATAACACTTTCATCAGTACAAAAAATTGAAAATATCTCATTTACGATTTCTGTCGTAGTAATTTGCTTGCTCTTTATAACATTGGTTAGTCTTTTTGCTATTTATTTTAACTATTATAAAAAGTGCATTGATAACGAATTAGAAGATCAAAATATTAATAAAGATGTTCATTTAGAACACAAATCATATTTTAAAAATAATGATGAGTTTATTAATAATGTTCACCTTTCTAAGAGAAAAAAATATGATACTTTCTATTCAATATCTTCTCATGCTGAGAAAACCAAGAAAATGCATAGTTTCTTTAGGGCTATCTTTAATGTAATCTTATTTATCTTTGCTTTAGTTTTCATCGGAATTATGGCTACTTCTATCTATGTAAGAAGCCAAGGTGATTTATTCTATCTAGGCGATACAGCTTATGTAGTAATTCAAACTGGTTCAATGGAAGAGAAAAATGAAAACAATACTTATCTATTTGATAATAATTTAGATGACCAAATTGCTCCTATGTCACTTATTGGAGTCACTCCTATTGAAAGCGAAGATGACCTTTCTCAATATGATATAGTCGGCTACTATAATGACAATGATCAATTAATCATCCATAGAATCATCGCTATTGATGTTGGAGAAGACGGTGAGACTTTATACACTTTAAGAGGTGATTCTAACCTTACTTCTAGCACCGAGGAACGTAATTTAACTATCGATCAATTAGTTTGTAAATATAATGGCTATTCTAACTTTGGATTAGGATTAACTATCAATTATGTTAGAAGCAACATAGGAATTATCACTTTTACTTTAGCTATATTGTTAATTATTATCTATGACTTATTTGATATGGCTTTAAGCAAACATATCGAAGCTAGAAAAGTAGCGATTTATCCTAATATTGACTATAACACTTTGAATCGAATCGATGAGGTTCATCAAAAAGCAGTTATTCCATTAGTTGAAGTTTTAGATGATTTAATTGACTCTAGATTAATTGAACAAGAGGAAAAGCGTTATACCTTTAAAGAAAGATTAGCTCGCGCGGATGAAGCTTTACAAAGTAAATATTATATTCTTAAAAACTATTTATTAATGAATGGACTTCGTTCTAGAGTTTCTAATTCCTGCGATACTTATCGTAAAAAGAGAGTTAAATATGTGGTTTTAACGATTCGTGGTAAGTCATTAATCATGCATATTAAACTAGATTTATTAGAAGTTCAACGTGAGATACTTCATGTCAAAGAGGATAACAAGATTAAATATTCTGAGGTACCTATCTACTTTAGAATTAGATCCGATTTATCTCTCAAGAGAGCTAAGAATTTAATCGATATGATGCTTCGTGACAATGGATTAGTTAAAGAAGAATCAAAGATCATTGAAGGCGATAAATTAAATGAAGCTGAAGATTCATTAGAAGATATTTCATTAAGTGAAGAAGCACTAGAATTAAATGAAAATGATGTAACGGCTGAAGACGCCAATGACAATATTGATAATGAATCACTAGATAATGATTCAATTAATGATTTTGAAAATACTATTGATGAAGTATCTCAGGATGAAGAGACATTAAATTCTAATGATGAATCAGTAAATGATTCTCAAGAAGATACTGTTGAATCAATAGAAGATGAATCAGAAAGTGAAACAACGAACGATGATTCATCTGATCAAGAAGAAACGATAGTTGAACCAACTGATGACGAATCTTCTAACGAAGAAATATTGACTGAAGCTGATTTAAATAGTGAATCAACTAATGATGTTTATGAAGTTTCAACTGACGAACAAAGTGAAGATAAATCTACAATTGATAAGTCTTCAAACGAAGAAAATACTGATATAGAATCTGATGATTCTAATATTAGAAATTAATTTGGTTAAAATCGGTATCCGATTTAACATAAAGAACTTTTTCATTAAACGTATTAAACAAGGAGGAAATTAAGATGAGAAAGAAATTATTAATCACATTACTTCCATTACTAGGCGCGGTTGTAATGGTAGGATCCGCTTACTCTGCATGGGTGTTTACAAACTCAGCTGCTTTAGAACAAAAATTAAATGGAACTGTCAAAGTAACTGACATTGTTGAAACAATGGAATTTGAATGGACAGGTGGTGTTACAAATTTCACATTAACGCTTGATCAAGGTGGAGTTAATAACACTGAGGTTGCTACAGGAATTAGTTCATCTTTAGATAATGACGATGATGCATTCACTTTCACTTTGACTAAAGATGCTAACATTAATTTAAGTCTTTATGATATTACCTTAGAATACTCTCTTTCTATAACTAAAGGTGAAACTTACATTACTTTAGCTAATGGAAGCAGTGGAAGTATTTCCGGTTCTGGTATTAAATTACAAGAAAGTGGCGTGAAAGTTACAGAGGGTAATCTATCTTACACATACAGTGGAGACGTTTTCACTTTCACTTTAGATGCAACTGCTGATGATGGAAAAGTATTCCATTATGCGACTGATAAAAAACCAACTGATGCTTCTACATATAATAGTATGAGCAGCTATTATGCTGGACTTACTAATGCTGTAGAGCTTACTTTTGATGCATCTATTACTATTTCTGATCGTGCCTGAGCTTAATAATTTAATTTATTTGAAGGAGTAAATATGAATAAAAAACTTTTAGTAGCTATGCTACCTATCTTAGGATCAGCTTTAATCGTTGGATCCGGATTTTCAGCTTTTGTCTTTACAGTTGAACCTATTGTTAATAATTTAACTGGAACTATTGAACCTGCTCCAGCAATCGATGGTTATAAATTAACTCTTACAGATACTACCTTCTCACTTTATTTAGATCAAGGTGGAGTCGCTAATATGACTAATCCTGATGCAGGAATTTCAGTATATGACGCTGAAGATGCTGTAATTACTAAAACTGTTCTTGATGTTCAAATTGAACATTATGATTCAACCTCATTTAGCATGTTTAATTTTGATTACACAATTGATCTTGCTATTACTGATGGTACAGTAAGTACTTATGTTGAAGTAAATGAAGAGAAGAATCAAGTTACAGGACAATTAGATGGTGAACATACCTCAATTGAAATTCCTTTAGTGTTCTCTTATGTTCAGAAACCTCAATCATATGCTCAATATGATGCTATGGTTACAGAATTAGAAAGAGTTACAAGCTTTAACTTACAATTAACATTCTCTCTAGAAATCACAGATAAAATTGCTTAATTATTTAATATAAAAAGAAGAATTTATTTAAATTTTATATACGTTTATTTATTAGTTCTTTCTCTTCTTTTATATTATTAATAAGTTTATAAAATCTTCTTTCTTTCGCGCGGTTTTGCCGCGCTTTTTATCGTTGTAATATAGACATTTTTAGAAATTTTAATATAATAAAATCGTTGTCGGAACGTAGCTCAGTTTGGTAGGGCACTATCTTCGGGAGGTAGGGGTCACGAGTTCGAATCTCGTCGTTCCGACCACTTTTTTATTTTGAATTGTTTTTTTAAAATGGATCAAATTGATATAGTCATTAATTTTTTATCATCATCTTATTTAATATTAAAAATAATCTGAATTTTATTTCAATTAAGTTATAAAACAGATAATCTGATTGATGAAGGGTAATCGTTATGGGCCAAAGATTTGATCAAGAACAAGCTATATTTATAGATAGTCTATATAAATCATATTTAGATAAAAATATTAATGGAGATAAAACTTACACCCATAAATTTATTTATAATGATGAGAATAATAATGAAAATGTTTTAAAGAATATCGTCAATTGTTTGAATGAATTAAAAGATGGTGATGAGTTTTTCTTCTCAGTTGCTTTTATAACTGATTCAGGATTATCTACGTTAAAAGAAGCTTTATATGAAGTTAATTTAAAAAAGGTTAAAGGAAAAATCTTAACCACGAATTATTTAAACTTTACTGACCCTAAGTCTTTAGAATTTTTATTTAAATTTGATAATATTGAAACCAAAATTATTGACTGCGATGATGACTTGAAATCAGGATTTCATACGAAAGGTTATATCTTTAAATATAATAGTCAAGGTATTATAAAGGCTTTAATCGGTTCATCTAATATTACTAGAAATGCTTTGATGACTAACTTTGAATGGAATTTATTAACTATATCCTCTTTAAAAGGAGAAGTAGTTAATAAAGTATTAGAAGAATTTCAAAGGTTATTTGATAGGGCTTTATCTTTAAATCAGCAATTTATCGATACTTATCGAAAAAAATATAATCTAGAAAAAGCTAAACGCGACAATGTGAGCAGTGACGAAATTACTATAATTGAACCTAATCAAATGCAAATTGAGGTTTATAAGCGATTAAATGAGTTAATAATAAACGGAGAAAAAAGAGGTCTTTTAATAGCCGCGACAGGAACTGGTAAAACTTATGCTTCTGCTTTTGCTATTAAATATTTAGAATTTAAAGCTAAAAAAATAATCTATATCACCCATCGGGAAGAGATTCTACTTCAAGCGATGATATCTTATCAAAAAGTTTTAGGTGATAAATATTCTATGAGTCTATTCTCTGGAAACACAAAAGATAGTTTTAATCGTGACGCGGATATCGTATTTGCAACTCACGCGCTGATGATTAAAAAGGAAAATCTGGAATTATGGGATAAAGATCATTTTGATATTGTTATAATCGATGAAGTTCATAAAGTTGGAGAAAACCGTTATCAAGATATTATTAATTATTTTAATCCTAAATTCTTATTTGGCATGACCGCGACTCCGGATCGAATGGATGGATATGATCTCTATGATCTTTTTGACCATAATATAATTCATGAGATTCGTCTAGATGAAGCTCTTAATAATGATATGCTGGTTCTTTTTGACTATTTTGGAATAACTGATATATTTGCAAATGGATTAGAGCAAGAAGGTTCTTTTAATGAAATAGTAAGCGATGAACGCGCGCAGCATATAATAAAGATGTCTGATTACTATGGTTACTCTGGAGATTATTTAAAAGGGTTAATTTTCGTCCCTAAAAGAAAATTTGGCGTAGAATTAGCTATCAAGTTAAATGCTTTAAATAAAAAGGCCAAGTTTATCGATGGAGAAACTTCTCAAAGTGAACGAATCGAAACAATCAAAAGATTAAAAAGAGAGGATTTAAAAGATCCTAATGATTATTTAGATTACATAATAACTGTAAATATCTTTAATGAAGGAATCGATATTCCTGAAGTTAACCAAGTTATTTTTCTCCGTCCTACTGAATCATCAATCATCTTTATTCAGCAATTAGGTCGCGGATTACGTAAATATAATAATAAGGATCGTTTAGTGATTCTCGATTTCATCGGGAATTACAAAACTAATTATTTAATTCCTTCCTCTTTCGTTTATAAGATGGATTCAGTTGATTTCTTAGTAGAGAGGACTCAAAACATCACTTTATATCATAACTCAACGATTCAATTTGATGAGATTGCTAGACAAAAGATCTTAAAATCCATCTGCGTTAGCAATATTTCTTCTTTAAATGTTTTAAAAGAAGAATATATAATCTTAAAACAAAAATTAGGGAGAATTCCTAGATTGATTGAAATAGATAAATCTTCAAAGATTTCATCTGATTCAATTAAGGCAGCTAAAAATAATTATAATACTTACTATCTATTTTTACGTAAGGTTGAAAAAGATTATAAAGTTAATTTATCTCTTGATGAGGAAAGATTTGATAAGTATCTTTTTAGAGGATTAGTTAACGGTAGAAAAGTAGAAGATCTTTTATTGTTAAAATGCATCTTAATGCGAGGAGATTATGATGATTATTTATCTTTACTAAAAAATTATAATATCTTTAATGTATCTAAAAACTTAATAAGTTATTTAAATGCCTTCTTTAAGGGAACTTATTCTAATGGAATAAATGTTAATAAGATAGCTACCATAAAAAATAATCAAATAATTGTCGAAAATGAATTTTTAAAGCTTTTAGATAACCAAGACTTTGTTGATATCCTTTGGCAAACTGTTGAATCTGGACTTTATAAATATGAAACAAAATATAAAGATAATATATATGATGATACTTTCCGTTTCGTTTTACACGAACGATACTCTAGATTTGATGTATCTAGAATCATAAATAAAAATGTCGATATTGAGATGACGGTTAACGGATATCAAAATTATGATGACTGTAATGTTATTCCTCTTTTTGTAGATTATCATAAGGATAAAGATGAATTTGATCCAACAAACTATGAAGATAAATTTATTGATGAAAATACTTTTATTTGGATATCAAGATTTAATTGCTATTCATCTAAAGGGCAGATAAAAGATATTATTGATGCTTATAATAAGGGTAGAAAAATATTATTCTTTGTAAGAAGAAAAGTTGATTCTAAAGATAATGAATTTTATTTTTTAGGCGATGTTACGATTCTTTCTTATGAAGATTTTAAAAAGCAAATAAAGGATAAAAATGGAATGATGAAAGAATATAATTTTGTTAGATTCATTTTTAAGATCAATGAGACAGTTAGAAAAGATATCTATGAATATTTAACTTTTAAAGATTAAGGAGATGTATGAAAAATATAGAGGTGGTCGCTTCGATTATTCTTAAAGATAATCGAATCTTCATAACTCAAAGAGGATATGGAGAATTTAAAGATAAATGGGAATTCCCAGGAGGGAAAATTGAAGCTAATGAAACTAAAGAAGATGCTTTAAAAAGAGAGATAGAAGAAGAATTAGAAGCTAAAATTAAAATCGAACATTTTTTAAATACAATTGAATATTCTTACCCTACTTTTCATTTAACTATGCATAGTTATATTTGTTCGTTAATTTCTCCTTCTTTAGTTTTAAAAGAGCATGAAGCAGCGAAATTCATCGATATAGATGAGATTGATAAATATGATTTCTTGCCCGCGGATATTTTAGTTATCAATGAATTAAAACAATATTTAAAAAGAAAATAATTATCCTAAAAATAAGAATTTATGCTCTAAACATTTTATAATATCCTCAGTTTGAGGAGGCTTTATGGTTAGAATACATGTATTAGATTATGGAATTATCGATATTGAATTAGATAGAGAAAACGCAAAAGAAACAGTTGATAATTTTATTAAATTAGTCAAGGAAGGTTTTTATGACCATCTAACCTTTCATAGAATTATTAAAGGCTTCATGATTCAAGGTGGCGATCCTTTAGGTAACGGAACTGGAGGAAGCGATAAAACAATTAAGGGTGAATTTAAGGAAAACGGAGTAAACAATAATTTATCTCATAAAAGAGGAGTTATATCGATGGCTAGGGCTAATGATTATAATTCAGCTTCATCTCAATTCTTTATTTGCCATCAGGATTGTCCTTATTTAGATGGACTTTATGCCTCATTTGGAAAAGTGATAAATGGGATGGATACAGTTGATAAGATAGCCTCGGTTAAAACTAATCGTTTTGATTATCCTCTTACTAAGGTGATCATTGAAAAAATGGAGATTATTGATTAAATATAAATGGATAAAATAGAGGTCAATCTTTCAGTTCATGATTTAGTCGATTTTGTCTTAAGACAAGGTGATATTGATTCTAGAACCTTCAATCAAGAAACCATGCAAGAAGGAACTAGGATTCATTTAAGATATCAATCAATCCAACAAGGAAATTATGAATCGGAAGTAGAGTTAAAAGGAACGATAGATTATAAAGAATATCGATTCAATTTAAAGGGACGCGCGGATGGAATCATCCATGATAAGAATTATGATATCATCGATGAAATTAAATCTTGTAACACCTCTTTAGATGAATTTTATTCTCGACATGGTTCTTGGCATTTAGGTCAAGCGATTTGCTATGCTTATATGCTTGCTTTAGAAAAGAATTATTCTCTCGTTGGGATTCGTTTAACTTATATCTCTCAAGTTGAAGAAGATGATGAAACTGATATAAGACAGAAAAAGATGATTAAAAACTTTCTTTTTACCTTTGAGGAATTAAAAGAAAGATTATTAGAAATCATCCAAGAGTATTTAGTTTTTTATAATCTTATTGAAGAATTTCATCGTAAACGGAATGAATCGGCTAGTAATTTAACCTTTCCTTATAAAGAATATCGTAAGGGACAAAGAGAGATTGCTAAATATGTTTATCAAGTTTGTAAGGATGGAAAGATATTTTTCTTTGAGGCTCCAACGGGAATCGGAAAGACTATGTCTAGCTTGTTCCCTTCAATTAAAACATTTAAAGACGATATCAATGAAAAAATATTCTATTTGTCGGCTAAGAATCAAACTAAGATAGTAGCCTATGATGCGATGGAAACTTTGATAGATCATGGTTTAGATTGCCATTCTATCGTCCTCTCTTCTAGAGAGCAGATGTGTCCTTTAGATGAATCAAAATGTAATCCTGAGGAATGTAAGTTTGCAAGAAACTATTATTCTAAGTTAAGAGATTCTCTAAAAGAGATGCTCTTAAAAGAAAAAAACTTCTCTAAAGAGAAGATATTATCCTATTGCTACAGTCAAGAACTATGCCCGTTTGAATTTGAACTAGATCTTTCTCTTTACTGCGATGTCATCATCTGTGATTATAATTATGTTTTTGATCCTTTAGTCTACTTAAAAAGATTTTTCGATGAGGATGAAACTAAATATTTTGTTTTAATCGATGAAGCCCATAATCTTTCTGAGAGAATTAAAGAGATGTATTCTTGCTCGCTTGATAATAATGTTTTGCTTGAAACTAAAAAGAAGCTTAAATCAGTTAAGGCTCCATCTTTAAAAAAGAAAATCACTAAGATGATATCGTATCTAGATTTATACATATCTAATAATAATGTTGTTTATGAAAACGGATTTGCTAATGACTTTTCCTCTTATTTAGATGATTTATATATAGGTTTACAAAATTTCTTAAAAGATCATAAAAAAGAAGTAGAAGTGACTTCTTTACTCACGGATTGCTTTAGGATGGTTTATCGGTTTACAAAGATTCAAGAATATGTAAATGATGATTTTGTCTATTATTCAAAAAGTGAAGGTGGTCACATTCAATTAGTCATAAAATGCTTAAATGCGTCAAGATTAATTAAAGGAACAATTTCTAAGCTTCGAGGAGGAATATTCTTTTCAGCGACTTTAACTCCTCTTGATTATTATATAAAGACTTTAGGTGGAGATGAAAATACTCCTTATTTAAAGGTTAGTTCCCCATTTTTTAAAGATCAAATTAAAGTATTAATTCAAGATAATATCTCAACTAAATATAAAGATAGACAATCTTCATATTTAAAAATCGCAGAATCGATCAAAGGATTCATCTCTTCTAAAGTAGGAAATTATCTAGTTTACTTTCCTTCATATCAGTACTTAGAAGAGGTTAAAAAGGTTTATGAAGCAACTTTTGAAAAATTAATCTATCAAGAAAGAGATATGAATTTAGAAAAGAAAAATGAATTTTTAAAAAATTATCAGCCTAATCCAACTAGCTCAACTGTTGGATTTGCTGTCTTAGGAGGATCATTTGCTGAAGGAATCGATTTGACTAACGATAAATTAATCGGAGTCATCGTGGTAGGAGTTGGTCTACCGATGATTTCTTTTGAACGAGATTTAATTAAAAATTATTACAACAAACAAAATGTTAATGGCTATGATTTTGCTTATGTTAATCCTGGAAAGAATAAAGTGATGCAGGCTTCAGGAAGATTAATTAGAACTCTCGATGATTATGGAGCCTTATTATTTATCGATGAAAGATTTGTTACTAGCAAATACAGAGATTTATTTAAAGGATTATATCAAGACTATGAACTAGTCCATTCTAGCGATGAAATTAAGGCTAAATTAATTAGATTCTATAATCAGTTTAAATAAGACCTTAATAAATGAATAAAAAAATTATTGATATAACAACGGTTTAACGACTAAAATAAATAAGATTTGTTTATGAGGAAATACGATTTAAAACACATTAGAAACTTCTCAATTATCGCGCATATCGATCACGGGAAATCAACTCTCGCTGATCGAATTTTAGAGTTGACGGGAACGATAACTAAAAGAGAGATGAAAGATCAGATTCTAGATAGCATGGATCTTGAAAGAGAAAGAGGAATCACAATTAAGCTTAATGCTGTCTCTTTAAATTACCATGCTAAAAATGGTGAGGATTATCTCTTTAACTTAATCGACACCCCGGGTCATGTAGACTTTTCATATGAAGTCTCCCGTTCTTTAGCCGCCTGCGAAGGAGCTTTATTAGTGGTTGACGCTACTCAAGGCGTGGAAGCTCAAACCTTAGCTAATGTCTATTTAGCTATCGATAATAATTTAGAGATAGTTCCAGTTATAAATAAAGTTGATTTACCATCCGCGGATTTTGCTAAAACTTGCTCGGAGATTGAAGAGATAATTGGAATACCATGCGATGAAGCTGTTCCAGTATCCGCGAAGACTGGATTGAATGTCGATAAAGTATTAGAGGAAATTGTTGATAAGATTCCTTCCCCTAAAGGTGATGTTAATAATCCTTTGCAAGCTCTAATCTTTGATTCATTCTATGATTCATATCGCGGCGTGGTAGCTTTAATCACCGTCAAAGAAGGAACCTTATCAGTCGGCGACCATATCAAGATGATGTCAAATGGCTATACTTATGAAGTTACTGAATTAGGAATAAGAAGACCGGCTGAAGAAAAAGTTGATACTCTCTATGCAGGAGAAGTCGGTTACGTGGCCGCGTCAATTAAAGAAATTGGTCACGTCATGCCAGGGGACACGATTACATCTATTGAGCATGAGGCAACTCTACCTTTAGATGGTTATCGAAAGATGAATCCGATGGTTTATTCAGGAGTTTATCCTTGCGATTCTAAAAAATATCAAGATTTAAAGGATGCTTTAGAAAAATTATCATTAAATGATGCATCATTATATTTTGAACCAGAGACATCTCAAGCTTTAGGCTTTGGCTTTAGATGCGGCTTTTTGGGCTTGCTTCATATGGATGTGATTCAAGAACGATTAGAACGAGAATACAATATCGATCTAATTTTAACCGCGCCAAGCGTCATCTATCATGTCTATTTAACTAATGGAGAGATGATTGAACTTGATAATCCATCGAAGATGCCAGATATGAACTATGTCTTAAGAATTGAAGAGCCGATTGTTTTAGCCTCAATTATCACTCCAAAAGAGTATATAGGTCCTATCATGACTCTTTCTCAAGAAAGAAGAGGAATCTATGTTGATATGGAGTATTTAGATGATGTCAGGGTTAAATTAACTTATAAATTACCTCTTTCTGAGATTGTTTATAACTTCTTTGATAAGCTTAAATCATATTCAAAAGGCTATGCCTCTTTTGATTATGAGCTTGATGGTTATATTGAATCTAAATTAGTTAAGATGGATATATTGCTTAATGGAAATCCAATCGATGCTTTAAGCATCATCGTCTATAAAGATTTTGCCTATAATCGAGGATTGCAGATTGTTAGAAAATTGAAGGATTTGATTCCTCGTCAACAATTTGAGGTTCCAGTTCAAGCTTCAATAGGAGGCAAGATTATAGCCCGCGCGGATATTAAAGCCGTTAGGAAAGATGTTTTAGCTAAGTGCTATGGAGGAGATATCTCTAGAAAGAAAAAGCTTTTAGAGAAACAAAAAGAAGGTAAAAAGAGATTAAAGGCAGTTGGAAATGTTGAGGTCCCTCAAGAAGCCTTCATGTCAGTCCTCAGCTTCAATGATGATGAAGAATAGTTTTAGTAGAAATTTAGTAATTTTTATTTAAATATTTTTCATCCTACTTTAAAATATTCTCGAGGTTTATATGGAAAGGGATTTTGCAAGAAGATTCACCGACGAAAGCTATTTAACCAAGGAGCAAATCATGGAGGAGCTAAAGACTTCCTCAATCGATAATATCTTTGAAAAAGTTCTTTCGTATCGGAAACTTTATTCGATAAATTTAGAATTAAAATCCGCGGAGAACCGCTTCTTTTCCTATACTTTAAATCCTTCGTTGATGAAGAAGATCGTCTTATTAGAGAGAAGGTTGACTTCGATGATGATTTCTTTTTCTTCTCTTAAAAGAGAAGATCAACAAGAGCTAGTAGCTTCGCAGCTGTTACTTATCGGAAGAAAATACGCTTCGATTAATTCTTTAACTATCTCAGATGAGCAAATAAACGATTTAATTTATAAAACCACTCTTGAGATTCCTCAGGAATTTAAATCTTTAAGAAATTATTTAAATTTGATTAAGAGCTTTATTTTTTCTTCTTCTAACACGGTTAATTTTTCTTTTTTAAAGGAAATCTATTCTCAGTTTATCAGAAGAGATATTTATGATGATGAGCTTTTAAGACAAATTGAATTAGTTGATTTAAATGAGCATTCTATCGAAGGTAAGCATTATGATGCCGCGCCGCTAGAGAAATTAAACGAGATGATTCAAGATTTATTGTTATATTTAAATAATGATGATGAATTTCCTCTTCTCAAGGCTATAGTTTTATATTTTTATTTTTCCTATATCGTACCTTTTGATTATTTTAATGAAGAGATAACTTTATTCTTATTTAAATATTTATTAGGAGATAAAAATTATAAGATTATCGTTTTCTTATTAACTTTAGAAGATGATATGTTTTCTTATAAAACTAATCCTAAATTACAAAAGGCATTTATTGATTCTGAACTAAGCTTAGATTTAACTTATTTTATTAATGAGATAATATCTATAGTTGAAAATTCTTTAGAAAAATTCTTTATTGAAAAGGCTGATCTATCATTTGAGATTTCTAAGAAATCGACCTCGGTTAATAATAATGAATCTTATACTAAAGAATTACCGTTTGAAAGGAATGTTTCATTACCGACCATCCCTCAAGGATTAGATGAAAAAGAAATATCTTTAGTAGCTTCTTCCCTTTGCGAGATGTATCCTACATTAAAGCCATTGCAAGCTCAGTTCTATGCTTCGCATTGCACGATCGGTAAATATTATACCATCGCTCAATACAAAAAAGAGATGAATGTAGCCTATGAAACAGCGAGAACTTCAATGGATAATCTTGCTGATTTAGGACTTTACAAAAAAGAAGCTCAGAAGAATAAATTTATATATACCCCAGTTATAAGGGAAAAGGAGGAAACAAAATGATCAATACGTTACAAGGTACTTCCTGGTGGTGGATTTTATTAATTATCGGTATATTCGCGATCATCGGCTTAACGGTCTTTTTACTTAGAAAATATATTCCAGGATTGACCGATTATGAAAAGGAAGATGAAGAGAAAATCGCTAAAGATAACCTAGATCGAATCTTAGTCGATGTCGAAGAAGAGAAAAAGCAAGAAGAATTCAATTCTCAATTCAAAAAGAAACAAGACGAAGATGACAAAAAAGATAACTAAAGAAGGACTATACATTCATATTCCTTTTTGTCAATATATCTGTTCTTATTGTTCTTTTTGCAAAGTTTTCTATTCAAAAAACTTTGTTTTAAGATATTTAAAATCATTAGAGATCGAACTTAAAAAATACGATTCTTTTTCTTTTAAATCAATATATATTGGAGGTGGCACGCCCACCTCTTTATCGTTAGATGAATTAACTAACCTATTTAATATGATTAAACCTTATCAAGTTAAAGATAGTTATATTACCATTGAATCTAATCCAGATATCACCTTAGATAAAATTAAATTATTAAAAGAATTAGGAGTTAAAAGAGTATCTTTAGGAGTCCAAACCTTTAATCAAAAATATTTAAAGTTGATTGAAAGAGAATCATCTTATTCAAAGATAAAAGAGTTGATTGCTGCTTTTAATGATCAGGGAATCAATAATATAAATATTGATTTAATTTATGGATTCAATGGTCAAACTCTAGATGAGCTGATAGAAGATTTAAAATTGTTTGCTTCTCTTAATGTTCAGCATATTTCTACTTACTGTTTAGAAGTTTCTCCTTCTTCTAAGCTTTATAATCAAGGCTATGAAGCTCTAAATGAAGATGATGAAGCTTTATTTTATAAAACGATTGTCGATTACTTAGCTAAGGCAGGCTTCTATCGTTATGAAATATCTAATTTTGCTCTTCATGGTTATGAATCAAAACATAATTTAATCTATTGGAACAATCTAGAGTATGGAGGAGTTGGTTTAGGTGCTTCATCTTATATTGATAAAATTAGATATACAAACACAAAATCATTAACTAAATATTTAAATAATCAATTTGATGATTATAAAGAGATAGTAACTAACGATATAGAAAAGTTTTATGAAGTAATGTTGTCTCTTCGCCTTGAACACGGCTTAGATTTAAAAAAGTATCAAAATAAATTTCATGAAGATTTTCTTATAGCTAAAGAAGATGTATTAAGACCATTAATTAATAATAATGAATTAATAATAGAAGATGGATATTTAAGATTAAATAAAGATAATTTTTTCATAATTGATTTTTATCTAAGAAAATTATTATTTTAAAAAAACGATAAAAATTAGCAATAATGTATTGACAGTGCTAAATGATTGTCTATAATACCTTTAGCACCGAGAAATAATGAGTGCTAGAAGGAGGAGAGATGACCTTATCTCGACAAGACTTAATCTTAAAGTACATCGTTGAATCTTTCATCAAGACGGCGACTCCAGTTGGATCTAAGACGCTTATTGAAACCTATAAGCTTCCTTATTCTTCTGCGACGATCCGCAATGAGATGGCTGAATTAGAGCAACGAGGCCTATTAGAGAAGACTCATACCTCTTCAGGAAGAGTTCCTTCTTCTGAAGGATATCGTTATTATGTTAAGAATCTTCGTGATTCAAATGATGTTGATGAAACCATCAAGCAGCAATTGACCATGATTATCGATCAGCATAATAAATCAATTGAAGAAGTATTGAAGGAATCATGTGAGATTCTATCTCATATGACAAATCTTGCTTCAATCGTCTTAGGGCCATCATCTGATTCTGAGCATCTTGCTTCGATTCAATTCATCCCGATTTCTCAAAACTCAGCAACCGCGGTGTTCGTAACTGATACAGGTTATGTAGAAAATAAGACCTTCGTCTTAGAAAATAATGTAAACGTCGATCAAATTCAAAAATGCGTGACGATGATTAATGATCGTCTAAAAGGAACTCAGATCTCTAAACTAGGCGAAAAGATGGAATCGATAAAACCTTTGCTTGAGGATTTAATTCACGCTAATGATAAAATCTATCGAGCCTTTGCTGAAGCCTTCATCAAGTTTGCATCTGATAGAATGGGAGCTTTCGGTAAAGAAAATTTATTAGATCAACCAGAGTTTCAAGCTGATTTAAGAAAGTTTAAACGGTTATTAGAATTCCTTGATTCCCCAGAGAAGATTAGAGAGCTCACTTCGTCTGATTCATCTCTCGATGTCAAAATCTTGAATGATGAGGATGAATTAGGGTTCGATGATGTCTCATTCGTCACCAAGAAAATCAATCTTGGACAAAATCAAGAAGGTTCAATCACCTTAGTCGGTCCAAGACGGATGGATTATGATAAGATCGTTAACGCCTTAGAGTTCTTAGCTGATAAGCTAGATGAACTTTATTCAGACGATGATAAGTAGATAGGAGGCTACATGAAAGACAAAAAAGAAAAGAAATTAGATAAAGAAAAAGTTTCTGAAGAAGAAGCTGTAGATCCAAGAGATGAAAGAATTGCTGCTTTAGAACAAGAAGTAGCGATGTGGAAGGAAAAGACCTATAGGACGGTTGCAGACTTCGATAACTTACGGAAATCTTATGAAAAAGATCATCAGCAGATGGTTAAGTATCGAGGACAACCATTTATCGAAAAATTGATTCCAACTCTCGATACCTTCTATCTAGTTTTAAAAAATGAAGTGGAAGATCCATCCTTAAAGGCCTATCTTCAAGGATTTAACATGATATACACTTCGATGCTTCAAGCCTTAGAAAGTGAAGGGGTAAGTCAAATATTCCCAAAGTTAAACTGTGAATTTGACCCAACTAACATGCAGGCAATTGATACCGTTGAAGGTGAAAAAGATAACATAGTCGTCGAGTTATCTAAACCTGGCTATATGCTTCGCGATCGTTTAGTAAGACCAGCGATGGTCGTGGTTAGCAAGGTTAAAAAAGAAGACGAAACATCTGACGAAAGTAATGAAGAACAACAAAATCAAGCATAAAAAAAGGAGAAATTAATACTATGGCAAAAGAAATTATCTTAGGTATCGACTTAGGTACCACGAACTCAGTTGCATCATATATGCAAGCCGATGGAAAGGTTAAAGTTATTCCAAACCCAGAAGGACCAAACACCACGCCTTCAGTCGTTGCTTTTAAACCTGATGGAGAGGAAATTGTTGGTTATGCGGCAAAGAGAATGCTTTTAACTAACCCAGATACCATCGCTTCTATTAAACGTAAAATGGGAACTGGAGAAAAAGTTCATGTTTCCTGCTTAAATAAAGATTTTACACCTCAAGAAATCTCTGCAAAAATCTTAGCTTACATCAAAAAGTATTCAGAAGATAACTTAGGACAAAAGATTTCTAAAGCGGTTATTACCGTCCCAGCTTACTTTAATGACGCTCAAAGACAAGCAACTAAAGATGCTGGTCAAATCGCTGGATTAGAGGTAATGAGAATTATCTCAGAACCAACAGCCGCTGCTTTAGCTTATGGTGAAGATAACGAAAAAGCTCAAAAAATCTTAGTCTATGATTTAGGCGGAGGTACATTCGATGTTTCTATACTAGATATTGGAGACGGAACTTTCGAAGTTATCTCAACCGCGGGTGATTCTCACTTAGGTGGTGATGACTGGGATAACGCTTTAGGAAGATATTTAATCTCTGATATTGAAAGACAATTCGGAATTAATCTTTCTAGCGATAAGATGGCAATGCAAAGAATTAAAGAAGAATCTGAAAAAGCTAAGATTGCTTTATCTTCTCAAATTCAAGTCACCATTTCCTTACCTTTCCTTGCAATGGGTAAGAATGGCCCAATTAACTATGAAACTTCAATTACTAGAGCAAAATTCGAAGATTTAACTAAGGATTTACTCAGAAGAACTGAAGAGCCAGTTAGAAGAGCTTTAGAAGATGCAAAACTTTCAACTAATCAAATCAATGAAGTTCTTCTCATCGGTGGTTCAACTAGAATGCCAGCAGTCGTTGAATTAGTTAAGAGATTAACAGGTAAAGAACCTAATAGATCAATTAACCCTGATGAAGCTGTATCAGTCGGCGCGGCAATTCAAGGTGGAGTTATCTCTGGAGAAAAGACCGATGTCTTACTTCTCGATGTCACACCTTTAACCTTAGGTATTGAAACTTTAGGCGGAGTCATGACTCCATTAATTGAAAGAAATACCACGATTCCTACCACGAAATCTCAAGTCTTCTCAACTGCTGTTGATAATCAACCTGCTGTAGACATCATGGTCTATCAAGGTGAAAGACCAATGGCTAAGGATAATAAACTTCTAGGACACTTCAATCTTGATGGCATCAGACCAGCAAGAAGAGGTGAACCAAGAATCGAAGTTACCTTCAATATTGATGTTAACGGTATCGTTAATGTTAAGGCTAAAGATTTAGATACTCAAAAAGAACAACAAATCACCATCTCTGGATCTAATGGTTTATCAAAATCAGAAATCGATAGAATGGTAAAAGAAGCGGAAGCTAATAAAGAAGCTGATGAAAAGAGAAAAGAGGAAGCTGAAATCAGAAATAAAGCTGAATCATTTATCTCTCAAATGGACGAAGCTTTATCTAAAGAAGGTTCTTCTATGACTGAAGATCAAAAATCTCAAGCTCAAACCTTACGCGATGATATCAAGAGAGCTCTCGACAACAATGATATGGAGACTTTAAAAGCCAAGATGGAACAAGTCGATCAGATGATGGCGATGGCTCAACAATACGCGCAGAACCAACAAGCAAATCCGAATCCTTCTCAAGCTAATTCAACTAATCAAGCAAACGACGATGTCGTTGATGCTGATTTCACCGAGAAGAATTAGTTTAAAATCGGAGGTAACAACCTCCGGTTTTGTTGTTTAAGAAAGGAGGATATATGGCGGAAACTAAGAGAGATCCTTATGAGATATTAGGAATCGATAAAAATGCAACTCAGGATGATATTAAGCATGCCTATCGGACCTTAGCTAAGAAATATCACCCTGATATTAATAAAGAACCCGGCGCGGAAGAGAAGTTTAAGGAGATTCAAGGGGCCTATGACATTCTTTCCGACCCGGATAAAAAAGCTAAATATGATCAATTTGGCTATGCTGCTTTCGATGGATCTATGGGAGGTGGCTTCCAAGGTGGTAATCCATTTGAAGGATTCGGAGGATTTGAAGATATCTTTGAATCATTCTTTGGAGGAGGTGGACGCCGCGGCGCGCGTTCATCTGGCCCAATAAGAGGAAACGATACCTCATATAAAGTTAGAATTAGCTTTATGGATGCAGTTAAAGGAAAGACGATAGTTATCTCTCCTACTGTTGAAGAAACTTGCTCCCATTGTAATGGAACCGGAGCAAGAACCCCAAATGATTTTCAAACTTGTCCTGATTGTAACGGAAGCGGAAGAATTAGAACAGTATCTAATACCTTATTTGGTAGAATGCAGCAAGAAAGAGCCTGTCCGAGATGTAATGCAACCGGTAGAATCATTAAAGAAAAATGTACTTTCTGTAATGGTAAAGGCTACATTTCTTCTAAAAAAGATATTGAGATTAAGATTCCTGCCGGAATTCAATCTGGTCAAAGCATCGTGATTCAAGGTCGAGGAAAACGAGGAGTTAACGGAGGACCTAACGGAGATTTATATGTCGAGGTCGTGGTCGATGATTCTAAAGAATTTACTCGTGATGGAAATGATATCCACGTCGATACTGAAATTTCTTATCTTGATGCTATATTAGGCTCCACTATCGATGTTAATACTGTAGACGGACCAGTTTCAGTTAAGATCCCTGCTGGAACTCAACCTAATGCTGTATTAAGATTGCAAGGTAAAGGAATTAAAGCTTTAAGAAGCAATCAAATCGGCGACCAGTTTATTCACATCAAGGTAAAGATTCCAACTTCTATCTCAAAAGAAGAAAAAGAAATATTAGAAAATCTTAGAAGTAAGAAAGCCTCAAAAGGGTCTAGCTTCTTTGATCGATTATTTAAGTAAAGATATTTAAATTATTTAATAAAGCAGCGATTGCTGCTTTTTGTTTTAAGCGCTTTTATGTAAAATATTTTTTCATGAAGCTTTTTTCGGTTTTCTTTTATTTTTTAACGAGTAAAATTTCTTTGGATAGGAGGTAAATAAAGATGGAATTAGATATCAAAATTCAAAAAATTATTGAAATTATTCGTTCAAAGCATTCTTTAAAATGGAAGAAAGATCAGCTCTCTGATTATCATGAAAATGATATTGCGGATGCGATTCCTCATTTAAGCGAAGAGGAAAAAAACACCTTATATAAAATCTTGGATAAAGATGATTTTTCTGAAGTTGTCTCCTATATTGATGACGCGGATGAACTCATCGGAAACTTAGATGAAGAGAAGGCCGCGGACATCCTTGAAGAGATGGACTCAGATGACGCGGTCGATATCTTAGAGAATCTTGATGAAGAAAAAGGAAAGAGCATTCTTTCTAAGATGGACAAGGAATCTAGAGAGGATGCTGAGTTAATTCTTTCTTATGATGAAGATGAAATTGGTCGTTTGATGACCACGAACTTTATTGTTATCAATAAAGATGATGATGTCAGTAAAGCCATGAAAGAATTAATTAAACAATCAGGAGATAACGATAATATTTCTACAATATTTGTAGTTGATGAAAATGAAAAATATACCGGAGCTTTAGATCTAAAAGATTTAATTAGAGCTAGAAAGAACTCTTCGCTTCAAGATTTATTTGTCTTGAATTATCCTTCGGTAAGCGCGAATGATAAAATCAGTGAAGTCTATCAAGACATCATCGATTATGGTGAGGATATTATTCCAGTAGTCGATCAAGATAATAAATTAATTGGAGCGATCACCGCGCATGACTTAGTTGAGGTAGTCGGCGATGAAATGTCAGATGACTATGAAAAGTTTGCTGCTTTAAATGGTAATATTGATTTAGATTCTACTGTTTGGACATCTATTAAAAAAAGAGCTCCTTGGTTAATCATCTTATTATTCTTAGGTTTTTTAGTCTCGCTTTTCATTCAAACTTTCTCGGTGGTTATCGCTTCGTTAACTACTTTAGTATTCTTCCAATCAACTGTATTAGATATGGCTGGTAACTCAGGAACTCAATCTCTCGCGGTTACGGTTAGAGTCCTTTCTGATCCAGATGTTGATCGTAAGATGATTTTAAAATTAATTGGAAAAGAATCAGCAGTTGGGTTAATTAATGGCTTACTTTTAGGAGTTATCGGTTTCCTTTCATCCTTATTGTATTTTGTCATTTTTAAAGTAGGAATCTCTTCAGAAGTTAGTTATTCTCTATCTTTATCCTTAGAACTTGCGGGAATCATCGGTTTATCATTATTTGCTTCGATGGCTCTTTCTTCATTAATTGGAACCTTAATTCCTGTCTTCTTCTTTTCAATTAAGATTGATCCAGCAGTTGCTTCAGGTCCTCTAATCACGACTGTTAATGATTTAGTCGCGGTGTTTGTCTATTATGGACTATCCTATCTCTTGTTCATATCTTTCATTATATAGGTTAAAAATCATGTGAACTAACACATGATTTTTTTGTAAAATAGAGAAAATTTGACCTAAAAACAGCAAATTAATGTTAGATAAAAAAAGTGTTGAAATAACAATATTTCTTTACTAAAATAATTAAGCGCGTTGACAAATGGCGGCGTAGCCCAGTTGGTTAGAGCAATCGGCTCATACCCGATATGTCGAGGGTTCGAGTCCCCCCGCCGCCACCATGGACCTGTAGCGCAGTTGGTTAGAGCAGCGGTCTCATAAACCGCCGGTCGTGGGTTCAAGTCCCTCCGGGTCCACCATTTGTTTACCGCATGATGGAGAAATACCCAAGTGGCTGAAGGGGTCGGTCTTGAAAACCGATAGGGGATGCGAGTCCCGCCAGAGTTCAAATCTCTGTTTCTCCGCCAGTTTGAAGTTTAGGCGGTACATTGTGCCGCCTTTTATTATATTTTGAACCGGCTTTTTTGGATTATATTTAATTGGTTTGTATGGCTATGGTTTTGTCGCGGAGAATAATAAAACTTTACATTCTTTACTAAATAAATTGTTACTTGATGAACCAACTTTGCTCGATAAAATAAGAGATAATCAAAAAAATTGTAAAGATGTTGATGGGGCAAAAACTATAGCAAAGAAAGTTACTGAACTTTTTAAAGATAATTATTAATCCTGAAATAAAATTTTATCCATTGCATATATATATATAGTGTATAATATAGGCAAAGGAGGAAGTAAAAGAAAATAAAACTTTTACTTTTATAATATGGTAATCAATAAATTAACTAACTCACGCGATATAGAGCGTTAAGGTTCTTAACGCATTATTGAATTTTTTATCTATTGGAGGTTTAGTTATGACTAATTTTATGGAAAAGATCAAAAATAATTTTTTATCAGTAACTGCATTATTATTTTTAATAGTTACTTTTATTTTAGAATGCTTACCTAATGCTGTAGGGGTCAATACTTCTCTTACTCCAGATACTGTGACAACAAATTATTATCCCTATTATTCTTTTGATGCCTATGGAGGAGGAACTATTTATCCTTTAATCACATTTATATTTACAATTTTAGCTATTGTAGCGGTTTTTATATCCATAATGAGCGAAAAGAAATGGATTTTATTGCTTGGTAGCGTATTTTTATTAACTACAATAATTACTACATTAGCAATGCTTCCTTACGCGGTGGTTAATGGATTGTTCGTTACAATTTTAGTATTTAACTCGCTTACAACCTTAATTTTAATTGGCGATTTTATCAACCGAATAAGAGAATCTAAAAGAGCATAAAAATTTAATTAAGGATAAAAAAGATATATTTTTAAATTTATTGACAAAAATTAATCTTTTGCCTAGTATTTAATTAACACGGGGTAAAGATGTAGCTAGACTACCATAAAAGACTTGGTTAAAGCCAAGTTTTTTTATATAAATAGTTACTATTCACCGAAGAAAAAGCAAAAAAACATAATTGAACAAATAAAACAATTTATTCACCAGGAAAAATAA
>CALVJO010000012.1 GCA_944332225.1 uncultured Bacilli bacterium | reverse complement strand
ATCTTCTTATAAGATCTATTTCTTTTCCCAACTTTTGGAACATAATATCCTTCATAAATTTGTAAGTATTCTCCACGTTTTGACGGCTTTGTTTTCTTTAAAAAATACGACATAATTTCACCATTACTTTCTTTAAAGTGTCCTTAACACCTTAACACCTCAATATTAGCATTTATAAAAACTTTTTTCAAATAAAAATATCCATATTATTAATAATATGGATAAATTCTTTTTTTCTTATCTAAATTCTAAATTTTGAGGTGTTAAATCCTTAAAACGGGCTTTAACATTATCTAAGGTTAAACCATCATTAAATAATTCTTTATCTATCCTTTTATTAATAAGTGAGTTTTTAGCTAAATCAAAAAAAGCTTTATTATCTAAAGTAAAATTGGCTAGAAGCTTAGTTACATTATTAGCTTCTAAAATAGGTAAAGAGTCATCTTCTTTAAATTTAATTGGTTCTAAGTTTTTAAGCGAATCATAGTATCTCATTATTATTTCTCCTTGCTATAATTAAAAAATACCATGATTAAAAGCAAAAGTAATTTATAGTTTATGAATATTAAAAATATTATTTATAAGTTTAATCAATAATTATAATTTTAATTTAAAGATAAATTCTTTAACTTCATAAATTCATAAAGGGTATCTACATTTTCATAGTATCTTGATACAACCTCGTGATTTACTTCAAAACAATGTATAGCAAGAGCAACATTATCAAATAAGACATCATCATTAATAAATAAATTAACATCAAAGGAAAGAAGATTTTCTACATATTTTTCACATAGAAGGAACATAGGAGAAATTACTCCATAACGATAGATGTTAGGATAATATTTACCCGTAATTTTTAACAAATTAGGAATTATAGCTAAGGAGTAACAATTTAAACTACCAGGGATAAGATACAAGGAATTTTTTAATGTTGGAACAGAATTGGATTCTAAATCCTTGTCTAAAGTTTGAAATAATGAATCTAACTCATCATCTCCTAAATACATAGCTATTGATTCAATTAATGTCATGTTTTCATGAGGAGATTTATTGAACCTTTCTATAAATAAAGTATTATCCGTGTATGAATAAAAAGATCTAATATGGAATAAAGAAGTGTCTAAAGGTTTTTTAGCTTTAAGAGCTTGTTCTACAAGCTTAACTCCATCTATAGTATTCAATAAATTTGATAAAGTCTTCTTTTCATCTTTGTCTAAATACATAAGGAAAAAACAATTTAGATCTAAAGTGAAGACGTCTTGAGGAGGAAACTTATTAAGAATAGAAACAATTACTTCACCTTCATCTTGAGTAAGTTTTGGCTCATCCATATTTAGTATGTAAGAATAGATATATAATGATATTCCTTTAGAAACATATCGATCTTTTCGCTTTCCTAAAGAGATAATATGTTCAAAGGTACTTTTATTTATCTCTTGAGGAGATAACATGCCTCCTAATAATAAGCATCTATCGCTTTCATTTCTCGCTTGGGAGTAAATATAACCTAGAATATAATAATCAAGAGACTCGTTAAAGGTTAAACTATGGATGAAGAAGAAAGCTGACGATAATATAGCCTCATTATCTAATTTCTTGAAAATATCTTTATATAAATCAAAATATCTTCTAAAAGCAGTTACAAAGAAGAAGCGATATATATCATCTTTAAGGCTCAATCCTTCAAATAATACATAATAGAAATGATGGAATATCGCCATAGATTGTAGGCTCATCAACTTTTGTTCCTTGGACATGAAAGATATTAATAAGCACATTAATATATATAAACCATCGTTTTGATCAGAAACATTGAAAAGTAAGGTGATAAAGGTAGTAACCTTATCATTATCAAAATCTAAATATCTAACTACCGTAAAGGAAAGATATTCAAATGCGATGCTTAATTGTCTAAAAAAAGCATTGCTCTTACTAGGATAATTATCATAGAAATTAATAATAGAGAAAACGCATTTTAAAAAGCTTTGATATCCAAATGAATCTTTAAGTCTTTTTATTTGATCTGGAAGATAATCAAATAAATTTTTACAATAATCTGCTTCTTCTCTAGAGCAAATCTCTTTAAGAGAATTGATGGTATCAGGACAAAGTTTTTCATAGACTTCATAGATTTTTTTATCTTTTTTTAAATATTGATAATATTGTTCTTTCTCTTTATAGAACTTCTTTAAGATACCTTTAATATCTAAATTATAACTAAGAATTATTTCTTCAACATGAGCATCTAATAAATATAATTTAACAATAGTCGTAAGATTTTTAAACTCTTTGCTATTTAAAACTCCGTAGGTATTTCTATTAATATGATTTAGATGACTAATGAATTTATGAATATTAATAAATAATGAGAAGGCTAATTTAACCATCTCTACATCTTCAGCATTTTCTAAAAGATACTGAATATTAGAAAAGATAGTTTTATAGTCTATATCTTTAATCCCTATTAACACTAAATCATCATTAAATAGGTCTTTATCTATTCTTTTATTAATAAGAGTATTTTTAGCTAAATCAAAGAAAGCTTTATTATCTAAAGAATAAATGTTTGCTTGAAGCTCACTTAAAGCAATCATCTCTAAAATAGGTAAAGATTGATCTTCTTCAAATTTAATTGGGTCTAATTTTTTTAGTGAATCAAAGTATCTCATTAATTATCTCTCCTAACTTTGCATTAAAAAAATACCATGATTAAAAGGAAAAGTAATTTATAGATTTAAAATATGAAAATTTGTTTATTAAACCTTAATCAAGCTTTATTGAGCTATATTTATAACGAACATATGATTAAAAATAAAAAGCATTATCATAAGGATTAATAATGACATCTTTAGTTATAGAAAATTGATTCTTAAATAACTTATTTTTATCAAACTTAGTATCATCATGATCATCTTCATAAACTATATCTAAGCCTGAATAAGTGATAACTAATCCTTTTTTATCATCATACTGTCAATCAAAAGTAATAGTATAATTAGTAGTTTCTACAGGATATTTAGGTTACCTGCCTATACATTTTCTCTTATTAAAACAACTTTCTATTAGTTTTTTCCTTTAAAAAACTTATATAGAAACGGAATTTTTCTAACAATAAATTTAAACTTATTGCCGTAGTACAATAAAAAATTATGTTTAAAAAATAATTTTTCTAATCTCTTAGTAAAAACATAGTTGTCTTCTTTTATTATTTTTTCACCTTCAGTTTTTAATGCTTTATTATCTTTATATGATAAAGTCAAAGCAAAATGAATTAAATCATTTATAACCAATTGTGTTCCATAATCATCTAAATCCGAATATATTTTTTTTATATTTCTATAACGTTCAAGACGAAAAGCAAAACAATCTTCCATATTTTTAGAGTTATAATTATTAGTAATACTAGATGACCTATGTGAATAATAATTATAAAAAGGTTCGTTTATAACTAGAATGGATTTACAGTTCAATATTATCTTATATGTAGTTATAGTATCTTCAAAATTTCTCCTTGAAGGATAAGTAATACCTTTAAATACCTCTTTTTTAGCAATCCTAGACCAAGCATAAGATTGAATTTGCTCTGTGATTGTATATTTTATAGTTTCTTTTGTATTTAGAATACCTGTCTTTGGGTATACATTAAGGGCTATATTGTTAGATTCAAAATCTCCATATTTATATGCAAAAATAACCATATCTACAGAATTTTCAGTTAAAAGTTTTAAACAAGATTCTACTAAATTTAATTCTATGAAATCGTCAGAATCGACAAATAGAATATAATCACCTTTTGCTACTGATAATCCAAAATTTCTAACGTCTGAGAGACCTTTATTTTCCTGTCGATATACAGAAATTCGTTTATCTTTATTTGCATATCTATTAATCACTTTAATAGAGTCATCTTGTGAACCATCATCTATTAAGATTATTTCTAGATTTAAATAAGTTTGGTTAACAATGCTTATTAAGCATCTATCCAAATATTTTTCAGTGTTATAAATAGGAACTATTACAGAAACTAACTGCGTATTATTTTGAAGTTGATTACTTACTGCATTATCCATCTTACTTTACCTCTTTTACTTTTAAAATTTGTTTTCTATCATTGTGAGCAACTTATCATATTATTTTAGTTTATTTTTGATGTAGTGATAAATTAAATAGTTTCTAAAGAAAACCAACTTTTGTTTTATAGTAAAACGAAATGTTAAATATGGATAAGCACTTATATTATCACGATAGTAATTTAATACTATATTGATTAATTTTTTATCAATAGAAACATGCTTATTCATCGTCGTATCGTATAGTTCATAAACAAAATTGGACGCGCTGCTATACATTGCCAATTTATACAGTTTTTTATATTTTTTGTTGCTTAGCATATTTAATGTTTGTTTGTACACATCAATAACATTAATCAATGAATAATTTGTGCCTTTGGCCGTTATAGATTCTGGATGCTTTCGATAAAAATATGTTTTATTTTTGCAATATCCAATCTTATTCACACCGATAGAAAATAAGAAATTTATATAATCAAAATTAAACTTATAATCTTCAAAAGTTCCTTCTCTAAAAAAGATGTTGGTTTTTTTTATTATGTCTACAATATATAAATAACGAGTTACCGCACAGCTGACTTTATTTAAAATGAATTTTCCAAAAAATTTATCAAGTTCCATGAATTCATATTCGAATTCATCTTGCAAATCTTTAGGTACATTATTATCACAAAAAGACACACCTCCAATATATGCAATTTTGCATATATTCGCTTTTATCGATCTATGCAAATATTCAATTTGGTGCTTATCAATGATATCATCGCTGTCGACAAAGCAAACATATGCACCATTCATGTTATCTAATCCAATATTACGACTGTAGCTAACACCTTTATTAACTGGATTCCGAAATATTTTAATTCTAGAATCTATATTTTGAAATTTTGTTATCTTTTCATAGGTATTATCATTAGAGCAATCATCAATCACGATAATTTCAAGATTTTTATAGGTTTGCTCTAAAATTGATGTTAAACATTGATCAATGTACTGTTCAACATTATAGGTAGGAACTATCACAGTTATTAATTCATTGCTTTGCATACTATTCATGGCTGTTTCTCTTTATTTTTACTTTAACTAGTAACTGCTTAATCAGGAAAACTAAATCTCGATTTACTAATAAATTAACACATAAAATAACTATAAAATAACCTATAGTTAATAAAATGCCATATAAAATAAATGTCCAATAGTTATCAATCGATATAGGCAATAAAAAGTAAAATAATCCTGTGATAATAAAGATTAAAATATTAACACCATTTATAATAATGGTCTTCAGGCCTGAGCGCTTTAAAAGTTTCTTTTCCATTAAATAGTTATAATAAATTGATCTAATTGGAGCTGATACAATTGTTCCAATCAAAACGCCTAAAATACCTAAAAAATAAACTAAAGAAATTGATATAACTAGATTAATGATCGCAGTAATTATAGAAGCAATTGACATTTGTTTGGCATATCCTGCAACGCCTAATGCTTCTCTAGGTGGATTTGCTATCCAGTTTATTAAGCTAATCGAACAAAACAATACCGGATACCAAATATTGAGATAGTTCGCGTCAGTGATACCTTCTGTATATAGTTTTACAAAAGGAATCATCAATAAAAAACAAACGCACAGCAATGTTGTAATAAAAATCATAAATATTGAAGTAAAAATATCATGAGTCCTTTTATATTTTTCAATATTTTCCGTAAAGTCTTGTCCCAATATATAACTTGTTGAATTATAAACGCTAGTCACAATAGTTACAATATATGTAATAACCATATTATAAACTGAATAAACACTAGAAAGATTAGTTGATAGAAAAATAGATAAAACTATTAAATCTGTAGAATTATTGAGAGTACCTGCCAATTCATTCACAAAGTAAGCATTCCGATTTACTAATTTATAATCAGACTTTATATTGTATGAAATGTAACTATATTTTTTAGTCATATAGATTTTGTAAATTGTTATTATCACCAATGATGCTAAAAAGTACGCAACTTGCACGAAAGCTATATTTACGCTCAAGTAAACTAGAATGATTTTAACTACATAGCACATTACTTTTTGAAGCAAATTCAAAGTGTCAATAATGTAGTTCTTGCCGTGCACTCTTAAAACTATTTGCCATGAGCTCAAAAAATAAAACGATACAACACCTGTTAATCCTTCAAAAAAAACTAAAGTAAATACCGTAAAATAATCTACTTCAGTTTTCATAATCAAAGGAAGAACAAAAGATACTACAATTACTAAAAGGCCATAAATTATAGCTATCTTCTTATAATAAGATTTTGAATACGAAACAACTTTAGAAATTTGTTCCGCATCGTTTTCCATCACGGGTTTATATAATTCAACTACCGCGGCGGCAAACACTCCTGCTTGAAGCAAAGACATATAAGAAAACACCTGTGTTACAGTGTTTACTAGTCCATTAGTATCTGAACCATAATTATCCATTACTAGCCGAGGAATTATGATTCCAAGCGAAATAATAATTAGCTGAGCCACTAAACTAATAACAAAATTTAAAATGTTTTTTTTCTTTTTACTTGAAAAATTTAATTGCATTATAAACCTAATTTCCCCCCATAGCCATTTTTATTTTGAAAATAGTATATAGGAAAAATAAAAACTCCAAAATAAACTATGTATGATAATCCATTGATAAGAGACGGAGCAAACATCATTGATAATAAAGCAATGATAGACATTATTATTGAGAGCAAAGAATAGAATTTATTAACTTTTCTATGTTTTATACTAAAGAATAACGTGGAGATCAAAATTAATAAGAATGATATAAATCCTAAATATCCTGTCTCTAATAATACAAAAGAATGTGTGTAATATTGATAGCTTAAATCACTATTTTGAAGATAAAAATTACTTGTAAATATAGAACTTTCGCTAGCGGAACAATTTCCTAATCCATATCCAAATAAATATTTTGATATGTCTGTTTTGAAAAAGTCTCTATTTATTTGTAAATAAGGATTAATTCTATTCATTTTAGAAGATTGAATTTGCAAGTAATCTAATATATGTTTCCAGTCAATCATAGCCAATATAGACTCTACTCCTCCAATAGAAATGAGCATTATTATACCAACAAAAATACAAGCAACGCTAAAGCCGATAATCAAGATTGATCTATAACTTTTCTTAGCTAAAATAAGACAAGCAGCTGTAGCAATAACGAAATATAGGAAAAAGGCTTTTTCTTCAGCTAAACCAGCAATAATTAACGAAGATAGAGCTACAAAGATTAACTTTGCTGCGTTTTTATTGTTATTTAAATAGCTAAGCAAGAAATAGGTATATATCATTGTTTGAAACGGGTTTAAAATAGTCCCATTACCATGACCAAAAATACCCCCTAAGTAATCCCAACTTAAATTTAAAATTAATCGTTGATATAAAGCTAAAATAAAACTAATTATTTGGATAATAAAAAAAGCATTAAATATTTTAGGCAAATCTTCTTTTTTTAATAACGATATGCATCCAAAAATGAAGACAAAATAACGGAGTAAAACTCTAGCACCATATAAAAATAAAATAGGTGATTCTAAATTAATTAATCCAGACACTAATGCAATAGCGCTAAAAACAATAATTGATCCAAATATCATCGGTAATGTTCTATATATTTGAATCAAATATTTATTCTTTACAATTAAGAAAATCAATATAAAAATATTTGCTAAATCTAATACATAATTAATAGAACTAGGCAATTTAAATTCATCGATGAGCATTCCCATAAAGCATGAGAAAAACAAGATAAAAAGAACCAAGTATTTGAACTTGAAATAATAAGATTGCTTTTTTGTTTCAATATCAAGCATTGTGCTTTTAATATCTGCGTTCGTTTTCATTCTTTGATTCCTTAATTAATTTGTGTCTAAGAAATATACTCCTTTTTGCTAATCTTTTAAAGAATAATACAATTCTTTTTAGAGAGATATTGTTTTTAAGCCAAATTTGCAATTTATTTCCATTCATTATTGCATTTGGCAAAATAAAAAAGCTGTTTTTATCATAATGGCGAATGCTCATATATCTCCCTTGAAGATGACAATATATATAATTATTGCTTTTTTCATCCAAAATTCTTCCATTCGAAAACCTCAAAACATGAGATTTTTTATCGGTAACCCAGCATTTTTTCTCTTCAACGTAATTCGTACTACGCAATTTATAGTATTTAGTGGATGAATTAAAGCACAAATCATTAGTATATGTTTGATTAGGTACTTCATTCATAAAGATCTCGTGAACACTTAACAATTCATTATTATAATTGTTGCCACCTTCATCAAAACCATAAATTTTGTCAAGCGTGAAACTTTCTTTATAAATAACCCTATTATTTAATTTATTCATAAATCTTACATTATTATCTTTGTTATTTAAATAAATTGTCATATGACCGTTAGCAAATAATTTTAAGTATTGATTTTCATCTAATAAAGGAATAATAACATCAAGATTACCGATAATCATATCACTATCAAGATGTCCCCAATATTTATATTTTTTAAAGAAATCATACCCTTCTAATAGATAACCGAAGGTTGGCTTATAATCACATAATTTATATGGGTTATTCAAAGAAATAGAAAAAACGAATTTTTTCTTTATGAACTCTCGAAATTTATCAAAGGTTGTTTTATGAATAATTACATTTTCAGGAATAGTATAATTTACCATATCTTGATCCGTAATGATCAACAAATCAAAATGTTTATTAAATGAAAAAGAATCTAAAAAAATTTGAAAATAATTTTTAAATTTTCCAAAGTAAGGGAGAATAAATAAACACAATTTCTCTCTCATTTTTTGAACCTCTTCTTAATTTTATCAATAGTTCTAATAAAAATGTTTTTCCTTTCTAGATAAACTAAATCTCTTTCTATGAAAGAGAGATGATTTTTTAAAATAAAAACATCTATCATATTTTCAGCTATATAGCCAAAAACTCGTTCCGACGCAGGATAAGGATTTGTAAATTCATATCTTTCCTCGACTTTACTTAATATATCAAAGAGCCATTCGAAATATTTGTTTGCCACTTCTTTCTTAGCGATAAACATATTTAAAAAGTGCCCAGATTTTTTCGACATAACAATATCAAAGCTTTCCAAATAATCTGGATAATACTCTTTTATGACGTCTCTTGTAATGTCAAAATGGTGATCGTTGTAAATTACTACTTTTCCATTTTCCATATAAAAATTACCATGGTCATAATTAGAGACTTTCATCTTGGTTAATCTAGGTAGAATAAAATCATATTTATCTAATGCTTTTTTTATGTGTTTTTCGCCAATAATATATTTTATGTTATCAAAAAATATTTTTCTCTTTATTGAGAAATACCTACGATAATGACACAATCCAATTACGTCATAATCCATGTTTTTCCAAGCCCAATAAATCGCAGTTAGTTCGCAATAAGAACTATTTTTCTTAGATATATTATCATCACCTAAATCATCTCTTAACTGCAAAAAATTGTTTTGATGATTAATGGCTCCTACTTCTATAGGGTAAAAAATATTCGATTTTGGTACATTGTATGGTTTATGACAGGCAACTATAATTTTTATCTTCATTTTATCTCCCATAGTTAATCTTGAGCATTAAATATGCTGGTAAATATAAGTGTATGTTTATTAAAAAGAAAAATAATCTAAATTTAAAAGATATTTTGAGTTTCTTAGTTTCTTTATAACCATTAGTTAAAAAATCACTTGTAAGCATACCTATAACTTTTTTCTTTTTTTCTTTATCGTCAATTTCTATATTTTCAAATATATTTTTAAAATGTCCCAAAATATTAAAGAAGATTGTTAAATATATTTTATTAATTACTTCTTCACTATATCCTAGCTTCTTGGCTAGTTTTACACTTTCATCATATTGATAGACATTTTTTTCAAATCTATCTTGTTTAAATGATCTAGATAATGATGATGCATTTGAACAATAATAATAAAGCTTATCTTTCATTAAATAGTAAGTTTCAACAATTTTATATAAAATCAAGTTTGAATAATAATCTTCAGAAATAAATTCTCTCTCAGAAACATATTTAAATTTATTATTTTTCAAAGTTGAAAGCTTATATAATTTATTCCATGCGCTGTTATGAAGTCTAAACTTGTTTTTATAATTATAAATGATATTTGATACTAATTCATCGATGCCTTCTTTTTGTATTAGAACATCACCATATTTAACTCTAGATGCACCTTCTATAACATTGCCATTTGAGTCAACATCATAATTATCAAAATCTATTATATCAGGCGAATATTTTTCAATAATCTCTACACATTTTGAGGCTAATTCTAAAACGATATAATCATCTCCATCAAAAAAAGCTATGTAGTCGCCTGTCGCAATATCTAGCCCTGTATTTCTTGCAAATCCTAAGCCTTCATTTTGTTTATGTATTACTTTAATTCTTTTATCATTTCTAGAAAAAGCATCACAAATAGAAGATGAATTATCTATAGATCCATCATCAATCAAGATTATTTCTAAATTTTTATATGATTGATTAACTATAGAATTTAAACATCTTGGCAAGTATTTTTCGATATTATAAATAGCTACTACAATAGAAATTTTAATATTATTCATACATAATCAAAAACTTAGTTTATTGCAAAAGTTTTATTCTCCCTGCTTCTTTAAATCTTCCTTAACAAATTCTTCACCTGATTTATCCTTTAACATAGCTTTAGAAGCTTCAGATAAACCATCATTAATCTTAGAAACTAAATCACAAGTTGAGCATTTATCAAGTTCTTCCTTTGTGATCTTTCCATCGTGATAATCTTTAACAACTTTATTTTCAAACATTGAATATTTATGTTTAGTCCAGAATTTTAATTTATGTTTGATTACCCAGAATAAAGGCACCCAAATATATTTATGCATTGCAGGAGAAACCGAACCAATCATCCAACAATTCCTTGAACAATGTCTTACTTTCTTTCTCACTTCATCAGCTTGAGATGAATTCCAAAGCTCATCCCAAGATTGAGTATTTAAATTACCCATGACTTCTTTATCCTTAGTCCCGTTACAAGGCATAACATCTCCATAAGGATCAATAAAGAATGTATCAAAAGACATGTCGCATGGAAGCAATCTCTTTTGCCCATAAATATAATTAATTAAGCCATGATTAAAGTAAGCTCTAAACCATTTCTTAGGAGAATTAGTGTTTAATAATTCATTAACTAACATCTCAAAGTTCTTAGCTACTTTTTCTCTATCATGAATAATATTTTTATTTTCAACAAAGTAGAACGAATTATGTAATGAAGCTGTAGCAAATTCCATATTTAATTCTTCAGCTTTTTTAAATAAAGGAACTAAATCATCACAGTTTTTATCTTGAACTGTCATTCCAAAACCTACATCAGGATGCTTCATCTCAACAAGTTTTTTTAAGGTTGAATAGCCTCGATTAAATCCATCAGGTAATCCTCTTATTTCATTATTAGTTTCTTCAAGGCCTTCAATTGAGATTCTAATACCAACTTTAGGGAACTCCTTACATAAATCAATGATTCTATCGGTAAAGAATCCATTAGTCGAGATAACGATTCGATCAGATTTTTTATAGAGTTCTCTAACTATATCTTTTAAATCTTGTCTGATGAAAGGCTCCCCTCCAGTTATATTAGTAAAATACATCTTAGGTAACTTCTTAATAGTATCTAAAGAGATTTCCTCTTCAGGAAGAGAAGGTGCTTTATATCTAGAACACATCGTGCAACGCGCGTTACATCTATAAGTTACAATCACTGTACCATTTAACTTTTTTTCTTTCATGATTACCTCCTATTTACTAAATCTAATAATTTTGAAACATACTGTTTACCATCTGTGATCTTTAATGCTTTATCTAAAGAAGCTTTAGACATTTTTTTATATTCATCTTTAGATAAATTTTCAACTTTATTAATTGAAATAATCAATTCTTCTTTATTTTTAAAGATAAACCCATTGACTCCATCATCGACTAATTCAGGTAATCCTCCATAATTAGAAACAATTAATATCTTGCCTAAAGCTAAAGCTTCTAACACCGAATAAGGTGCGTTTTCTAACCAAATAGACGGAACTATTATCGCTTTAGCTTTCTTAACTAAAGAAATTAATTCATCACCAGATTTATAACCTAAATATTCAATATTAGAAGGAGGATTATTAATCTTAATATCTCCTTCACCCGCGATTTTTAATTTATAAGGAAGCTCTTTAAATACTGAAGTTAATAAACTCACTCCCTTTTCAAAAGAAAGACGTCCAAAATATAAATAATAATCATCATGATCATCATTCACTCCATAAGGAAAGTCTATAGATAATGGATTAGGTAAATATTCAATTCTAGACGTGGAGAAATTCGCGTCTTTTAAGATCTTTTGATAACATTGAGACGGAGTTATATATAAATCAACTAAGTTATAATATTGCTTTTTTAAAATATATTTAGCTTCTATATATGATAGATAAGATTTTAATTTAGATCCTTTGATGCAACGATTCTCTACGCAGTGATAAAAATTCTTATCTAAGCATTTTGAACAGATATTATTATTCCCATCTAGCATCGTGTACGTTGGACAAACGGTAATTAAATCATGCATCAGCCAAACTATCTTTAAAGATGGATCATAATCTTTAATAGCTTTAACTATAGATAAAGTTAATTGCTTATGAACTAAATTAAGAATTACTAGATCTGGTTTTTCATCATTTAATAGTTTAGTCATCTTTTTATAAGCTTCTGAAGAATATTTTAAATGGGAAACTAAGCGAATTTTAGAAGATAAATCTCCATCCATAGAAGCATTTTTTACAAAATACTTTTCTTGTTTGCATGGAAAGTTTCTCTCATTCTCCATTGCAAAGAAAATTACCTCATGACCTGATTCTTTTAATAAGGAAGCTAAGGTAAAATAATATCTTTCCGAACCACCTTTTAAATAATGATATTTATTAACTAATAATACTTTCATTATTTTTTATACACCTCCTCAGTCATCTTAGTTACCTCTTCAAAATTATAAGGAAGTTTAATATTCTCATGAGTCTTTAAATTTAAATTAATGATCTTTTTTATCTGATGTCTTAATCTATCAACATTGCCAGCTTCAAAAACAAAACATCCTTCATCAATAACTTCTAGATTCTCTGGAATATTAGACACTAGACAAGTATTTCCATAACTCATAGCTTCTAAAAACGACATCGCCATACCTTCAATATCGCTTGGTAAAACATATAAATAAGCATTTGAATATAATTCTTGAAGTTCTTGTCCTTCAACAAAACCAGTTAAAATAACTGAATCCATTTCTTTAGATGTTTTAACAATCTTATCATAATATTCTTGAGAATGAGATTCGCTTCCTGCAATAACTAGCTTTTTATCAGTATTAATTTGTTCTTTAACTCTCTTCCATGCTTCTAAAAGATAATGGACTCCCTTTTCAGGAACAATTCTACCTAAGAATAAAATATAGTCATCTTTATGAAGATTATATTTATTTAAGATGATATCAGGCTTAATTAAGGTAGCCTTTTTAACTCCGTTTGGAATCAAAATCGTATCTCTATTATATCTATTCTTAAAATAACTCTTTTCAACCTGAGTTAAGACGATTATTTCATCAGCATGCTTAACCGCGGATCTTTCAGCTTTTCTAAGAATATGAGAACCAATTTTAGACCATTTGCTTCTTAAATGATCTAATCCATGAATAGTCACGACCACTTTGGTGTTTTTATGTTTACCTAACATCCAAAGAAAGAAGCAAGGTCCTTCCGCGTGAATATGAATCACATCATATTTCTTTCTCGAAAATCTAATTTTTAAAAAGCAAAAAAACGAATAGACTAAAGCATCTAATGATTTCTTATTAATCGTGAATACTTCTTCTAATTTAACTCCATTATATTCTTTTAAAGGTTTGTGATTTTTATCATGTTTTCTCTTTCGATTAAAGACAGTTACTTCATGTCCTTGTTTAACTAATTCAGTAGCTAGATTAGTGACAACTACTTCAATTCCCCCATCTCGAGAAGGAATAACTTTATGCCCCATCATTAATATTTTCATCATTTAGCTCCCCTGCTTAAAATAACCACGAACACTGTCTTGATTATAAGATAGATATCATAAAAGAAACCCCTCTTTTTATTAATATAATCTAAATCATAATTAATCATCGTTTTAAAATCGGTATCTGATCTTCCGTTAACTTGCCACATTCCAGTTAATCCTTGCTTTACTTTTAAACGATATTTGACATTATCATAATTCTGATAAATTAAAAATTCATCATGGGTGCATGGTCTAGGTCCTACGATAGTCATCTCACCCTTTAGAATATTTAAAAGTTGAGGTAGCTCATCTAAAGAAGTCTTTCTTAAAAAGTTACCGAATTTAGTGATTCTAAAATCATGCTCACATTTAAAAGTTGGTCCATCTTTAATCTCATTTTCCTCTTTTAACTTCTTTTTATCTTTATCCGCGTTTACATACATCGATCTAAACTTATAAAAGACAAAAGGTTTACCATCTTTTTTAATTCTAATTGAACGATAGAAAACTGGACCCCTATCAGTAATCTTAATTCCTAAAGCGATAATCAAAAAAACTGGGCTTAAGATGATAAGTCCTAATAACGAACAAAAAATATCAAAAAATCTTTTAAAGAAAGCATATACTGCCTTACGTTTAATCTTATAATTTTTATAATCTTCATCTATCACTAAATCACGATGACAATAGCATTTAACATATAAAGCTTTTAAACGAGTTTTTTCGTCTAATTCATCTATTGCTTCAAGATCTAAGTTTTTAAACTTCTCAAATTCTTTCAAATTAATTTTCATAAGAGTTCCGTTTTTAATTTTAACATACACTCTATATAGATTTAACCTTGAAAGATTTTTGAAATCGCTTTAATGGATATATCTATATTGCAAAATGTTTTTATTATTGCATTTTATATTATAATTATTACTCTTTTATCAATTATTTACTATTTGAATTATTCTTTTCATTAATTTTATTGTTATATGATTCAACAATAAATGTGATCAAAAGACTAATTCCTCCGCAGAAGGAAATAGTTCCTAAAGATATAAACATAAAATAAAAATCATTAGTAGGTTCAATCAAAACTATCTTAAAAATTAAATTGATTAAGCAAAAAATAACTAAAGCGATCGAAACATAAATATTAACCTTTAAATTCCTTAAAGAAAAAATATCATCCAAGGCTAAAAACAAAAACATCAATAAACAAAGTAAAGCAATCAAAAGCTGGGATAGGGGAATAAAGGCTATATGATAACGAATTTCATCAAGAGTCAACAATGTAAAAGAATTAATAATCGTGAGAATTAAACTAACAATCCCGATTATTAAGAAACTTCTTGATAAAATTACAAAAGATGAAGGTTTTTTATTCATGCCTATATCATAAATCAAATATTTCAAAAACAAAAACTATATCGTAAATATAGCCAATCTAATCAATAGAATATTGTCTATAAGTATCTACGATATTTCTAATATCATCTAAAGTTAATAAACTCTTTCCAACCGCGACTTTTAAATAGGCAACATTATACATTACAAATTGTTGTTTAGAACAGAAATCCTTAACATCATCTAATCCATATAAACCATATTTCATGATATCTTTCATCATCTCTTGCTGATCACACATTAAATTTTCATTTATCTTGAAAATATTAGTCTTACCAATTAAAGGTTCAACCGTCAAAATATTATTCGCGACAAAATTATAATTATACGCGGTTACAATTTCATAAACTTTAGCCCTTCTGCATTCAGTTTCTATATTTACGATGGTTTTAATAGATTTATCATTATTATTGAAACCTAACACTTTTCTAGACAAGAACGATTCATCGTATTTTTCGATTACGAAATACTCTAATTTATCAACATCAAAGAAGCCTTGACCTCCTGATGTTTCTAATTTAGTTCCATCATCAAAATATATTGTTATGATATATGCGTTTTCACATTCAACTTCTTTAAAATAGACAACTTCTCTAGGAATATATGTTCCAGATACGAAGTCATACGCGATGATATTTTCATGTAATTTAATATCTTGAACTGGTTTAGTCGAACCATCACCCATAGTAATCATCGTATCATAGAGAATGCAGGTTGGTTTTGTAACTTTAATTGTAAAACTATCTTCAAAAATATTATTAGAGTCTAATCCATCAACAAGGGTAAGTTTAATTGTTGTACTCTTCTCACTTTTAAATGTACCAGCATATTCTTTATCATTTCCAACAACTACATTGTCACTTTCCCATTGATACGTGGTTAATGGAGAGAAACTTGTATTTCCATCTACTGTAGTAATTACCGCTCTAAAAATTAAAATGTCTCCATTTGAATCAAGAGTGTCTGCATTAGACCATGTTTCTCCATTATCAGTTGAATATTCTATATACATTGATTGAATTTTCGAAGATTCTATTTGAGTTGGAAAGATAGTCACATCAAAGCTATGATCAATTAAATATTCTTGATCTAAGAAATCTGTAATTTCTTGGTCTTCAATTATAATCTTATCAATTGAAGTAGAGCTATCAGTAAATTTGAAAGTATCACCATCATACATTCTTATTGATGTTGGATTCGAAAATGTTTCTATAGTTCCATCACTTCTAGTTACCTCAATATTATAAGTAGAATTAGAATCAATTTTTGATAAATCAGAGTCCTCTTTAATAAAATTGATTAAATAACCATCAATTGACCAATATGCTTCATTATTGTCTTTTGTATAAGAATATGTTTTACTTGGTTCTAATTCAGCATTTTCAACATAATCTAAATCATCTTGATTGACTAATATGTTACTCGTAGGATTATAAGAAAAAACAGATACAATAGAATTTGAAGGGGCAAGATTGTCTCCTGTTAATCTTGCAATCGTATCTTTAGTATTAGTACCTATTAAATTTGGACTAGTGTTTATGACTGAAGAAGTATCTCCTTCAGTTCCAGCAACAATATTACCCCCAAATCCGCTGTTGATATTTAAGATTCCGTTATTAATAAATTCTGAAGGTGTATTCGTTGGATAATTAATAATTTTATTTCCATATTTATCTATATTAGAAGCATAAATAGACACATTAGCATTTACGTTTGCCGTGGCTCCTCTTTCAATAGTAACTTTTGATCCAGGCAAAAATTTTATTTTATTATTAATGTCAAAAGTAGAAAATTGTTTCAAAGTAATATTAAAAGGCCCTGATAAAGGCATCTCATAGTCCGCGCTGTTGATAGTTACCATACTTTTTATTGATATTTCTAAACTTTCAAAACTCCAATCGCCATATACATTTATATTTATATGATGATTATTATAAGTCTTAGTCGAACTTGTCCCGCTATTAGAGTCATAAGACTTCCAATCAATATAATAAGTGCCATCAGAGTTTTTAGATTTAATTAAAGCAGTATCGTCTTCTCCTCCAATAACATAGGCTTGAATAGGATTATCCTTTACGGTTGTTCCATATATCCAAAACAATCCTTCTAATCTTGACCCAGAATATAAGCGAATGATAGGGTTGACCTGAATTAAATCAAATAAATTAAAAGGAAATACATTCTTTTCAATGTTGGCGTCTGCGTATTTTGATGATCCCCAATCATAAACAATTACAGGTTGAGATATAGTCCCAGTATTACTTACTTCTATCATTGATCCATTGTTGTCTCTTGTCTCTTTAATATAACCACGACAATCAATCTTACCATCACATTGTATCAATGCGTTATCATCTAAAACTAATTCACAATATCTGCCTGAAGTTCCACCTTGAATGTTATATCCTCGATATCCTCCTATAGATATCGTTCCACCTGAATTTACTATAATAGTAGGAATTGTGCTTCCATTTTCATTTGTTAAATGGCTGACTTTTACAGAATTTTTTCTAAAAGTATCTGGATTATTATCTGCAAAATTAGACCCATTATACTCCGATTCTTTACCTGTTTCCTCATTATAATAAGTAGTCCCTTCATAAGGTAAAATAAGATTTACATTACTTCCAACTATACATTGTCTAGATATAGTTGGATTAGTTCCTGGAATAACATAAACATTTTGAATTGTTCCTGATTGAGCTAAAGTATTAGCCACTTCAAGAGCTTTTTCAATTGAAGAGTATTGAACGTTACTACCTTCTATATAAGCAACTGGCTTTAAATTTTCATTAACTCCATAAGAAGCTTCTATCGTTTTACTATTAATTAAAAAGGCTCCAAAGCCAATCGTGGTAGCTAAACCAGTTAATGATAAAACTAATAAAATCTTAGTTTGAAGCCTAGCCATATATTATCTCCGTTTGAAATACAAAATTTAATCCATTTTGTAATGAAGGATAAATATCAGTATTAAAATTTGTAGTAATAGAAGTCGATGTATCTATTAAGTAATTAATATTTATTAATAATGTTGAATCGTTATCATCAATATTAGATATATCTATCGTTGAAATAAAACTGTTGTTATCAAGCGAATTAGATATATTTGACGTAACTGCTTTATCAAAAGAAACAGTTATTTTATTAGGATCTATAAAATTTGTAACTAGATTATCCTTTTCTGATAATAAGACATTTAACGATAATGCATTATTAAATGAAGTTATTTCCTCTCTTGCTTTATCAATATCTAAATTAACTTCACAATTTAAAGTAGCCGATAAATTAAATGTCTCATCATTATAAAATCCATATGGTGTTATGGTTATTTCATTATTAAATCTTTGAGATAATAATATGTCATTAACATCACCAAAAGATGCATAAAAACTTAAATTATTATTATCATTAGATGAGATAACAAAAGATGAAAAACCAATTCCCAACAAGGAAACGTACATTAATAAATTACAAAGGGTAAATACTTTTGATTTAACCATGGTATATTCAATATACCCCCCCCCCCGTATTTTGTCAAATCAAAACAATTTTTGCTTTTATTTCATGCAAAAAGCCGTCATTGACGGCTTATGCAATTATTTAATTTCTTAATTAAATGCTTTTATTTTTATGCGTCTAACTTGGCTTGACCTACAGCTGCCTGAGCTAAAGTTTTATAAGTAGGTGTTGATCCCTTTGTAGCCCCTGATATAGTAGCTTCAATGTTTCCATCCGTTCCAACAAACGCTTCTTCAAACGAAGTTACATCTGATTCAGAAATTTCTACTCTAGTATCATTTGTATAAGTTCCAGCTAATTGAACTCCAACTATAGTAAAATCGGTTACTGAAACACCTACATACATTTCACATGGATGTTTGTAACTATTAGCTTGTGAAGCGTAGTAGACAATAACACTTAAAGTACCATCTACTGTAACATCATATTTTGTTTGTAATCCGTTTGTTGCAGTAAAATCGGTATCCTTAGTAAAGTTACCTGATGTAATTGCAGCTAAATATTCTTGTTCTTCAGCAGTTATATCATCGCTGAAGGTGTTACCGCTTGTTGAACTATCTGCGTCTAACTTAGCTTGACCTACAGCTGCTTGGGCAAGAGTTTTATAAGTAGGTGTTGATCCCTTTGTAGCCCCTGATAAAGTAGCTTCAACGTTACCATCCGTTCCAACAAACGCGTCTTCAAATGAAGTTACATCAGATTCAGAAACACTTGCTGCATGATCATTAGTATATGAACCTGCTAATTCAACTCCAACAATAGTAAAGTCTGTTACTGAAACACCAACATACATCTCACAAGTATTTCCAAAGCTATTAGCCTGAGATCCATAGTAAACAATAACACTTAAAGTACCATCTACTGTAACATCATATTTTGTTTGTAATCCGTTTGTTGCAGTAAAATCAGTATCCTTAGTAAAGTTACCTGATGTAATTGCAGCTAAATATTCTTGTTCTTCAGCAGTAATATCATCGCTGAAGGTATTATTGCTTGATGATCCACCTGCATCTAATTTAGCTTGGGCAACTGCTGCTTGAGCTAAGGTCTTATAGGTTATTCCAGAACCTTGAGATGCACCTGATAAATTACCATCAATGTTACCATCAGTTCCTACAAATGCTTCTTCAAATGAAGTTACATCAGATTCAGAAACACTTGCTGAATGATCATTAGTATATGAACCTGTTAATTCAACTCCAACAATAGTAAAGTCTGTTACTGAAACACCAACATACATCTCACAAGTATTTCCAAAGCTATTAGCTTGAGATCCATAGTAAACAATAACATTTAATGTTCCAGATACGGATACATCAAATCTTTGTTGTAAACCATTTGAGGCTTGGAATGATCCGTTTTTAACGAAATCTCCAGAAGTAATGTTAGCTAAAATAGCTTGTTGATCGCTAGTAATATCACTAGAAAAAGTGTTTTGACTTTCAGGTGTTGATGTTGTAACAGGAGGGTTAGCTCTTGAAGGTCCTCCGCAGGCAACTAAGGTTAATATAGCTCCACAAGCAAGAAGGCTAGATAATAATTTTTTCTTCATATTTTCCTTTCTTGAGTATAAATTAATAACTCGTATTTATATTTTATTGCATTATGCGCGCACGTCAAGATTAATGATAAAATCGGTTTTGAAATCGATAAAAAAATATCGATTTATTATATAGGTAAGCGCTTACATTTTGTTGTTTACAAATAGAAAAATTGATTTAAAATAATTATATAGAAAGGTAATTAACTCTATGAACTACGATATTATCATAATTGGCGCGGGCATCGTTGGATGCTCAATCGCTAGAGAGCTCTCTTCTTATAATGGTTCTGTAGTTGTTTTGGAAAAGGAAAATGATGTTTCAGTAGGAACCACGAAAGCTAACTCTGGAATTGCTCATGCTGGTTTCGATGCCAAAGTTGGAACCTTAAAAGCTAAATTTAACGTGTTAGGCAATAAGATGATGCCATCGCTTTCTAACGATCTAGATTTTCCATTTAAACAAAACGGGGCTATCGTTCTTGGATTTGAAGAGGAAAGTTTAGAGATTTTAAAAGATTTATTAAATCGAGGAATCGTTAGCGGAGTCGAAAGACTCAAAATTATTTCTAAAGATGAAATTTTAAAATTAGAACCTAACGTTAATCCTAATGTTAAATATGGTTTATTAGCCCCTACTAGCGGAATCGTCTCTCCTTATGAGATGGCGATTGCTTATGTGGAAAATGCTTCATCAAATGGAGTTAGATTTGATTTTAATTCTGAAGTTATCAGAATTGAACGCGATAAGAATGAATATGTTGTTACTACTGCATCGAATAAAACCTATGTCGGTAAAGTAATAATTAACTGCGCGGGAGTGTACTCCGATAAAATTCATTCTCTTGCTAGTAATAAAAAATCACCTTTTACTGTTATCTCTAGAAAAGGTGAATATTGTTTGCTTGATAAGATGTATGGAGATATGGCATCTCATACCTTATTCCAAACTCCTTCTAAATTAGGTAAAGGAGTCTTAGTAACTCCAACAACTCATGGCAATCTTTTAGTTGGACCTAACGCTCAAGATGAAGTAGATAACGCTAATGTTGATACCACGATAGAAGGATTAAAAGAAATATGGGATAAAGCTTCTTTAACCATGCCTAATTTACCTAAGCGAGGAGTTATCACTCAGTTTGCAGGATTAAGATCACACTTAAAAGAAAGCGATGATTTCATTATAGGATTCGATAATGAATTAATTGGCTTTTACGATGTAGCGGGAATTGAATCACCAGGATTAACTGCCGCGCCGGCGATTGCTAAACATGTATCAAAAGAAGTTGCAACTTATTTAAATTTAGGTATCAATCTTCACTTTAATCCAATTAGAAAAGCAATTCCTCAAATATCAGCTCTTCCAAATGAAGTAAGAGAAAAATTAATTAAAGAAAATCCATTATATGGTCACATCATATGTCGCTGCGAAGTTGTATCTGAAGGAGAGATTGTCGAAGCGATTCATAGAGTTCCTGGAGCTAAAGATCTTGATGGAATTAAACGTAGAACTAGAGCAGGAATGGGTCGTTGCCAAATGGGATTCTGCACCCCTAAAATCATGGAAATTTTAGCAAGAGAATTACATGAAGACATCGATGAAATCACTAAGAATGGTCATCATTCCTACATGGTAGAAAAGAGGTAATTATGATTAATCACGATTTGGTCATTGTTGGAGGAGGCCCTGCTGGCTTAGCCGCGGCTATAGGAGCCTATGAAAGCGGAATTAAAGATATCTTAATCATTGAAAGAGAAGAGCATCTAGGAGGAATATTGAATCAATGCATTCATAATGGTTTTGGTCTTCATACATTTAAAGAAGAACTTACCGGTCCTGAATATGCTTCTCGCTATATAAATAAAGTTTTAGAATACAAAATTCCTTATAAATTAAATACTACAGTAATAGATTTAAACGGAGACAAAGTAATCACCGCGTTAAATGAAAGCGATGGACTATTATTAATTCAAGCTAAAGCGATAGTCCTTGCCTGCGGATGCAGGGAACGTCCTAGAGGAGCAATCAATATTGCAGGAAGCCGCTGTTCAGGAATCTATTCAGCTGGAACCGCGCAGAAGCTAGTTAATATCGATGGTCTTAAGGTAGGCAAAGAAGTTGTTATTTTAGGATCTGGTGATATTGGTTTAATCATGGCAAGAAGAATGACCTTTGAAGGGGCTAAAGTTAAAGCCGTAGTTGAATTAATGTCTTATTCATCTGGATTAAACCGAAATATCGTTCAATGCTTAAATGACTTTGATATTCCTTTATATTTTTCTCATACAGTAATTGAAATAAAAGGTAAAGATCGTTTAGAGAAAGTAAAAATTGCTAAAGTAGATGAACATTTAAATCCTATTTTAGACACTGCTTTTGAAATTGAATGTGATACGTTACTACTTTCTGTTGGCTTATTACCAGAAAATGAACTAGCTAGAAATTATGATGTTAATTTATCTAAGACAACAAACGGGGCCATAGTTAATGAAAATATGATGACTTCAAAAGAAGGAATATTTGAATGTGGAAATGTGCTTCACGTTCACGATTTAGTTGACTATGTTTCTGAAGAATCATATCTCGCTGGTAAGATGGCTGCTAAATATTTAAATGGAGAATTAAATCTTAAATCTAAGGTACTTACTGTTAATCCAACTAATGGAATTCGTTATACAGTTCCTCAATTAATTAATATTGATGATAACTACTCTCCGATTCAATTTAAGATGAGAGTCTCAAACGTATTTAAAAATGTTGAGATACGTCTTCTTGTCGACGATGAAGTAATTTTCAAAAAATATAAACAGATTGTCACTCCTGGAGAGATGGAAACCCTCAATATCAAAGAAGATTTAGTTAAGAAAATAAAACAAGGATCTAAAATTGAAATCACCTTGTTTAGGAGGTCTTAAGATGAGAGAGATGATATGTATTTGCTGCCCTCTTGGCTGTCATTTAAAGGTTGATGATTCAGATTTAAATAATTTAAAAGTCACTGGAAATACCTGTATAAGAGGTGAAAAGTATGCACGTGACGAAGTAATTTGTCCAAAAAGAGTAGTTACATCAATCGTTAATGTTCTCGATGGGGAGATTAAAGTTGCTTCATGTAAAACTAATGATGCAATAGATAAAAAATTGATATTTGAAGTTTTAAATGAAATCAAAAAAGTTAGCTTAGTAGCTCCAGTTAGAATCAATGATATCGTAATTAAAAATGTTCTTAATACTGGAGTCGATGTCATCGTGACTAAAAATGTTGAGAGGAAATAACTATGCAAAGAAGAAAATATATTCTAGCTCTTGATCAAGGCACCACCTCATCTAGAGCTATCGTGTTTGATTATCACGGGGAAATAAAGGGTATCGCTCAGCAAGAGTTTCCTCAAATCTATCCTCATACTGGATGGGTTGAGCATGATCCTTTAGAGATTTTAGGCTCACAAGTTGGAGTTATTTCCGAAGCTTTAATTAAAGCTAAAGTATTAGCTAAAGATATCGAAGCAATCGGTATCACCAATCAAAGAGAAACCACGATAGTTTGGGATAGAAAAACTGGAGAGCCTATCTATAACGCTATCGTTTGGCAATGTAGAAGAACAGCATGCTACTGTGAAGAGTTAATTAAGCAAGGTTATCAAGACATGATCTATGAAAAAACCGGTTTAGTAATCGATGCTTATTTCTCGGCAACCAAAATTAAATGGATTCTAGATAATGTTCCTGGAGCGAGAGAGAAAGCCAATAAAGGAGAACTTATGTTTGGTACCATTGATACTTATTTAATGTATCAATTATCGCATGGTCAAATATTTGCAACTGATTACACGAACGCTTCAAGAACAATGTTATTCAATATTCACACATTAAAATGGGATAATGATTTATTAAAGTTATTCGATATTCCTAAATCGATGCTTCCTGAAGTTCATCCTTCATCTTTTATGTATGGCTACGCGGATGAAACTTATCTTGGTCATAAGATTCCTATCTGCGGAGTAGTTGGTGATCAGCAAGCTGCCTTATTTGGTCAATTATGCGTCAATCAAGGTGATGTTAAAAATACTTATGGAACCGGATGTTTTATGTTAGCTAACACTGGAGATAAACCTATTAAATCAAAGCATGGTTTGATTACTACTTTATCATGCTGTCTTCATCATGGAAGACCATCCTATGTGCTTGAAGGATCAATTTTCGTTGGAGGAGCGATCGTTCAATGGCTAAGAGATGAGATGCGATTAATTAGAACTGCTGATGAGACGGAACGTTATGCAAATGCCGTTGATTCATGTAATGGAGTCTACATTGTTCCTTCCTTCACCGGTTTAGGCGCGCCGCACTGGGAACCTGATGTTCGAGGTGTCGTCTGCGGACTTACTAGAGGAACCAAAAAGGAACATTTTATCCGCGCGGCATTAGAAGGAATCGCCTATCAAGTTTACGATATCTATAAAGCTATGGAAGAAGATTTAGGGGTTGAGCTCAACTCTTTAAATGTTGACGGAGGAGCTTCTAGAAATAATTTCTTGCTTCAATTCCAAGCTGATATTCTAGGCTGTAAAGTTAGAAGGCCAAAAGTAGTCGAAGTAACCGCCTTAGGAGCCTGCTATCTTGCTGGGCTTGAAGTTGGTTACTGGAAAGATATTGAAGAAATTAAAAATAATAAAATAATCGAAACAGAATTTATTCCGTCAATGGATTTAGAAAGGAGGGAGAGAAGATTAAAAGGTTGGCATAGAGCTGTCCGTATGGCATGTCTAAAAGATTCAGAATAGCCATTAAAAAAATAGAAAGGAATGATATGAAAAAATATTTACAAGACAACAAACGAAGTCTTCTAATGCTAGTCATAGGACTAATTGTTCTCTTACTAACCTCGCTGTTTGGTTCTTTAGTCCAAACCGCAGCAGGTAATGTTAAAGTTTATGATCTTCGCGATGAAACTAATGAATCGATTAGAACTAACGAAGATGGGACCGAAACAACAATCGAAGGAGAAGTTTTCTCTGGATTATTATTTGTTCCTAATAAAGCTTCCGAAGATAATCCTCTTCCTGCAGTTGTTCTAACTCACGGCTATTTAAATAATAGAGAGCTTCAACTTCCGTTTGCTATTGAATTAGCTCATCGAGGATTTATCGTTTTAGCAGTTGACCGTGAAGGTCACGGAAACTATGAAAACTCTGGCAATCAAGGCGCGATGATGGCAACTTCAGGCATGTATGAAGCTGTTAAATATCTCTATAATTTAGATTATGTTAATCAAGATAAAATAGGTATCTCCGGTCACTCGATGGGAGGATATACAACGGCGATGACCTTGATGCAAGATAATGCTGATAACGGAGGTTTAGGTCTCGTATCTGCAGGTTTAATTCAAGGCTGGTCAACTTTCTTAGGTGCTGGAAGCGATGTCGATGTCGGTCTTTTAAAAGCTAAGGATGATGAATTCTTCTTCGCCTCAACTGATTCTTCAGGTAATCCAACTTTATGTAGAGATTATCTAACTTCCACCGGCGCGGCTAACTTTGTTAAAGTTTCTTATTCTGAAGGAGATGATATCTCTATTGGAAACGGAACTTATTATGTTAATGGTGTTCCTACTGATAGAACTTTAGGAACAGCGATAGACGAACCTTTCAGAGTCATCTATGAAGCTGATGAGATTCACCCTCTTAACCACTGGTCAATTCCTTCGACTGCTAATTTAGTTGATTTCTTCTACACCGCCTTTGGAACTCCAAATGGATATTCTGTAAAAGATACTTACTCTCAAGTTTGGTATATTAAAGAAGTATTCTCAGGAATCGGTTTATTAGATTTATTCTTCTTAATATTCCCTCTTGTATCTTTAATATTAACTATCACTTGCTTTAAATCATTAAAGAGAAAGAAAGTAACTGTCGCTTTAGAAGATGGTTCAACTAAAACTGAAGAAGTTGAAGTTACTGACGAATTATTAGAAAAAGAGACTAAGCCATTAAAATCTCCTCTTGATTGGATCTTATATTTTGTTCCTGCAATTATCTGTACGTTATTCTCAGGATTTATAATTCATGATTTCGTAACTGAATGGGGTGATAGATGGTTCCCTAACACTCAACTCTATCCTCAAGATACCACGAACTGGGTAGCCTTATGGTCTGCCGCCTGCGGAATCTTTGCTTTACTAATCATCTTATTCTTCTTCATCGTTAAGTATGCTCTAAGTAGATATAAACATAAAGGTGAAGATTATTCTCTTTTATCAAGAGAAGAAAAACCAACTTCTCCATTAGACACTGCAAAAATATCTCTACCTAACTTTGGAAAGACGATAGTTGTAGCCTTCTCTATAGTCATAATTCTTTACTTAATAGTATTTATTAACTGGGCTATTTTCACTGTTGACTTTAGAATTTGGACTTTTGCAATTAAAGTATTCAATGTTCCAGAGCTGATTCCAACCGCGATGAGATATTTAATCTTCTTTGCAATATTCTATTTATTAAACGGTATAGCTAACCAAACTTATCGAGTTAAAAACTTACCAGAATGGGCAACGATAGCTATAAACGCATTCTTCAACATCTTCGGTATAGCTTTAGTTATCACCATTCAATATTCTACATTCAAGGCAACTGGAGAAATGTGGCAGCCTGAACTCAATTTAGGTTACATCGTATTATTCCCAATTCTTCCAATTCTAATAATCGCGACGATTATCTCGCGTATTCTTTATAAGAAAACTGGAAATATCTATCTTGGTTCATTGATTAACGCAATATTATTTACAATGATCACCGTATCAGGAACCGCCGCGTCATTTAGCTACGTGATGGGATAATAATCATTAAATATTATTAATTCTTTAAGAATTATTAATATAACTCCCCTTTTTAGGCCTCATCGTTTGATGGGGCTTTTTCTTTTTCTCTTTCAAGCTTCTTTAAGCAGAGAAGCAAAGTTCTTTTAACGCTTAATTTAATCTCTTCTAAGGTAATTCCATCTTTTTTATTTAAAGATTTTAATAAGGTATGGTCGGAACGATATTTTTTATCGATTCTTGAACCTCCTGGCATATAAACATCGATTCCAGCACGGACTCTATAAGCATTTTTCTTTAATTTAGGATAATCTTTAGAACGCCTAGATTTCATCCACCAATCAGTCATCACTAATCCATCAAAATGAAAATCTTTTCTTAAGATTGTATTTACTAATGAATAATTATAATAAGCATACGTTCCATTTACTTTATTATATGAAGTCATAACACAAGTTGGAGACGCTTCGTTTATAGCAATTTCAAAGCTTCTTAAATATAGCTCTCTTAAGGCACGAAGAGAAACTATCGAATCTTCTTTGCTTCGATATTTTTCTTGATTGTTACAAGCAAAATGTTTTATCGAGCAACCTAAACCATATTTTTGAATTCCTTGAATCGCTCTTGAAGCCATCTTTCCTGTTAAAAGAGGATCTTCTGAATAATATTCAAAGTTTCTCCCGCATAGAGGTGATCTATGTAAATTTAATCCTGGTCCTAGAATAATATCGACATTTAATCGATTCATCTCTTTACCTAAATCTTGATATAATTTTTCAACCATTTCTAAATTAAACGATGAAGCTAAAGAGGATCCTGAAGGGAGAAGATAAGTATAGGCTTCCGCTCTTATTCCTGAAGGTCCGTCACAAGTAATTAACGGAGGAACATTTTTTCCATTTAATGAATCAATAATTCCTCCAAAGGCTCCTGCGTTTCCTTTAATTCCATAAGGAGATGACATGAAGCCATGACCGCGAGTTAAGGCTTCAAGCTCATCTAGAGATAATGAATCAATAAACTGATCTAGAGTAATTTTATTATCTAATACCATATCTAAAGTAAATTGCTTATCTGAATTTTTATCTGAATTATTAAATTCTCTATTTTTAAGAGTCGATAAATCTTGTTCAATGGTATTTTTTAAAGAAAATGATTGATTATTATAGCCTCTATTTTTAAAGAAAGGATCATCTGGGAACAATCCTAGATTACAAGTTTCAATAACTTCATCATGATTAAAGATTAATGAATAACATGATTCATTTTTATTTCCGTCATCAGTCAAATATAGTTTATATTCTCCTTGATAAATAACCCATGAAGAAAAATATTTTGAATCGTGTCTATCTTCAAAGGAACTTAATTCTTTTTTAGTGAACTCTAATTCGATTATTTGTTCTTCATTCACTTCTAGCTCTTTTGTCTTATTAAAGCTAGTTAAACAATATTTAGGATTAGATATAATATCGTTTGGCTTAGAAACAAATAATTCAATTACATCTTTACCCTTATATGGACCTAAATTCTTTACTTTAACTTTAATAATCATCTTATCGAAAGATGAAGAATAACTTAAAAATTCGTATTTAAATTTAGAATAAGATAATCCATAGCCAAATTTATATAAAATCTTATCTTCTACAAATGTTTCTCCATAACGATATCCTAGATATATATCTTCTTTATAGATAACTTTCTTTTTACCATAATTTGACGAAACAATATTATCAGAATATTTTTTAAAAACGGTATCGACCATTCTTCCAGAAGGATTATGTTTATTGATTAATACATTATAGATAGGTTTTCCTCCCATCATTCCATTTAAAGAAGAATAAATTAAAGCATCTGGATTAATATCATTAATAAATTCCATATCGATTAATGAAGCTGAAGTGATTATAATAACTAACTTTTTAAAATACTTTCTAAGTAAGCGCAAGATTCTTTTCTCTTCTTTAGTTAGATAATATCCTCCTTTTTTTAAAATATTATCTTGATCTTCACCTAAATTACGGGAGATAAACATGATTGACGTTTCATTAACTAAGGAAGCTTCTTTAATAAGCTCTTCTTTAATTTTATATTCTTCATGATAACGATTCCAATGACCCCAAAATCCTTGAATCGGTTTATTTTTCTTTAAAGATGATTGATATAAATAATAATTTTGAACAGTTTGATCGATTTTTAAATAATCTTGATTATTGAAGACTTCATAAGGAGATAGTTTAAAAGGTGGAATCACATTACCTCCTGAACCATTTCCTACATAAAAATAATCAATATATGTTCTTCCAAATATAGCAATCTTGCTGTCTTTAATTAAAGGTAAGGTTCCATCCTTATTTTTTAAAAGGACGATTCCTTCGTTTGAACCGGTTTCTAAATCTTTTTCAAATTCTAAATCATTAGGTTTTAAAAAATGAGAATCAATTTGATTCATCTGCTGAGAAAGCGATGAAGGAACCACGATATTCATCATGGAATTAGCAATAGATGAAATTAACTTAAATAATAATCTCATAATCCTCCTTTAATAAAAGGCTAGCAAGACTAGCCTAATATGTTAATAACAAGAGAATATAAACTATTTATTAATTAAGATTTAGAAATTGATTTTGATGCTTCGTCTTCTACCTCTTTGCATCTTGATTTATGATTTTTCATCTTGATAGATTTAGTCGCAAGTTTTTCAAAGAAGTTATGCAAAGATTTATAAACCAATATTGTTAATACATCAGTTATCACAAATCTAATTAAGTTAAATGGAACGATTCCTCCAAAAAGATAAAGAGTCATAAAATTATCTTGATTGATTCCAGGAATCATGCTGCACATGCTAATTAATCCATTGATATCTCCGTTAAAATAGAATTCAAGATAGAAAGGAATCAATATAGAGTAATTAATTAAGCAAGCCATTAAAGTTCCAACGATAACTGAGCTAATTAAAGAAAAGATTGCTCCCTTGAATGTATGCCATTTACGATAGATTAATGAAGAGGTTAAAACAACCGAAAGGCCTAAGATTAAATCACCGATTTCTCCAACCATCGCAGTTGATGATAATGGTAATTTAATGATGAATTTAATTAAGATTACAAACATTCCGGAAACTGGGCCATAAGCAAAGCCAGTGATTAAAGCTGGAAGTTCAGAAATCTGTAAATCTAAAAATGTTGGAAAGATAGGTAAAGGAAACTTAACAAAGATATAAAGGATGGTAGCTATAGCCCCCATCGAGGCGACTATAGTTATATCAATTACGTTCATTGAACGTTTCTTAGTTTCTGTTTTCTGAAACTGAAAGATAAATGGTAAGAGACAAAAGATTAAACCTAAGACATCTAAAGTGTAGACTATGATGTCTTGATAGGCTAAAACGTGAAAAACAATACTCAAAACGATGCAAGCTAATCCGCATAATTCATAGAAAATGTTTCTCACGAGCTTAGAATTTTTTTTCATAAATACCTCCCAAATAAAAAATCCTGAAGCTCAGGATCCAATCTAAAAGGAGTTATATACTTCTTTCATCCAGCCTGTACTGTCGCCACGAGAATTTCACTCGTTCATGTCTTTCGACGCGCGGGGTGTAACCGCCGGGAAGGAATTTCACCTGACCCTGAAGCAATTAAATTATCATCCTTCACCATAATTCTGTCAATAATATATTTCATCTTGATTTTTATCAAATTATCTTTGGAGGTTACCTTAGTTAAAAAGAAGAAAAAATAACATATTTATGGATGTTTTTGAAACTTATAAAAATGAAAAAGCGAAGAAAATGTAGTCTAAAATTTATTCTATCTAAATGAATCTACTCCATTATCAAAACTTACTTATATATTTTTATACATGTAAGTTTAAAAGCCTATTTTCTTAAAATTTCTTTTAATCGAAAATTAGAATCAAAATAATCTTCTGACTTTTGAATAAGCTTTAATAAGTTTTCAATCACCCATTCTTCACCTTGGGTGTGAAAACTTGAATAGCATTCAAATAATAATTTAGGCGGAAAGGTTTTATAAACAAAGTACGAGCTACAATTTCTAGTGTAAGATATATATCTAGTAATATATCCAATCCAATAAAGCACCTCGGAAGGATATTTATTTTTTCCATAATTCGATTTTCCAAATTGACTATTAATTGAATCAAAAGCTTCATCAATATCTAGAGTAAATAAAGTAATATTTCCGTTATCCATCTCTTTAGCAAAATCACTTTTAAAGAAACGACGTAAAAAAATTAAAGAAGAGCAGTTTTCTCTTTCAAGAGATTCTATGAATATTTTTCCTTGATATTTAGCTAATAAAAGTCCATCCGCGTCAAATTCTCTCATTTAAATACCTCATCGATATATACACCTTGATTACGAAACTCTCTCTTAGCTAAACGCAGTTTTGTATCGATTACATTCTTTCTATCAATGGTAGATAGCATAGAATCTTTTCTTTCATCACTTGAGCAATATAGTCTTTCAAGAAAATTAATTTTATTTAATGCCTTCTCACTTTTAAAAACATATTGATTTCCTAAACGCGAGGCTGATAAGGCGTGGATAGCCTCAATATCAGTGATATTACCTTCTCCAAAATCCCTCATTATTTGAAACATCCTATTGTCGGCAATAGGTGCGATGATCACATCTTTATCTTTTATCTTATCAAGACAAGATTTTAAAAAAGGATGCCCTTCATACTTATTTATCATTCCCCTAAAATAACAAACAATAATCATCCATTCTAATGAAGCTGGTATATTAATATAAGAAAGATCATCTAAATCAATCGATAAGACATAAACTGAAGAGTAATCATAAGGCTCAACAAAACAAATCGCGGATGAATATGACTCAGAACAATAGAATCCATTTCCAAAATCGCAATTATCTCTAGATCCATTTATACTAAGTTTATTGATTCCTTCCTTTGAACCATGAAACAAAAGAATATTATCTTTTAGCAAGCTCTCTTTATAAAGTTCGCTTTTAACTACATTAAAACGTAAGCCAAGTCTATAAATAGCTCCATAAATTTTTTCTACAGTTCTTAAGTTACAAATACCCTTATAAGCATCATGAAGTGTCCCAAGGGAAATATCCGCTTTTTTAGCGAAATCTTCTTCGCTTATCAAGGTCGCTTCGCAAGCTGCTAAGATATCTTTTTTAATCTCAAATTTATTTTTCATAATTAAATTATACAAAAAATTATTTAAACTTCAACTTACTTATATATTTTTATACATGTAAGTTTTAATAAAATAAATATAGAGCTATTTAAAAAGTCTATCGTTCATACTTGTAACAATAGACTATTTACTATTTATTTTTTCTTATCTCTGGAATAACGTTGTTTATTTTATTTTTTAAACATTCTCTTTTAAGATATGATACTTCTTCATCAGTTAATCTTCGATATTCTCCTCGTTTTAACCCATCGCATGTTATCTTTCCAACGCTTTCCCGATAAAGACTTTTAACAGGGTGATTAACTGCTTCAAACATTCTTCTAACTTGTCTTTTTCTACCTTCATGAATAATGATTTTAATAATAGAAATTTCCTGATTTCTTTTTCCAAGCAACACTTTTGCAGGTAAGGTCATTCCATCTTCTAACATTACTCCATCATGAAGCTTTCTTAACTCTTCATCGCTTATATATCCTTCAACTGTCGCTATATAGGCTTTTTCTAAAGATGAAGAAGGATGAGTGATCAAAGATGCTAATTCTCCGTCATTTGTTACTATTAAACATCCCGCGGTATTAAAATCGAGTCTTCCTGCAGGGTAAACTCGATACGGAACATCTTTAAAAAAGTCTATAACCGTCTTTCGATTATGATCATCGCTTACTGAAGTAATAACTCCTAAAGGCTTATTAAACACAAAGCTTACTTTTTCTTTTTCAGCTTCTATTTTGTTTCCTTCAATTTCAATTAAGCAATCTTCTTCAACTTTTAAACCTAGCTCGATTACAAGTTTACCATCAACTTTAACTTTACCTTCTTTAATTAACTCTTCAGCTTGACGACGGGAACAATATCCTCTTGAAGCAATTAATTTATGTAATCTAACTTCCATTAATGTTTAATTAACTCCCATACTAAATCAATTTGTCCTTTTAATGAGGCAATTTTTAACTGAGCGTCTTTTAGATCATCTAAAGTGAGATTATCTTTCTTTTCTAATTCTTTTAAATAAGTTACAACCGTATCTTTTTGCTCTTGGAGCTTATCAAAATCATCTAATCTAGTCTTTTCTTTATATTCTTGAAATGATGAATCAAACCGATTTAAAACCAATATAGAACGATAGATTTTTTTATTTATCGTAAATTTATCGATTTTATTATTTTCATATTTCTTGATTAAATCTAAATATTTTTTTGAATCTCTAGAAAGCGCGTTAATTTTTCTAGTTAACACTTTCTTCTTTGTCCCTGATCTAATGATGAATAGAACAAATAAAGCGACAACAATTATAAAGATAGAATAATAGACTATAGCCTCAGTTAAAGTATAAACATGAGGAGTAGAGGTAACGTTACTGTCTGAAGTAGATACAGAAGAAGAAACCGAAGTTAAAATAACAAATAGATTATTCATGTTTTGTTTCCTCCTGTTTTAATACATTAATTTGCTTTAAGCTAACTTCATATTGAGCGTAGTCAAAGCTAATATTATTTTCTCGATAAGCTCTTAAGATACTTTCACTTAAGGCAAACAAAGTATCCCAATAATCATCGGTATGAGTCCAGCACCTCATCGAGTAATTTAAATTGCTGTCACCATATCCGGTTAAAACGACAATAGGATAAGGATCTTCTAATACTCTTTTATCCTTCATAACCGTTTCAATGGTGACTTTTCTTAATAAATCGATGTCGGTTTTATATGATACAGGTAAAGAAATGGTAATTTTTCTAGTAGGAAGGCGAGAATAATTAGTTATTGAATCTTTAGTGATCGTGGAATTAGGAATGGTTACCATCAATCCATCCGCGGTTTTCATCACGCAGTTAAACATAGTGATTGAAGCGATGTTTCCTTCTTTACCAGTTGAAGCAAAAGAAACATATTCTCCTTCAACGAATGGTTTGGTGACAATTATGATTATTCCATTGGCAAAAGAAGATATGGTATCCTGTAAAGCTAATGAAACACCTAATGAGATAACTGAAGCAATAGTTACCACAGAATCTAATGATATTCCAATTAAAACTAAGGCATATATTACTAAGACAGCCATCAATAAGATATTGACCAAAGAGATAATAAAATTAGGTAATGTCTTATCAATATTTTTATTTTTATTTATCTTTCCTTTTAAATATCTAACAAAAACCTTAATTATCATATAGCCAAGAAGAATGATGGTTATTCCTCTGACTAGTTCAACTCCCCCGGATAGGGCAAAATTTTCAAGTTTTTCTAAAAAATCGTTCATAAGGCCTCCTAGAATTATTTTACAACGAAAATCAAAATATTTATCATAAAATCTTCACTTTTAATAAATCTTAGAAAACTTGAAAAGAAATAGGATAAGGTATATATTTCTCTTGTACCTTAGGAGGTCTATATGATTAAAATTGATGTCATTTCTGGTTTCCTCGGCGCGGGGAAAACCACCTTAATAAAAAAATTATTTCAATCTAAAATAAAAGATGAGAAAGTAGCCATCATCGAAAATGAATTTGGAGAAATCTCCATCGATCAAGTATTTTTAAAGAAAACTGGATTCACCATCAAAGAGATTAACGCAGGTTGCATCTGCTGTTCCTTAGTCGGAGATTTCGCTTCCTCGATTAAATCATTAATCGATACTTACCCTTTAGATCGAATCATCATCGAGCCATCTGGAGTTGGAAAATTATCCGATATCTTATTAGCTATCCATAATGTTGATATCCCTGAATTAACATTAAACATCGTCGCGACCGTTGTCGATGGAATCAAGGCTAAAGTTTATCTTAGAAACTTTGGAGAATTCTTCCTTAATCAAATTGAATCCGCGAATACAATTATCGTCTCTAAACTAGATAAGATAGATAATGAGACCGTTGATGATGTAGTCAATATGGTGAAAAGCCATAATCAAAACGCTAATATCATCTCTTCTTCTATCCAAGATTTAGATCCTGATAAACTATTATCTTCATTAGAAGAAAAAACTTCTCTAGAGCAAAAATTCTTATCTGAAGTGATTCATGAAGCTTCAGAGCATCATCATGAACATCATCACGATCACGAATGTCATCATGAAGAGCACGATTCTCATGAATGTCATCATCATGAAGATGAAGAATGCTGCCACCATGACCATGATCATCATGAGCATCATTGCCATCACGATCACCATGATCACGACGCGGATGAAATCTTTGTTTCAGTTGGAAGAGAAACTTCTAAAGCTTATTCTAAAGATAGCTTAATAAAATTCTTAGAAGCCTTAAAAGATGAATCATTAGGCATCGTAGTCAGGGCTAAAGGAGTTTTAAAAAATATCGATTCACCTAAGTGGATGTACTTTGATTATGTTGGAGGAGTCTACGAAATTAGAGAAGGAGACGTCGATATAATCGGAAAATTAGTCGTAATTGGTTCTAAATTAGATGAAGATAGAATCAACAAGTTAATTGATAATTTATAATTATGGAAAATATCCCAGTTTTTATAATCAACGGTTTTCTAGACGCGGGCAAGACCTCATTTATTGAATCCACCATCACCAAAGATAATTTCTTTCAAAAAGGAAGAACTCTTTATATTGCTCTTGAAGAAGGTGAGGAAGAAATTTCTTCAATAACTTTAGAACGTTATAATGTCGATAAAATCACTTTTTCTTCTCAAAAAGAGTTCTCTTTAGAGAATTTAAAAGAGGCTGTCGAAGATTATGATCCTTCTAGAATAGTAATTGAGATGAATTTCATGTTTGACATGACTAAAATTGAATTCCCTAACTATTTTCAAATTGCTCAAATTATCACCTTGATCGATGGAGTTACCTTTCCTATTTACTTTCAAAACATGCGTCAAAAATTTGTCGATGTCATCAAGACTTCTGATATCGTCTGTTTTACTAAATTAAAGAGCCGAGAATCATTAGATTTCTTTCAAGCCTCTTTAAGATTAGTTAATTCTACATGCATGTATTGTTTAATCGATGAGGATGGTAATTATCTTATGGATGCTTTTAGAAAAGTTCTTCCTTACTCTTTAGATGATAAGATAATCAATATCAAAGATGAAGATTTTGGTACTTTCTATATCGATACCTTTGATTCCCGTGACGATTATTTAAATAAAGTTGTCTCATTTAATGGATGGGTAGTAATTACCAAAGGATTAAAAGACGATGAGTTCATAATCGGTAGAAAAGTAATATCTTGCTGTTCAAACGATATGCAATTCTATGGTTTCGTGGCAAGAAACAAGCATGGGATTGATTTAAAACATGATTCCTGGGCTAATATAGTCGCTAAAATCACCGTTGAATTTAACGAAGAATATAATGAAGATGAAATTGTCTTAATCGTTGATTCAATTAAAGTGATTGATGAGATAAAAGACCCTATCTTAGATTTAACCAAGGGAGGATATTAATATGGACCGTCGAACCAAACAAACTAAGAAGAAAATCAAAGACGCGGTGATTGAAAAATTAAAAACCGATAAGTTTAAAGATTTATCAGTAACTGAGATCACCAAGACTTGTAAGATTAACCGTAATACCTTCTATATTCATTACAGGACGGTTGAAGACGTGATTTTAGATATCGTCGATGATGTTTATAATTCCTTCATTAAAGCTTTTGATGATAATACAATTAAAGACTATATTAATTGTCCTAGATTATTAATCTACCGCGCGTCAAATGTCTTAATTCACGATGAGATGGTATCGTCTTTATTCTATAATTCTACTTTTTCTAGAGCCTTAACCGCGGAGATTGAAAATCGACTGACTTTATATTTCTATCAAAAACTAGAGGAAATATCCTCTAGAGATTGTCGACCATCATTCTTTTCAATTAAATTTTTAATTTCCGGTTTCTTTTCAGCCTTAGCAGGATGGAAAGGCGATCCTCACGGAGTAACTATCGAAGAATTAACTAAACGTCTTGAAGTTATAATCCGTAACGGAATCACCTTTAACCTTGATTCATTTTTAAAGTAATTACATCTTAATGGCTATTACAATTAAATAATCATCCTCATGGGAAAGAGAAACTTGAATGGATGAATCTTCTAAACAATAAGGTTTACCCTTACAATCATTTAACATCTGATAAGATAAGTATCGTATATCTCCACTTAGCTTAAAGTAAGCTTCTTTAAAAGCAAATCTTGAAGCAAGATAAGTGGGTTTTTTATTATCATCGATAGATAAATATTCTTTATACTCTTCTGACCCTAAGATTCTTTTAATAAAATGATCAGATTTATTTTCAAATCGAGAAATTCTAACTAAATCGACTCCAACGCTCATATGAACCTCAATAATTATATTTATTTTTAATTAATCTCATTCTTAAGGAATTACATACCGCGAGGAGCATCACCCCTACATCACCTAATACAGCGACTCCCAAAGGTAAGATTCCGATCACTCCTAAAATCATCAATATAACTTTAATAACTATCGAACCGATGATATTTTCTAAAACTATCTCTCTATTTTTATGAGCAATCCTTTTTTCAATCACTAAAGAATATAAGTTATCAGAAACTAAGACGATGTCGGAAGCTTCCCTTGCAGCATCTGATCCAAGTTTACCCATTGAAGCTGAAACCGTGCAAGTTGACATGACCGCGGCGTCATTAATTCCATCTCCAACATATAAAACGTGATTATGTTCCATCAGTTTTTCAGCTTCTAAAAGCTTATCTTCTGGAAGCAAGTTTCCTTTATAATCATCTAGTTTTAAATATTCAGCGATCACCTTAGCTCTTGCTACATTATCTCCTGAAAGCATAACGATGTTTTCAATTTTCATCTTTCTTAATTCTTCAAGGGCGTCTCTCGCTTCAGCTTTTAAAGAATCATCGATTTCTACATATCCTAAATACTCATTATTTTTAGCAAAATATAATACTGTCGATATCGATTCTTTTTTATTAAAGGAAGGAATCGTTTCCATCAATTTTTCATTACCAACTAGATAAGTATCTCCTTGATAAATACCTTTAATTCCTTTTCCGGAAATCTCTTCAACATCATTAAATTCATAATTACCCTGATATTTATTAAATGTTTTAGCTAAAGGATGCGAAGAATTCTTTTCTAAAGAGGCAATTAACTTTAATTGCTCATCATCTAGATTAGTATTAATTATTTCAAACTCTCCTTTAGTTAAAGTTCCTGTCTTATCAAAAGCGTATGTTTTACATTGTTCAAGACTATCAAGCACGGTGGCACCTTTAATTAAGATTCCATTTTTAGACGCTACTCCTAAAGAATTAAAGTAGGTTAAAGGAACCGAGATAATCAACGCGCATGGGCAAGATATGACTAATAAAGACATCGCGCGATAAAGATAATCTTGATAATTTTGAGCGTAGTTTCCTCCTTGAACTAAAGATACGATAAGAGGGACGATAAGCCCTAATATCAAGGCTAAAGAACAAACTATCGGGGTATAATATTTAGAGAATTTTGTGATAAATTTTTCTGGTTTAGATTTCTTTTCCTGATTATCTTCAATCAAGGATAAAATCTTACTTAGAGACGAATCTTCATAAGCTTTTTCAACTTTTACTTTAACTACTGAACCTTTATTTATATATGAAGCCATCACGTTATCATTAATCTTTAAATCTCGATATAATCCTTCTCCGGTTAATGATTTCGTGTCAAAAGAAGATTCTCCTTCGACAATAACTCCATCTAAAGGTACTTTTTCTCCATTTTTAACTAAGATAGTTTGTCCAACTTCTACTTCTTTAGGGTCAGTATCAATAATCGTTTCACCGTTTATTAAATGGGCTATATCTACTTTTAATTCCATCAAAGATTTAATATCTTTTCTAGAGGCCTCCACCGCGCGAGATTGAAAATATTCACCTAATTGATAGAAGATCATAACGAAAGCTGCCTCTTCATAATAACCAATCGCGATGGCTCCAATAGCCGCGATTGTCATCAAGAAGTTTTCATCGAATATATGGCCTTTACTTACATTAGAGATAGTCTTTAATATAACTTCAAAACCTGCGATCAAGAACGATAAAATAAAGGCTATATAGGATAAAAAGATTAAATTTTCTTCTAATTTATAATTTAAGATAACTCCTATAATCAAGAAAGTTACCCCTAAAATGATGGCTAAAACCTTATTATCACCTAAAAAAGCCATTATCTGCTTATAAATAGATTTAGCTTGTTTTTTCTTATCTTCAATAATCTCTACATCTTCAAAGTTAGAGATTGTTTCTTTAGCTTTTTCAATTCCTGTTTTGTTACCTGTAAGGACGATTGTTTGAGATAAAAAAACTACCTTAGAATCTTTAATTCCGTCTATTTTTAAAATCTCATCATTGAGTTCTTCTCCGCATGCCGGACAATCTAAGTTTTTAATTTTAATAATAACTTTTTCAAAATTTTGAGAATCTTCAATCAAGCAGATTGAACCTCCATCAAACGAGGTGATAATTTTATCAATATTATCTCTAGATCCATCATAATCAATTATTATTGTTTGATGCATGAAAGATACTTCGCATGATTTAACATTATCTTCTTTTAATAATGTTTCTTTTAATTCCTCGCCGCAGGAAGGGCAATCTAAACCTTCAATTTTTATCTTTTCTTTCATAAAATACACCTATTCTTCTACATGCTCTCTAACTAAATTGATGATTTCCATGATGTGGTCATCATATAGATAATAGATTACATTTTGCTTTTCCTTTCTGAATTTAATAATTTGATTATCTTTTAAGATTCTAAGTTGGTGAGATACCGATGATTGAGATAAATTAACGCATTTTACAATATGATCTACGCATAGTTCTCCATATGATAAGGCTAAAACTATCTTCATTCTTGATGGTTCACCAAGTATTTTTAAAATATTGGCCATCTTTAAAATTGTCTCTTCATTACAATTTTCACAATATCGATCGATTACTGAGAGATGCTCACGTTCTTGATTTAAATTATCCATATTCCTCCTTGATTGTTATTTTATTATATGAACGCTTGTTCATATTTACATATTAATTTTATTCTTTTAGATTTTTTTAGTAAATAATTTTTTGCTAATTGAATAAATTTATTTAATACCTTGAAATGATAGAATTATCTTCTTTGTTATATTAATTATTATGATTATCACTTTGTAAAATATTTAATTCTCACTCCTAATTTATCAAAAAAATATAATTAATCATTAGCACATTATTTACTAAATCTAGAATTATTATGTTAATATATCTTTGAGGAATAACTATGTTTAAGAAAAAAAATAAAGATCATAAAACAATTTCTGACATTAAAAAAATCAATCAAGAATTGATTCTTCTTCAAAAAGAAATCAAAAAAGAATTAAAAGGAATAGATGATGATATCGCTAAAGAAACTTTGAATAGCCTTGATTTAGACTTAGATTATAAATCTATTAGATTTCAATCTTTCTCAGAGTATGACCTTGATGATATCTATTTTCTAACTGAATTAATTAAAACTGCATTATTAGATTGCCAAGAGTTGATTCAAAAGGGTACCACCTATGGAATAACCTTATCTCTCAATAGAATAAAAGGCTTTTTAGAAGATCGAAAAACTGGAAAGTCTCCTCTACTAGATGAATCATATCGAAAGTTTGAAGAAGGTTTATTCTTAATTATCAAGCTTAGAGAATGCGCGTATGGAGAGATCAAAAAATTAAAAGAGCAGCTTGATAAGGTTACTAAAACTGCATTGCAAGAAAAAGATTCAACTATGAGAATTCGTTACTTTGAAGATATGAAAGTTATTGAAAACAATATCTTAAGATTAGAAAACGAAGCCCATCATTATGATACGATGCAAACAGTTTTACAAAACCAAGATACATTAAAGAAAGTATATAAAGAATATCACGTTTCAAAAGATCAAATTTCTACATTAGGAGATTTTGAAAACGCAGTGATTAAATATGAAAAGAGGTAATTAAATGAACATTAATGTTGAAAAAGTAAACACGATTAAAGGTGAAGTTAAATTAATAACCATTACTAATGAAAAGAAATTCTCAGTATCGTTTGTCGATTACGGCGCGGCTGTCTATTCTATTTCCTATAAAGACAAAAAAGGAAATATTGGAATTGTCACCTGCGCGTTAAAAGATATTAACTCTTTTATTAGCTCATCTAATAATTACGGTAAGGCCATTGGTCCTGTCGCGATTAGAATTAAAAACGCGGAAGCTAATATCGATGGAGTTACCTATCATTTTGATAAAAATGAGCATGAGAACACTCTTCATTCCGGTTCAGCTTCATTTGGAAATAAATTTTATGCTTATCAAATCAATTTAACTGATAAAAAAGTAGATTTAATCTTTACCTTAGATAAAAAAGATATGGATGGAGGATTCCCTGGAAACGGAAAGATTAAAGTCGTCTATACAATCTATGAAAACAAAAATGAATTAAATGTTAAATTCTATGCTAAAGTAGATAAACCTACATTAATGAATATGACTAGCCACATCTACTTCAATTTAAATGGAGGGAAAGAATCTATCTACAATCAAATCTTAACTATAAATGCGAATAAAGTTGCTCGTTTTGATGATCATTTAATCATTCAAGGTTTTGATAATGTATCTGATTTATTAGATTTTAGAGATGGAAAAGAATTAAGAGAAAGCGTCACATCCAAAGTCCTTTTAGATGGTCCAACTCATGGTTTAGATCATATATTCTTATTAAATGAAGTTAATAAAAATAAACCTGCCGCGAGCCTTTATGATCCAGAGACTAAACGTAAATTAACAGTTTATACCTCTTCAAAAGCCGTTGTTTGCTATTCTGATAACTTCCCAACTAAAGAATATAATTTAGTTAATTCAATTGAAGAGATGAATAATGGTATCACATTTGAAACTATCACACCTAATTTTGATTTAAACGATATCATATTACGTCCTAATGAAACTTACACCTCATTTGTAAAATATAAATTTAGTTAATTTAAGAGATGAAAAAGAATAAATCGTTACCTTCAAAAATCGAGAATAATAGAAATATTGATGATTTCAGCGAAGAAAAAATAATCAAAAAAAGCAATAAAAAGTTTTTTAAGTATCTTTTCATCGCTTCAAGTGTTATCATCATCATATTTTTAATTGCCTCGATCATCAGCATCTATCAATTCTTTTATTCTTTCCATCCTCATGCTGGTTATTTAAGCTTAGCTATAATCATCATTTTATTAATCATCTTTATTATTAAGCCTGTGATGCAGGCTCTTTTGACACCTTGTTTCTCCTTAGATATATCAAAAAGCAATAAAAGTAAGCTTAATAAAATTAATTATCGAAAATTAAAAAAAGTCGCTAAAAACATTATTTCAGTAAATAAAAATGTATCTGAGGAATCTAAAAATAAACTTAGAGAAGCCTTAAAAAAAGATCAAGAAACATTATCTGATACCTTAAAAAGCATTTATGATGATGAAATTAAAAAAGATATTACTAAATTAACTATTCAAAGAGCTTCTGAAACTTTGCTCGCTACAGCGATAAGTCAAAATAATAACTTTGATGCCTTCACCACGATTATTATAAACATTCGTTTAATAATGCAAATTGTCGTTAGATGCGGTTATCATCCTACCTATCCTCAATTAGCAAAATTAATAATTAAAGTGATGCGTAACGCTTTAATTGCCTATACTTTACAAAGTCTCCATCTTGAAGACATTGTGATAAATGGGATCAATAAATTAGTAAAAGGAGCCTTAAATATCATTCCTGGAGTTAATGAGATAGCTAAAAGCTTAACTCAAGGCGCGGCTAATGCATTATTAACCTTAAGAATTGGAATACTAACTAGAAAGTATTTATACAAAGAATATTCTCTCCAAGAAGAGATTAGAAGTTCTTTAGATAACGTTATATTAGAAGATACTATTTCTGAAGCTGACAAAGATATAGACATAGTTTTAACAGAATGCAAAAAAGCTAAAGTTTAAAATATGTCAAATTATTATTAATTTGTTAATTTTCCTACAAGTTACGTAATAAAATTTGATAACATTAGTCAAATATAAAATTAAAATAATTAAGGGATTAATTTTTTCCATTTGGAAAAAAGGTC
>CALVJO010000011.1 GCA_944332225.1 uncultured Bacilli bacterium | reverse complement strand
GACCTTTTTTCCAAATGGAAAAAATTAATCCCTTAATTATTTTAATTTTATATTTGACTAATGTTATCAAATTTTATAAATAAAAATATTTCTTTTGTTTATATCACTTTCTTGGTGTAAAATATTTTTACCTGTGCTTAAGGAGGTCTTTTTATGGAATATGTCTTACTAGTCATCTCTGTAATCTTAATTGTCTTAACTCTATTGCAAGGTGGTAAAAGTGACGGAGCTTCAGGAGCGATTACTGGTTCTAGCAAAATGAATATCTTTGCAAAAACAAAAGAAAGAGGCAGCGAGTTAATTATTTCTCGGCTCACCTTAGTTATGGGTATCCTCTTCTTCTTTGTTGCATTGTTAGTTAAGTATTTCTAAAAGGCCGTCAAAGGTCTTTTTTTGTGATATTATATAGGGGAAATATTATGTTAGACTTAATCGTTGAATTTATTAAGGAAAATCATCCAACTTATTCTCAGCTTCGCGAGCATTTTGCTTCTTCTAGCAAAGAATCTTTTGATTATTTTTTAAATACTTTATCCGAGCAAGGAACTATTTTAAAAATTAAAGCAAATTATTATCTTTCTAAAGAGTTAAATTTAATTCCTGCAACCATCACCTCGATTAAACCAAGGTTTGCTTTTGCAACTATCTCAGAGGATGAAGATGGTTATATTTCTTTAAAGAACTTAAAGAAAGCTTTTTTAAATGATCGAGTTCTTTTAAAACTAATCTCGCTTCCTCGACAAAAAAAAGAATATGAAGTCATGTACATAACCAAAAGAAGCAATCAAACTGTGGTTGGAGAAGTTGATATAATCGGAAATAAGACATATTTAATGGTTGATAAAATCGCTCCAAAGAACTTTTTGTTCATGGTGACTAAAGGAGGAGAAAACCTTCAAAAAGGAACTATTGCTCAAGGAAAGATAATCGATGTAAAGTATTCTTACGCGGAAGTTGAAATAATTAAAGATTTAGGAAATAAGTTAGATATTGGTATGGATATCACTAGAATTATCCTATCTAACGGCGCGCCTTTATATTTTCCTAGCGAAGTCATGGATCAAGTAGCTAACATTCCTAATCACGTTTTAGAAGAAGAAAAAGTTTCTAGAGTCGATTTTACCGATAGGATGATCGTCACTATTGATGGGGATGATGCAAAAGACTTCGATGACGCGGTAGAAGCTCATTTCTTTCAAGATCATTATGAAGTTGGAGTCCATATAGCAGATGTCGCTCATTATGTTAGCCATGGCTCTCCTTTAGATGTTGAAGCCTTAAATCGGGCTACTTCTCTCTATGTTCAAGATAGAGTTGTCCCGATGCTTCCATTTCAATTATCTAACGGAATCTGTTCTTTGAATCCTCATGAGGAAAGATTAGTTACCTCTTGCCTTTTTAAAGTCGGTTTAGATGGTAGGGTTTATGATACTAAAATATGTAAAGGGGTTATTAAATCCTACGCTAGACTTACCTATAACTATGTTAATAATTTTTTAAATGTAGAAAGAAAAATCAAAGAGGAGACTGATTCCTTTACACCTTTAGAAAAGATGCTTATTGATTTATATAATGTCAGCGCACTTATCAGAAAGAAAAGACGTCAAGCTGGATCTTTAGAGCTAGAATCTGTTGAATTAAAATTTAAGATTAATTCTCAAGGTGAACCTTATGATGTTGAGAAAAGAAAACAAGATGTCGGAGAATTATTGATTGAAGATTTAATGATTAAAGCTAATGAGATAGTTGCTTCAACCATTGAAAAAATGAAACTCCCGATGGTGTTTAGAATTCATGAAAAACCTCATGCTAAACGCTTAGAAGCTTTTAAAAAGATTTCTGAAGCTAAAGGTTATCCTTGTCACATCGATAGTCTTAACTGCATTCCACGCGATGTCGCGCGTTATTTAAATACCATTGATAATGTTGATGATAAAGAGATTTTATCTTCTTTGTTACTTAGATGTTTAGCTAAGGCAAAATATTCAATTCAAAACAAAAAGCACTTTGGTTTAGCCTCATCTTCTTATACGCATTTTACTTCGCCTATTAGAAGATATCCTGACTTGATTGTCCATAGGCTTATCGATCGTTATATTATCTCTAATGATGTTGAATATAACGCGGATTTTAAGACGATGCTTTCTCTCCGCGCGGAGTTATCATCCTCTAGAGAAAGAAGAGCTTTAAATATTGAAAGAAGCACGGATAGCTTATTATCTTGTAAGCTGATGAAGCCATATATAGGTGAAGAATATCAAGGCAAAGTAGTCTCTATGGTTGATAAAGGATTATTTATCCAATTAGAAAACGGAATTGAAGGTATGCTTCCTTTTGAAAATATCAAAGGTGATTATTTTATCTTTAATGAAGATATGATGATTGCAAAAGGAAAGCAAAAGGGTAATGTTTATCATCTAGGAGATAAGGTTGATGTTATTTTAGAAGACGTAGATATTCAAAAGTCTCAGATAACCTTTAAATTAAAGCAAGAAAATAATCGTAAAGAGAGATCAAGGTATATTTATTATGGTAAATAATGAAAAACAAAACCGATTGATATCAAGCAATAAACAGGCAAAACATGATTATTTCCTTTCGTCGTTTATTGAATGTGGAATAGTTTTAACTGGGACTGAAATCAAATCTTTAAGAAAGAATGGTTGCTCATTAAAAGATTCATACGTCAAGATCTTACATCATGAAGCTTTTATCTTAGGGATGCATATAGCTAAGTATGAGCAAGGAACTATCTATAATCATGATGAGAATCGTTCTAGAAAACTATTGCTCCATAAAAATGAGATCTTAAAACTAGAAAATAAAGTGATGAAGGAAGGCTATACCTTAATTGCTACAAAAGTATACTTAGTCAAGGGACGTTGTAAAGTTGAAATAGCCTTAGCTAAAGGTAAAAAACTTTATGATAAACGTGAAGATGAGAAAAAACGATCGATTGAAAAAAATCTTCGGGAAATAAAAAATGAAAGAAATTATTAAATCTAGGAATATTTACCTAGATTTTTTATTAATATTCAAATTTATGTGATATTTTTCTTTCTCTTAGTTATAATTTTTTCAGGTAGATTTATGAAGAGAAAGATTTTTTTATCAATAATTTTAATTCTAGAGCTGGTTTTCTTGATTTTAATTTATTTTGAACCAGCTAGAAATGTTTTTATTTCTGTCTTACCTCAATTTGAAAATGTCTATGATTTTTTCATAAGAGGGGTTAATCACGTAGCCTCTTGGATACCTTTTTCCTGGTTTACGAGCTTAGATCCTCTTTTAAAACAATGGATTTTAATTCTATTGACCACGGTCATAGGAATCATTCTTTATTTAATTATATTTGGCTCAATCGCTTACTTTCTTAGAAGAAGAAAGCAAAAAAAGCTGCTTTCTAAAGGAAAGGAAATTCATTTAACCGATGAAGAGAACGCGCGTTATGAATGGAAACTTTATGAAAGAAGATTCCCTATCCGTAGATTAATCTCTTTAATTATTCCTCTTGGAATCGTCTTAATATTCTTTTTCTTAAGATACGATAAGACGATATGTTCTCTTTACGATAATTATAATGTTGGATTCTTTGATTTTTATGGATCAATGTCATCTTCTTTAGGTGCTATAGATCATGTTATTAATCAAGTGATGTCTTGGTATATCAACATCAATAACAAGATTGTTGATAGGATTAATGTCACATATGTTGAATATATTGAATTTGCTGTTTCCTTAATTTTAATCTTGCTCCTCTGGTGGGGTTTCTTCTCTATTTTTGCTAAGCCATTTAGAATTTACCACGCGAAGAGATCAGCATCTAAAGCTAAGAAAAAATATATAATCGCGATGGAAAATAAAGAGTATAAGGCTCTTAAAAAAGCGGAGAAAGAAAATCAATCCTCTGAAAAAGTATCCGAGTTATATGACTTAGAAAATGAGACTTTTGAAGAAGGACAAATTGAAAATATCGCATATATTGATAAACAAAAAGAAGAGAAGGACGATGATAATTTATCTCAAGAAAATAAAGCTTATATCGATGATATTTCAACTGGAATCGTCGATTTAGGTGTCGTTGAAGCTGATAATGATGAATTAGAAAAACCATTGATTTCTCGGGAAAGTCATTTCGTTGGAGATGAAGAAGTTGATATAAACTTAGAAGAAGAACCGATGATTGAAACCCTTGAAGAAGAGGAAGAATATTATAAATCTAGCTCAAATGATGATAATCTTGCCTTTGAACCTTATCAAAATGATTTAGAGTCTTTAGAGATCGAAGACAAAGTAAAGAAATATAATATCGATGTCATAGATGAAGGTGAGCAAGTGATTAAATATGGAGAAGATCAAACTTTAGTCCATGATTTTGATGATAATTTGCTTGATGAACCAGCTAAAAAACAATCTTTAAATGAGCAAGAAACAACTATCGATAAGGAAGAAACTATTCCTGGTGCGACGATTAATTCTAAAGATGAATTTGCTAAATGGTTAGATTATCTCATCGTTTCATCGATAGAAAAAGCCACGAAAGATTTAGTAAAAGAAGAACCTAAGGTGGTTGAAAAGGTAGAAGAAAAAACGGAACCAAGTATAGAAGATAAACCTAAGATTTTTGTCACCTCGAAGAAAAAAGCAAAGAAGAAAGCTATTAAGCCGATTGGAAACGTCTCTATCCATGATTCAATATCTTCTTATCTTTTAAAAAGCGAAGAAGAAAGAAAGACTTTCACCAAAGATGAATCAGCGAAGGAAGAAACAAAAGAAATTAAAGAATCACCTAAAGAAGAACCATTATTTCAAGATAAGAAAAATGAAGAAAATATCGATATATCATCTTTAGATATAAAACCTTTAGAAGTTAAAATCGAGCCTCAAAAAGAAAAGAAAATCATTAAGCCAGTTGATCCTTTAAAGATTACTCGAGATAGGTAAAAAATAAAAAAAGTTAACACTTATTTTAAATCAGAGACCTATCATTTATAATCGTAAAGACTAGAAAGGGAGATTTATGGAAAATAACAATATTGAAAAAGATACAAATAAAATAACAGATTCTGAAATTCAAGAAGCTTCAAAAAATGAAGATGTCGTAAAAGAAGAATCAACAGTAACAGAAGAAATAAAAAGCGAAGAGGCTCCTTTAGAAACTAAAGAAGAACCTAAAACTGAACTTGATGAGACGGGAGAAGAGTTTACTCCATTAACAAAAAATGATTTAATCGCACCTAACGATCTTCAAGTTATTGATAATCTAGATGAAAGATTACTTTCCTATAGTAAAGGAGTTGATGATTTTAATGTCATTTATAAGAAATCTAAAAGAATTAATATCATCCTTTTAATCGCGGTGGCTATCATCTTTGTCCTTGCTGTTGTCTTATCTTCATATATCGGCAATTGGTACATCTTAATTTTAGCAATCGGTTTAATTGGTTACTTTGTTGCCTCAAGCTTATTCTCTAGATCCAGCGAGAAAAAATTAACTGAGATTGGCACGAATTCTTTAAAAGAATATTTCACGATCGCAGATTCATATTATTATCAAAATCCTGCATTTAAAGATGTTGCTTTTGATTATAACTCTAAATTAAATGCATCTTATTTTACAAGCTTAAATTTATTTAAGAATGTTTCTACAGTCGCCGGGAGAGATTTAATTGTCGGAACTTTAGATGATATTAATTTTGTCTCAGGTGATGGTTCAATTAAAACCTTAGAAACAAATGAAAAAGGTAAAAAGTTATCCTGCATCGTCTTCTATGGTAAAGCATCTTTCATCAATAAGACTTATGTAGATGAAGGTAGATTAATCGTATATTTAAAAGGTAAAGGAAACGACGCGCCGACGAAGGTTGATGATTTAGAAGTTAAAGACAATATTCTATCAGATAGATTCATAGTCTACGCCTCTAACGGAAATGAAAAGATCTTATCTAAGGAAGTAGTTTCTGCTTTAGAAAGATATGAAATATCCGACAACTTATTAGATTTATTCATCACTTTTGATACTAGACATACTTCATTCTTATTCTCTTATCGGGATGAGATTATGAATATTTCCGTTGATCAACCGATTAACAAAGATTATTTTGATCAACATCGTAACGACATCGAAAAGATGGTCAAGGTGGTAAGAGCCTTAGAACGGAAATAATATGGAGAGCGATTTAACTATCTCAACATGGGTTAGAGTCCAATCTTTCAAGCACGATGGATCCCTTCATCGCACTTGGGATAATATGATGGTTGTCGCTGCGGATGAAGACTATGTAATAACCGGTTCATCATCCTCGCGAGTGGTCGAATGCGATGGAAGAATCTGGTACACCAAAGAACCAGCGATTAGCATTTATTCTTTAAAGCACTGGTTCAATGTAATTGCGATGATGAAAGGTAAAAGCGTCGTGTATTATGTTAACATCGCTTCTCCTTCTCTAATCGATCAGCATCAAATAAAATATATTGATTATGATCTAGATTTAAAGCTGTTTCCTAATGGAGATATTATGGAATTAGATCGAAAAGAATATAACTTCCATAAAGATAAATATCATTATCCTGAGGAGATTGACATAATCGTCAATCATGAGTTTAAGAGAATCAAAGATTTGATGTTAAAAGGAGAGTTCCCTTTCTCTGAAGAAATGATTAAAGATTATTTAGATCAATTTTATTCGATTAAGCGTCATCAAGAAGAAATTTATTAAATAAAAAATGGTATGCGATTTGCATACCATTTTAATATCTATCTTTAGAAGTGAATTGGAATATTTTTAGTTGGATTTAATTTTTGATCAATTTTTGTAATAGCGATTACTGCTTCTCCAAATCCGCAGGTTAGGTTTTTAACCTTGCCATCATAATATACGCAGTTACCGATTGCATATACGTTAGGTAAGGAAGTTTCAAAGGTGGTTGATACTTCAATTCCTTGCTTATTAGATTTTAATGGGAAGGCGCTTGGAGAGGTGATATTTCCATATTGTACGATTACATAATCTACATTAAGCGTTTCATCTCTTTCGACTTCAAGATGAGAGATGGTGATAGATTTTAATGTGTCTCCTTCACCGTTTAATGATTTTATTAAATAAGGTTTAAAAACTCTTACTCGATTATTTTTTAATTCATCAACTGAGTTTTGTTGGGCTCTAAAATCGTTTCTTCGATGAACTATATTAACCTCTGAGCAAACGTGAGAGAGCATATTAGCAATGTCAACCGCGGAGTCGCCTCCTCCTAAAACGCAGACTCTTTTAGAATGGAATTTTTCTAATCCGTTAACGGAATATAGAAGATTAGAGAATTGATCTTCATTTGGTAAGTTAATTTTTCTTGGAGAGAATTTTCCCATTCCCGTGGTTATTAAGATAAATTTAGTTTCGTAATCGCCTTTAGAAGTAGTTACTTTATATCCTCCTTCTATCGGATTAATTTCTTTGACTTCTTCAGAGAGGTGCAAGTCTAAATGATTAGGGTTAGACATAGTTTGATTTACAAGGTCTCTAACGTAATCTTTAGCCCTAATTCTTCCGATTCCTGGCAGATCGATTATATCTTTTTCAGGGTAAAGAGAATCAAGTTGTCCTCCGAAGGATTGAGAACCTTCAAAGAGGATTCCTTTTAAATTGTGGAGAGAGGCTAATGTCGATGCGTAGAGACCGAGAGGGCCACCTCCGATGATAATTATTTCTTCCATATGTTTCGCTCCTTTAGTGCTTATAAATATTATAAACAGGTTTTTAAAAACTTACCATTATTTATTATTTTCTATAGTATAGGTTTAAAAATATGAGGTTAAATTTAACTAATATCAGTCAAATCGTTATTATAATCGTAATATAGTAAAACCATTGTGTTTAGAACGTATATAGTATTATCTTCATTTAAGGATTCTATTTGCAAATTTAAAATTTTAGCAGTTTCAATACCAGAATAGGAGGTTATGTTTAAAAGCTTTAGATATTTAAATAAATTGAATGAACAACATAATTGAATGTCCTCGCGACGATATAAATGCTTATATGGATGGTTTGTATCGCTTCTAAAGCATGTGCGCTTAGCAACTAGCTTTTTATATTCGTCACTGCTACAAGGCATAATTTTCTTATTTAAAAAAGTTTGTTTTGTTTCATCTTTTTCAATATCAAACAAACTTTCAAACATTGGATAATTTAAAATCAGTAAACCTTCCTCTGTTTCATTATCGAATCTCTTAGCTAAATATTTTATCTTCTCATCATCATATTTATGATATTGAGGATCAAAATCGAATATTAAATAAATAGATGTAAATGTAGAATCTACTTGATAATTTGCTTTAACATCAATTTTGTTGTTTGTTACAAGAATTGACGTTAAATACATATCGCTATTTTCAGGTTTTGTAAGTAAATCATATAATTCATGAATTGAAGTATTGTATCTATATATTTGATATTCTTCTTTCGAAATTCCTAGATGTTGCAAAAATGAATTTGTTAACTCGCTTTTTTCTGATGGACCTTCCACCACAAATAATATTTTTCTATTCATCAAATTCTCCTGCTTCCATTAATTTTCTAAGACTATGACCTTCTCTTAAAACTTTATTGGTTAAGTTAGAAAGTGATTTTATGGAATTATTTTTAATAATAAAAACTGAATCTGGTCTAGTTAATTGGTTGGTTGCTAAGCTTGAATTATGGGTTGTAATAACGCATTGAAAACTGGAGATTTTAAAAATAATTTCTAAAAGATGTGATGATAATTTTTCATGATAAAAGGCATCGAATTCATCTAAAAACAAAAACTTAATCCGATTAAAGCAAGATTGCTTCCAATAGTAGAACAAAGTTAAACAAGCGGTCCCAGTGGAACAAACACTAAAAAATGGAACAATATTTTTACCTTTTTTAGTGCCTAGTATCTCACCTGTTGGAGTAATTATTTTGCTCACTTCTTCATTGACATCACATTCGTTTAGAAATTTTTGAAATTCATCTACTAAATTATTTCTTATAATGTAATCTGAAATATTGTCTCCATTTGCTAGATGACCCATGAATTCGTTTTCTCTTAACGATCTAAACCATAACATTTCATTTGCAAAATCTACGATTAATTTTATAGGATTATCTTGTTCAAATTCCAAAATATTATTTCTAATATATTTTAATACAGAGATATTTTCGACTCGATTATCTAGATTAATACTTTGAATATCTTTTAATTCGTTTCTATAAGTATTGTTTCGATAATCATAGAAGAAAAGAGACTTTCCATTTACAAAAACTTCCTCAGTTAATAGTCTTCTATTCCAATCTTTTTGGTAAACGTAAGTAACCGTTTGATTTGAAAATAAAAATTCATATTCAAATGTGGCTTCATTTTTGCCTGACTCAAGGTTCAAAGAATAAGAATAATGATTTTCTTGTTTAATGTTGTCTGTTAGATGAGATGTAATATCCATAATTGCGAATCCTAAATTAGATTTTCCAGAGCTGTTATATCCAAATACAATCGCTTTATTAATCAAATCATTAACAATTAAATGAGAGTTAAAATTGTAATCTCTGCTTTTAGAAAAATCTAAAGTGAGTTTGTCTTTAAAGTTTTTAAAGTTTGTAACGCTAAATTTTTTAATCATGCTAAATCACCTTCTATTAATTTAAAAATAACGTAATGCAGGATATAAATCAACATATAGTAATTATTTTACTTATATAGTGTAATTTTTTTACACTATATTATGATTGGTAGTTATTTAATCTATTTTATTTATTTTCTTTGATTAAGGTTTAAAAAATATGAGATTAAATAACGAATAAAGTTAAATAAGACAAATTATCATTATATTTTTCTTTTATTTATGATTTTTGATACTATGCTTTATTTGTCATTAATATGATATACTTTGCAAGGTGAATAGAAATGGAAAAAAAGATTTATACAAAGTCAAAAGATGAAACTCTTAGTTTAGGAAAAATGATTGGTAAGAACGCTAAAGCTAATCAAGTTATTGCCTTAAATGGAGATTTAGGCGCAGGTAAAACAACTTTAGTCCAAGGAATTGGAAGAGGACTAGATATTAATGAGAAAATTAATTCTCCAACTTTTAATATTTTAAAATGCTATTTTAAAGGAAGATTGAATCTCTATCATATCGATGCCTATCGCTTAGAAGATCAAATAAACACCGATATCGGCTTAGAAGAAGTCATCGATGGAGATGGTTTATGCGTTGTTGAATGGGCTAAATTTATCAGCGATAAATTATATAATTATTTAGAAATTAATATTAGAATCATCGATGATCACACTAGAGAATTTGTTTTTATCGGTGATGAAACTGTTTATCATAATATTTTTTCTAATTTAGGAGGATTTAATGATGAATTATAGATTGTATTTAGATACCGCGGATAAATATTTAACGATTGGAATTTCCTTAGATGATAAGCTTATTTATACTTATCAAAAGGAATGTCCAAAACGACAATCAGAATTCTTAACTTCAGAGATTGAAATTGCTTTAAAATCTTGCAGCATCGAGTTGAAAGATATCGAAGCGATAGTCGTGGGAATTGGACCTGGATCTTATACAGGTGTTAGAATTGCTTTAGCTTTTGCTAAGGTAATCGCTTCAATTAATAATATTAAATTAATCCCTGTTTCATCATTGCAGGCTATGGGGAATTATAACGATGATTATGTCTCTATTTTAAATGCGAGAAGTTTACGTTCTTATCTAGGAATCTATTCTAAAGGTAAAGCTATTTTAGAAGATAAAATAGTTTCTAATGATGAGGCAAAAAATATAATCGATGAATATTCAAAAAAAGGATTTAAGATCATTGGAGATCTTGGATATTTAAATTTAGATGGAGAAGATCCTTGCATATATAATGGATTATTCACAAACGGTATGAATAAAGAACCAACGGATAATATTGATTCATTAACTCCGATTTATCTAAAGGAGAATTATGATTATCAAAAAAGCTAATAAAGAAGATTGTTCTAAGTTATTAGAGTTAGAAAACGAATTGTTTGAAGATCCTTGGAACATGGAAATGATTCTTAGAGAGATTGAAGAAAACGAATTTGCTAATCTTTATGTGGCTAAAGAAGGAGAAATTCTAATTGGCTTTATTGATTACTGGATTTTGTTTGATCAAGCTGATATTGCTAAAATCGCAGTTAAAAAAGAGTATCAAAATCAAGGTATTGGAAAAAAACTGTTAGAGTTTGCTTTAAAAAAAATCGATGAAGAAAACTGTATTGTTACTAGATTAGAAGTTAGAGAATCTAATTTAATAGCCAAAAAACTCTATGAAAAATATAAATTTAAACCAGTTAGAATTAGAAACAATTATTATAACAACGAAAATGGAATATGCATGGAAAGAAGTATAGGTGACGTGTATGAAGGATGAAATAATTTTAGCGATAGAATCTAGCTGCGATGAAACCGCGGTGGCAATTTTAAAAAATGGTAATGAACTTTTAGCTAATGTGGTATCAACTCAGATTGAGATTCATAAAAAATATGGAGGTGTCATGCCTGAGATTGCCTCAAGATTACATATTGAAAACATCACTATAGTTTTAAAAGAAGCTTTAGAGAAAGCTAAGATTCAAAAAGAAGATATAACTGCAATTGCTGTAACTAGAGGACCTGGTTTAATCGGCGCGTTGCATGTTGGTTTGCAGGCTGCGAAGGCTTTAGCTTTAGATTTAAATGTACCTTTGATTCCAGTTCATCATCTCGCAGGGCATATCTATGCAAATGAATTCGTTACCCCTTTAAAATTTCCTTGTTTAGCAATTGTTGTTTCAGGAGGAAATACTGAGCTTGTAGTGATGAAAGATCATCTTTCCTTTGATATCATTGGAGAGACTTTAGATGATGCGATCGGCGAAGCTTTTGATAAAGTGGCTAGAACTGTTAATCTTCCTTATCCTGGAGGTGTGTCAATCGATAGATTATCAAAAGAAGGTGAATTAAAATATCATCTTCCAATTCCTCATGTGGATGAGAAGTATTGTTATTCCTTTTCCGGCCTTAAAACCGCGGTTATTAATTTAGTGACTAAAGAAAGAAATAATAATCGTCCTATCGATGTTCCGTCTTTAGCAAGATCGTTTCAAGAAACTGCGATTAACTATCTTTTAGATAAGGCTTTACCTGCTATCGATGAATACGGAATTAAACAGGTGGTTTTAGCAGGAGGAGTCTCGGCAAATTCCTATCTAAGAAGCGAGATTACTAGAAGACTGAAAGATAGGGATATTGAATTGGTATTACCACCTTTATGGTGCACGACTGATAATGCGGCGATGATTAGTAAAGTAGGGCATTATCTATATAATAGAAAAGTATTTGCTTCTCTTTCCTTAGGAGCTGATCCAACTTGGAAAATTGAAGATTATAAGGAGTTTTAGATGAAAGGTTTTTATTTAGAAATATTGCATGTTGATAAAAATTCAAATGCAAGATATGGAATACTACATACCCCTCATGGTGACTGTGAAGTCCCGATGTTCATGCCAGTTGGCACCTTAGCTACCGTTAAAACCTTATCCCCTCAGGATTTAAAAGATGTTCATGCTGGGGTGATTTTAGCTAATACCTATCATTTATCTTTGAGACCTGGAGAAGATATTGTTAAAGAGGCTGGAGGATTACATAAATTCATGAATTATGATGGCCCAATTTTGACTGATTCAGGAGGATTTCAGGTATTTTCTTTAGCTGAGAAAAGAAAGATTACTGAAGAAGGTGTTACTTTTAAAAGCCATCTTAATGGAGATAGATTATTCTTTTCTCCAGAGAGGGCTATTGAGATTGAGGAAGCTTTAGGCGCGGATATCATCATGTCTTTTGATGAATGCGTCCATTATCCTGCAACCTATGAATACATGAAAAACTCTGTTGAACGAACTCTAAGATGGGCTAAAAGAGGTTTAGACGCGCATAAAAGAGAAGATCAAGCTTTGTTTGGTATCGTTCAAGGTGGAGAATTTGAAGATTTAAGAAAATTCTGCGCGGAAGAGTTAGTAAAAATGGATTTCCCGGGATATTCAATCGGAGGGACCTCAATTGGGGAACCAAAAGATGTGATGTTTAAAATGATTGATTACTCGGTTAAATACTTACCATTTGATAAACCTCGTTATCTGATGGGAGTCGGTTCAGTAGACGCAATTTTAGAAGGAATCTCTAAAGGTGTGGATATGTTTGACTGTGTTTTACCAACTAGAATCGCTCGTCATGGAGCCTTGATGACCTCTCAAGGGAGAGTTAATATTCGCGATAAGAAATATGAAAGAGATTTTACTCCTCTTGACCCTGAATGTGATTGCTATTGCTGTAAGAACTTCACAAAAGCCTATTTAAGACATCTATATAAATGTGATGAAGCTTTAGGTAAAAGGTTACTTTCTATTCATAATGTTAGATTCTTAATACATTTAGCGGAGATGGCTCGCGAGGCGATTAAAGAAGATAGATTTTTAGAATTTAAAGAAGAGTATCTAAAGAAGTTTAACTCTGAGAAAGGATTTTAATATGGATCAATTTGATATAGAACAATACGATTTTCCTTTAGATGAATCGCTTATTGCTCAAGAGCCATCAAAGATTAGAGATCATTCTCGAATGATGGTCTTAAATAAGACTTTAAAAACTATCGAGCATAAGCATTTTTATGATATTTTAGATTATTTAAAACCTGGCGATGTCTTAGTTAGAAACAATTCAAAGGTTATTCCGGCAAGATTATTTGGAATCAAAGAAGAAACTAACGCGCATGTTGAGATTCTTTTATTAAAAGATTTAGGCAATCATCTTTTTGAATGTTTAGTAGGAAACGCAAAAGTTGTAAAAGTTGGAACGAAGATTAATTTTCAATCTGATTTACTATCTATGACTTGTAAAGAAGTAAGAGACGAAGGAATTAGAATCATGGAGCTTTCCTATCAAGGAATCTTATACGAGATATTAGAAAAGTTAGGAAGAATGCCTTTACCTCCTTATATTCATTCTCAACTTGAAGATAATGATCGTTATCAAACTGTCTATGCAAAAGTATTAGGATCCGCGGCCGCGCCTACTGCTGGATTCCATTTTACTGAGGAAATATTTGCTAAAGCTAGAGAAAAAGGAGTTGAGATAATCGATATAACCTTGCATATAGGTTTAGGAACTTTCCGTCCGGTTAAAGTTAAAAATATCTTAGAGCATCATATGCATTCTGAAGAATATGAAATATCTTCTCTTGCCGCGGAGAGATTAAATTTAGCTAAAAAAGAGAATAGAAGAATTATAGCAATAGGCACCACATCAACTAGAACATTAGAAGCTAACTATTCTAAATATGGTTGCTTTAAGGCTACTAAAGAAGCTACGGATATCTTTATTTATCCAGGATATCAATATAAGGCTATTGACTGTTTAATCACTAATTTTCATCTACCTAAATCAACTCTTATTATGCTAGTGTCCGCCTTTGCTGGAAAAGACTTTATCATGGAAGCTTATAATATCGCGGTTAAAGAACGTTATCACTTCTTCTCATTTGGAGATTGTATGTTCATCTATGGATAAGATACGTTATAACAATTTACCTAGAGATTATTATTACGATAAGTCTTTAAAAATTATTGATTCTATTAAAGATTTACCATCTAGACCGATTTTAGGCCTTCATTCCTGCTGCGGGCCTTGTTCTACTTATCCTTTAAAATTTCTTTATAAGTATTTCAAAATCAAGATTTTATATATAAATTCAAACATCTATCCTAAAGAAGAATATCAACGAAGATTAGAAGAGCAGATTAAATTTGTTGAGATGTTTAATAAAGATTATGACGCGGATGTTGAAGTCATCACTTTTGATTATGATAATGAATCCTATAATAAACTTCTTGAAGCTTTTAAAGATGAGGTTGAAGGAGGGAAAAGATGCTTCCTTTGCTACCGTCTAAGAATGAATTTAGCCTGTAAATACTGCGTAGAAAAAGGATATGATTATTTTACAACAGTGATGAGCATTTCTTCTCAAAAGAACGCTTTAGAATTAAATAAAATCGGCGAAGAATTAGAGAGCAAATATCCTATAAAATATTTTTATTCTGACTTTAAAAAGCATAAAGGAATGGATCAATCTATCGAGATGAGAAAGCATTATAATCTATATTCTCAATCCTACTGCGGATGCATCTATTCTTATAAGGATATGGAAAGGAGAATGAATGAAAAAAAGTAAAATAATTTTAGGCTTAGTTTCCTTGTTGTTTCTTGGAGGATGTGCCAATATTTCAGTTCAAGAAGCTGGCTTTAATTTATATCTTCAAGACCTTCAAAACTTATATGGAGAAACCTATAATCTTTCTTTTAAAGAGAAAGAGTATATTCTTTTAGAAAGCTCAGTCTACTATTCGATCACTTATGATTTAATTAGAGATGAGGTTTCTTCTGAAGTAGCTGATTATTTTATCTATGATATAGATGCTGAAAGTATTTCTTATATCAATCATAACGAGTATCTATCAATCTATGAAGACGTTAGGTCTAATTCTTTAGAAGGAACAATTGATTATCTATCTTAAGATGAGGAAACTCATCTTTTTAAATTTTCATCGATTTAAATAAAGGCGTTTTTTCTAATCTAGAGATGATTAAGGAAGATAAATAGGCGATTAATATTCCGGTTATAACTCCTGTTACAAGAAGTAAAGGAAGATATGTTAGCATATATATAGATGTGCCATCTGCTGTCCAGTTTAAGACTATCGAGCAAATTATTTGACCGATTCCGTGACACATCGCGGATACAACGCTTAAAGAGAATATAGATAGTTTTTTAATATAGCTTAAGACAATTACGACGAGGCAAGATAATAAAAATCCAGATAGAGAATAGAAGAAGGAATAAGAAAAGATTCCATTAAATAGTAAACCGATGATTAAGACTCTTAAAAAGCCGATTAAGAAATATTCTCTTCTACCATAGAAATAGAGAATTATTAAGTTCATCGTGTTGGCTAGACCTAATTTTACTCCAGGAACAAAAGTTGGAATAAAGTTTTCCACATAGTTTAAAAGGATAGCTAAGGCTAAAAACATCGATAAAGTAGCAATTTTCTTGATGATTACATTCTTCATACGATTACATCTCCGGTTCCATCGCCTTCAGAAGTGATTAAGGCAAAAACATGATTAGGCGCGCAGGTTAAAGTGATGTTTGGTCTAGTCACTCTACCTTGATTAGAGCAGATGTGGTTAGGAGATGTTTCTAAGACGATCTCGATGCCTCCATCATTAATCTCAATTATCAAATCATCGATTAAATTGTTTAGATTAGAGAACTTATAATTGTTTTGATAAATTAAATCATATTCGCTGGTCTCATTTTCCTTAAAGAGAATCACATATCTAGGATCAGATTTTTCTTCATCATATAGGGGAAGCGATATTAATTCTTCTCCCATGTAGTAAATATTAACATTTGATCCTGGATCAGTTGGCATTAAGTAAATATAGATAGAAAAGAAGCCACCTATAACAAAGAAGATAATGATGATAATGATATCGACAATATTCCATTTTAAAGAGAAGTGATGGTCGAATCTTAGTTTTTTATCTTTAATTTGCTTTTCAACGGTAGAGACTTCTTTTTCTTGTTTCATTGCCTTAATTTTAATTGTTTTAGCTTAAATTTCCATCTTAACCTAATAATATTAAAATTTACTTGTAAGACCGTGACCATTGTGATTTTCATCATAAAGAAAATACTTTTATTATTATTAGTGCTATAATTTAATCAACAGGTGAGGAAAATAAAATGAAAACAAAAGTTCAAATTGCAAAAGTAGGATTTTTAACATCAACTATTGGAATAATTGGCTGCCTTTTTGTTCTTGTGAACATAGGACTTGGCTCTAGAACTGAATATGGACTTAGCGCTGATCCATTAACTGTAACTTTAGCTCTCATCCTCTTTATCTTCTTGATAGTTAATTTAATAATCTATATCTTATCTCTTGTCAGTCTTGTAAAGGCTATTAAAAATGATAATGGGAATAAAGACGAATAAGTGAAAGATTTATAACTCTTAATCTCTTATAGCGGATAGTAATTTGCTTATTATCTGCTTTTTTTGATGTAAGAATGCAATATTTTTGATTTATAAGGGTGAAAGAAACGCGGATAAAAGTTGTCATAAATCACTCACCTTAAATATATATTTAATATATAAGCTAAAAATTAATATTTTTTATTCAAAAAAGTTAAAAAAGTTGTTGCATCTCAGTTTTGCCTAGTTTATATTTAGACAGGTTGACGATTTTTGCCAAGCGCGTTGAAAGGTGAGATTGCTAAACGCGGTGAACCGTTGTCAAACGGGACTAATATCCACGATTAGTTAAACTGAAGTTTAGGTCACTTACCTCGAGTGGAAGCGTCTAGCCAGATTTAGACAAAGGAGGATTATATGGCAAAGAAAAATAAAATCAGAATTCGTCTTAAAGCCTATGACTATAGAACTCTTGATCAATCCGTCGAGAAAATAGTCTTAGCTGCTAAGAATTCTGGAGCATCCGTCGTAGGACCAATTCCCCTACCGACTGAAAAACAAGTCTACACAATCTTAAGAGCGGTACATAAGTATAAAGACGCTCGTGAACAATTCGAGATTAGAACTCATAAGAGATTAATTGAAATTATTAATCCAACTAAACAAACGATCGACATTCTCTCCCACCTTGACTTACCAGCTGGAGTAAATATCGATCTCAAGATCTAAGGAAAGGAGCAAGATACAGATGAAATCAATCGTCGGAAGAAAAATGGGTATGACTCAAGTCTTCGCTCAAGATGGAACAATGTATCCTGTTACCGTCGTTGAGGTCTTACCTAATGTCGTCTTGCAAGTTAAAACTGTAGAGACTGATGGTTACAACGCCTACAAAGTAGGATATGAAGACAAAAAAGAACAAAGATGCACAAAAGTTGAATTAGGCCAATTCAAGGCTGCTAACACAACTCCAAAGTACGTCTTAAAAGAATTAGCTAACGACGAGCAAACATACGCGGTTGGAGATGAAATTAAAGTTGACATCTTCAAAGCAGGCGATGTTGTCGATGTCGTTGGAACATCAAAAGGTAGAGGTTTCTTAGGAGCTATCCAAAGATATGGATACCACATCGGACCTAAGGGACACGGCTCTGGATATCATAGAGGACCTGGATCATTTGCTACTAACGGTAGAACTAATAACAGAGTTCACCCAGGTAAGAAGATGGCAGGCCATGAAGGTAACGAAAGAGTCACCATTCAAAACTTAACAATCGTTGATGTAAGACCTGAGATGAACGCAATCTTAGTAAAAGGCGCGATTCCAGGACCAAAGAAATCAATCGTTGTTCTAAAAACTGCTTCTAAAGCTTATGAAGTTAAACCAGTCGTTAAAGAATTAGTTAACTTAACTAAAGCGGAAGCACAAGGCGAGTAATAGCTTGGAAAGGAGACAAAAATGGCTAAAAGAATTTCAGTAATAGTCTTCGATCAAACTGGAGCTGAACAAGAGAAAAAAGTAACTCTTAACGGCGACGTCTTCGGAATCGAAGCTCACAATCAAGTCATGTTCGATGCTGTCCAAGTCTATCAAGCGAACATGAGACAAGCTACAGCTAAAACAAAAACCAGAGCTGAAGTCTCAGGTGGTGGTAAGAAGCCATGGAGACAAAAAGGAACTGGAAGAGCTAGAGCTGGTTCATCTAGATCTCCTATCTGGGTTGGCGGCGGAACCGTCTTTGGTCCAGATGGAAGACAAAACTATAAATTATCTCAAAACAAGAAAGCTCATAAGTTAGCTCTCAAGTCAGCTTTATCTGACAAAGTAACAAACAAAAACTTAGTCTTAGTTGATAAGTTAACAACTGAAAAAACTAAAGATTTCGTTCAAACTATGAAAGCTTTATCTCTCGATGGTGTTAAGACATTAGTAGTCTTAGATAACCTTGATGGAAATGAAGTTAGATCAATGGCTAACGTTCCTTATGTTAAAGTCGTTGATATAAATAACGTTTCAGTCTATGACTTATTAAACGCTGAAAAGATGCTAGCTACTGTAGAAGCAATCAAAAATCTAGAAGGAGGACTTAAATAATGGCAAAGAAAAAAGAAGTCACCGTTCAGGAAAATAAAAAATTCGCTGAAGCTACCATTAAAGATTTTGAAGTCATCCTCGCTCCTGTAGTAACTGAAAAAACAATGCATTTACAACAAAGCGAGAATAAAATCACTGTCAAAGTAAATTCAAAATCAAATAAAGAAGAAATTAAAGACGCCTTTGAGTCCGTCTTCAATGTCAAGGTTGTTGATGTTCACGTAATGAACGTTAGACCTAGAAAAAAGAGAACGGGCCGTTATGTCGGTCACGTACCTGGATATAAGAAAGCAATTATCACCTTATCTCCAGATGAAGACTTAAATGTCTTGGCTCAAGATGCTGCCTCTAACGATTAATCGAGGCTGCTATTAATAAGATAAATATAGGAGAAAGAAATATGCCAATTAGAACATATAAACCGACGACACCGAGCCGTCGTCATATGACCAATTCCACATTTAGTGAAATTACAACTTCAACTCCTGAGAAAAGCTTATTGGTCACATTAAAGAAAACTGGTGGCCGCAACAATATGGGTTGCATCACTACTCGCCATATTGGTGGAGGTCACAAGAGAAAATATAGAATTGTTGACTTTAAGAGAAACAAGGATGATATCGTTGGAACCATCGCTACTGTTGAATATGATCCAAACAGAAATGCAAATATCTGCTTAGTCAATTATCGCGATGGTGAAAAACGCTACATCATTCAACCTCAAGGATTAAAAGTTGGAGACAAGATCGTTTCAGGAGTTGCCTGCGATATCAAAGTAGGTAACTGCATGGAACTTCAAGCTATCCCTGAAGGTACTTTAGTTCACAACATTGAATTAACCCCTAAGAAAGGTGGTCAAATGTGTAGAGCTGCTGGTACTTCAGCTCAAATCCTTGGTAGAGAAGGAAAATATACTATCTTAAGATTAGCTTCTGGCGAAGTTAGAAAAGTTTTATCTGTCTGCCGCGCGACTATCGGAGTTGTCGGAAATGAAGATTGGAACTTAATCAACTTTGGTAAAGCTGGTAAGAATAGATGGTATGGTGTTCGCCCAACTGTTCGTGGTTCGGCGATGAACCCAAATGATCACCCACATGGTGGTGGAGAAGGAAAGTGTCCTGTCGGAAGAGATGCACCTAGAACTCCATGGGGTAAGAGAGCTCTTGGAGTTAAGACTAGAAACACCAAGAAAGCTAGCAACAAATTAATCGTCAGAAGACGTAACGGTAAATAAGGAAAGGAGAATTTCTAATGCCACGTAGTATTAAAAAAGGACCATTCGTCGATGCTCATCTTTTAAAGAAAGTCGATGCCTTAAATGCGTCCAATAAACACGAAGTTATAAAAACTTGGTCAAGAAGATCGACCATTCTACCATCTTTTGTGGAACACTCCTTTGCTGTCTATAACGGACATGAATTCATCACCGTATTCGTCACTGAGGATATGGTTGGCCACAAGCTTGGAGAGTTTGCTCCAACTAGAACCTTCAAAGGTCACACTGGTCACACCGCAGAAGATAAGGCCGCGGCAGCAGCTGCAGCTAGAAAGTAATAGGAGATAATCACGATGGAAGCAAGAGCAAAAGTTACCGGAGTGAGAATCACTCCTAGAAAAGTTCGCTTAGTTATTGATGTAATTAGAGGAAAAGATGTCGCTGAGGCTCTCGGACTCTTAGCTAATATGAACCGTTCAGGTGTTAGCGAAGTTACTAAACTTGTTAAATCAGCAGCTGCGAACGCGATTAACAACAATAAAATGCAAGAAAAGAATCTCTACATCGCTGAAATTTATGCTGGCGATGGTCCAAGATTAAAGAGATATTTACCTAGAGCTAAGGGTTCAGCTTCTCAAATATTAAAAAGAACCTGCCACATCACTTGTGTGGTTAAAGAAAGATAAGGAGGGAGCAATCAATGGGTCAAAAAGTTAATCCAGTCGGATTAAGAATCGGTATCAGCCGTGACTGGAATTCAAGATGGTTTGCATCAAACAAAGATTTTGCTTCTTTCTTAGCTGAAGATGTTCAAATCAGAAGAGTGTTAGCTAAGGAATTAAAAGATTGCTTAGTTTCTCACATCGAAATTGATAGAGTTAAAGATTTCGTTAATGTCTCAATCTTCACCGCGCGTCCTGGTATGGTCGTCGGACAAGATGCAAAGAGAATTAATGACTTAAAGAAATTAGTTTCTAAAAAAGTAGGAAACAAAAAGATTAAATTAAATGTCGTCGAAGTTAAGCAACCAGATCTTGATGCTTCAATCGTCGCTCAAGATATGGCTAAGCAGCTCGAGGAACGTGCTTCCTTCAGAACTGTTCAAAAGATGGCAATTAGAAGAGTCTTAAAAGCTGGTGCGGTTGGATGCAAAACCATGGTCTCTGGTAGATTAGGTGGCGCGGATATCGCTAGAAGCGAAGGTTATAAAGAGGGAGTTGTTTCTTTACATACCTTAAGACAAGACGTCGACTATGCGGTTGCTGAGGCTAAAACTACCTATGGTAAATTAGGTGTTAAAGTTTGGATTTCTAGAGGCAAAGTCGATGCGAAAAAATCCGAAGCAAAGAAAGGAGAATAATCTATGTTACAACCAAAAAGAGTTAAATATAGAAGACCTCACGGCTTAAGCTATGAGGGTTTATCCAAAGGCGGTACTACCGTTGACTTCGGTGAATTCGGACTTCAAGCTCTTGAAGGTGATTACATCACCGCAAGACAAATCGAGTCAGCTCGTATCGTTTTATCAAGATATACCAATCGTCAAGGACAAGTTTGGATTAAAATCTTCCCTCACTTATCCAAGACTAAAAAACCTGCCCAAGTTCGTATGGGTTCCGGTAAAGGTTCGCCAGATCAATATGTTGCTGTCGTAAAAACCGGAAGAGTTATGTTTGAAATCGGCGGTGTTCCTGAGGAAGTTGCTAGAGAAGCATTAAGATTAGCTGCTTACAAACTCCCAATTCACACCAAAGTTATTAAGAAAGGAGAGTAAGAATGAAATTGCAAGATATTAGAGCTTTAAAAAATTCCGAGCTCGAAACAAAGATTTATGAATTAAAGCAAGAAATTTTAACTCTTCGTTTCCAACAAGCAACCGGTCAATTAGACAACGGTAAAAAGATTACCGAATGCCGTAAGACTATCGCTCGCTGCTACACTGTCTTAAGAGAACGCGAGCTCGGTATCAACTAGGAGGTAAGGTATGGAAAGAAATATCAGAAGATCCGTTCAAGGTGTTGTAACTTCCGATAAGATGGATAAGACGATTACCGTCTTAGTTGAAATTCAAAAGAGACACGCAAAATACGGAAAACACGTTAATTACATTAAAAAATATAAAGCTCACGATGAAGAGAACTTAGCTAAAGAAGGCGATGTTGTTGAAATCGTTGAGACAAGACCTTTATCAGCTACTAAGAGATTCCGTTTAAATAGAATCATCACTAAAGCTGAAGATGTCAATAAGTAGAAAAGGAGGACTCGAGTTATGGTACAAAATGAAACAAATATGGTAGTCGCCGATAATTCGGGGGCTAAAGCAGTTCGAATTTTCCGACTCTACGGTGGATCAAAAAGAAAATCATCATCTATTGGAGATATCGTCTTATGTTCTGTTAAGGCAGCTGTCCCTAACGGAAAGATTAAAAAAGGTGATATCGTAAAATGTGTCATCGTTAGAACTAAAAAAGGTGTTGAGAGAAGCAACGGTTCATTCATCAAATTCGATGATAATGCAGTTGTCTTAATCAATGAAGATGGCACTCCAAAGGGAACCCGGGTCTTTGGACCTGTCGCTAGAGAGCTTCGTGACTCAGGAGATAAATTCATGAAAATCATCTCCTTAGCTAACGAGGTATTATAGGAGGAAATGGCATGAAGATTAAAAAAGGTGATACCGTCATCGTTATCGCTGGTAACGATAAAGGTAAAGTCGGAGTTGTTGAAAAAGCATTTCCTAAATTAAATAAAGTTGTTGTCAATGGAGTTAACCTCAGAAAGAAACATCAAAAGCCTAGACAAAACAATCCTGAAGGACAAATTGTTGAAATCTATGCTCCTATCGATGTATCAAACGTTGCCTACTATGACACAAAAGCTAAAAAAGCTTCAAGAATCGGCTATAGAATTGTTGACGGAAAGAAAGTTCGTTACAGCAAGGAAACCGATAAGCAAATAGATTAAGGAGGGGAATTATGGCTGAAGAAAAATATGTCGCTCGTTTAAAAGAGATGTATCAAAGCAAAATTGTTCCTGCTTTGATGGAAAAATATAAATATTCTAGCGTTATGCAAGTTCCTCACCTTGAAAAGATCGTTGTTAACATCGGTGTTGGTGATGCAACTCAAGACGCTAAATTATTGGAAAATGCCGTGAATGATTTAACTGTCATCACTGGTCAAAAACCTTTAATTACTAAGTCTAAAAAGTCAATCGCTTCCTTCAAGTTAAGAGCTAATCAAGCTATTGGCTGCAAGGTTACCTTAAGAGGAAATAGAATGTATGAATTCCTCGATAAGTTAGTAACTATCACTCTTCCTAGAGTTAGAGACTTTAGAGGTGTTTCTAAAAACTCATTCGATGGCAGAGGAAACTACACTTTAGGTGTTAAGGAACAAATTATTTTCCCAGAAATCGATTACGATAAAATCGGAAAATTAAGAGGCATGGATATCGTTATGGTAACCACCGCGAACACTGATGAAGAAGCATATACTCTTCTTGAGATGTTCGGAATGCCTTTTGCTAAATAAGGAGGAATAACATGGCAAAGACTAGTATGAAAGTTAAGTGCGCTCGTCCTCAAAAATTCAAAGTAAGAGAGTATACGAGATGCTCGCGCTGTGGACGTCCTCACTCGGTTATCTCTAAGTTCGGTGTCTGCCGTATCTGCCTTAGAGAATTAGCCTACAAGGGCGAAATTCCAGGAATGAAGAAATCATCCTGGTAATATAGAAGGAGGAAATTAAATATGATGACAGATCCAATCGCGGATATGCTTACGAGAATTCGTAACGCAAATCAAGTTAAGGCTCCTATTGTATCGATGCCTTCTTCCACTGTTAAAGCCCATATCGCTGAAGTGTTAAAAAATGAAGGATTTATCGCTGATTACGCTGTTGAAGGAGATAAGATTAAAACTTTAACTATCACTCTTAAATACGGTGCAAACGGAGTCCACGTTATTAATGGATTAAGAAGAATCTCTAAACCAGGTCTTAGAGTTCACGCTAAAGCGGAAGACTTACCAAGAGTTAACAATGGTTTAGGAATCGCCTTAATCTCAACTTCCAACGGGATTATGACTGATCGTCAAGCTAGAAAAGCTAATCTCGGAGGAGAAGTTATCGCTTATGTTTGGTAGGAAAGGAGAAACTAATGTCTAGAATTGGTAAAAAAGTAATTCATATCCCATCAAACGTCACTGTCGATGTTCATGAATCAGGATTAGTGACTGTTAAGGGACCTTTAGGAACATTATCTCATCCTTTCTCAAAAGCGATGAAATACGAAGTTGAAGGTGAACACTTAACTGTTGTTCGTCCTGATGACTCAATCGAAATGAAGGCTCTTCACGGAACCACAAGAGCAATCTTGGCTAACATGATTGAAGGAGTTTCAAAAGGATATTCTAAGAAGCTCATCATCAATGGTATCGGTTATAGAGCTGCCTTAAGAGGAACAACCTTAGTATTAAATTTAGGTTATTCTCATGAAATTACCCTTCCTGCTCCTGAAGGAATCACCTTCAAGTTATTCGAAAAATCAGTTGGTACTTCAAAGACTCCTGGAGTCGAAGTAACTGGTATCGATAAACAATTAGTTGGTGAGATGGCTGCTAGAATCAGATCATATCGTAAACCTGAACCATACTTAGGAAAAGGTATTAGATATGAAAATGAAGTAATCATCCGTAAGGAAGGAAAACGTGCTGGTAAGAAGTAGAAACTAGCTCAAATTAGGAGATATGAATTATGATAAATAAGGAATCTAAAAATGTAAGTCGTATTAGACGTCATGCAAGAGTTAGAGCAAAAATCTCTGGTACGGCTGATTGTCCACGTTTGAGCGTTTACCGTTCAAATAAACACATCCACGCTCAATTAATTGATGATGTTAACGGAGTAACACTTTGTTCCGCTTCATCAGTTCAATTAAAACTTGCTAACGGCGGAAATATTGATGCTGCTAAGAGCGTCGGAGCTGATATTGCTAAAAAAGCTATCGCTCTACACATTAGCAAAATCGTCTTCGATAGATCAGGATATGTCTATCACGGAAGAATTAAAGCTTTAGCAGATGCCGCGAGAGAAGGCGGCTTAGAGTTCTAGGAGGAAATGAAAATGGCAGAAGAACAAAAGAAAGTTGCTCCTCAAGCTGAAGAAACCAAAGTTGAAGAATCAGCTCAAGGAAATAAAGAAACCAATCAAAGAGCTCCTAGAAATAGGGGTGATAAGAAATTTGCTCCTAAAGGAAATAGGAGAAATCCTAGAGCTCCTAGAAGAGAAGAAAAAATCTACGAAGAGAGAGTTGTCGCTATCAATCGTGTCTCAAAGACCGTTAAAGGTGGACGTCGTCTAAGATTTGCTGTATTAATGGTAATAGGCGATGGAAAGGGCAACTTTGGATTCGGAACTGGCAAAGCTGGCGAAGTCCCAGAGGCCATCAAAAAAGCTCTTGCAGCTGCTAAAAACAATATGTATCACATTTCATTAGTCAAGGGAGCTACAATCCCTCACGATGTCATGGGTGAATTTGGTGCATCTAAAGTTTACTTAAAGCCAGCAGCTGAAGGTACTGGAATCATCGCTGGTGGTCCAGTTCGTGCGGTTCTTGAATTAGCGGGTGTTAGAAACATTTACTCAAAAGTTTATGGTTCTAGAACTCCAATTAACTGCATCAGAGCTACTGTCGATGGTTTAACATCTACTAAGACCTTTGCTCAAGTCCAAGCCCTCAGAAAGTAAGGAGGATCAGCTAAATGAAGTTACATGAATTAACTTACACAGAAGGCTCACGTTACCAAGCCAAGAGAAAATGCCGCGGCCTCGGCTCTGGAAAGGGTAAAAACGGAGGATCCGGCCAAAAGGGTCAAAAATCTAGAAGTGGCGGCGGAGTTCGTCTCGGCTTCGAAGGTGGACAAAACCCTTTATATAGAAGACTCCCTAAGAGAGGCTTCAATAATGTCAATCGCGTTGAGTATGCGATTGTCAATGTTAGTTCCTTAAATGTTTTCGAAGAAGGAACAGTTGTCACCCCAACTCTTTTAATTGAGAAGGGATTAGTTAAAAAAGAATTTAATGGAGGAGTTAAAGTATTAGGAAACGGTAAGTTAGACCATAAGCTCACAGTCTCAGCAAATAAATTCTCTAAGTCTGCTCAAAAGGCGATAGAGGATGCCGGTGGAACTTGCGAGGTTCTCTAATATGAAAAAACTCATAGCCATCTTTAAAAATAAGGATATCCGCGACCGAATCTTATTCACGATTATGCTCGTGTTGATCTTTAGAATCGGTTCAGCGATTACGGTTCCTGGCGTCTCGATATCATCAGACGCTATGGACACTACTGATGTCCTTGCGTTGATGAACTTGATGGGTGGTGGCGCCTTGCAGAACTTCTCATTGTTCGCTTTAGGTGTCTCGCCTTACATCACTTCATCAATTATTATCCAGCTGCTGTCAATGGATGTCTTACCTGTCTTGACGGACTTATCTAAACAGGGTCAGTCGGGGCGGAAAAAGATTGAGATGGCAACTCGTTATTTGACATTAATGCTTGGTGCGGTTCAAGCCTATGGTATAACCGTCACCATGGAAAATTCTCAATCGATTACCCTGACAGATTCATCGCTGTGGGGGCATATCCAAATCGCTATCTACTTAATTGCCGGGTCGATGCTCGTCATGTGGATGGCTGACCAAATTACTACAAAGGGTATCGGAAATGGTATATCGATGATTATCTTCATCGGTATCGTCGCTTCCTTACCAACTCAAATTTATACCGCCTTTGAGTATTTCTTCGGAACTACCTTGGCAACTGGAGATGAAGGATTGATTTTAGCTGGCGCGGTGCAGATGATTATCTATGTCCTTGCCTATCTAGTTATTATCCTATTTGTCGCCTTTATTGAAAAATCAGTTAGAAAGATTCCGGTTCAACACTCTAACAAGGGTGGAGCGTTAAATGCTAAAGTGAACAATACATCTTTCTTACCTATCAAAATTAACTCAGCTGGTGTTATCCCTGTCATCTTTGCTTCATCGCTTATGATGGCTCCAGCGGTCATTGTCTCGTTTGCGATGGATTCTACTAACGCGACAATTGATAATATTCTCAATATCTTCTCTACTTCGGCTCTTGTTGAGATGCCGTGGTTCAATGGAGAGACTTGGTATATGCCTTGGGGATTAATTATTTATATCGTCTTAATCTTCGCCTTCAGCTTCTTCTATTCTAACTTAACGATTAATCCAGAACGCTTAAGCGAAGACTTCCAAAAGAATGGTTCATATATTCCAGGAATCAGACCTGGCAATGAAACCAGACGTTATATTTCAAAAGTTTTAAATAGAATTACCTTTATCGGAGCTACGGCTTTAACCCTTATCTCCGCATTACCGGTAGTTTTAACTCTATGCGGAGCAGTTCCATCTTCCTTAGCTTTAGGCGGAACCGGAATGATAATAGTTGTCGGTGTCGCTCTTGAAACTATGAAGCAAATTGATGGTTTACTTGCTTCCTCTGAACATGCTGATGTCGTCGTAAAAGGAGAAGTTTATAATGCATAATTTAATCATTATGGGACCTCCAGGAGCTGGAAAAGGTACTCAATCTGAAAAAATTGTGGCAGCTTACAATATTCCTCACATCTCCACAGGAGATATGTTTAGAGAGGCAATCAGCAAAAAGACTGAGCTTGGAACGAAGGCTGAGTCTTACATTAAATCAGGAGCATTAGTCCCTGATGAAATCACCATAGGTTTAGTTAAAGAAAGACTATCTATGGATGATTGCAAAAATGGTTATCTTCTCGATGGCTTCCCTAGAACTATTCTTCAAGCGGAAGCCCTCAGAGATTTAACTAAAGAAATTGGACGCGAAGTCACCTTAGTAATTAATTTAGTATGTGACTATGAGTCCCTCGCAGGCAGAATTTCTCAAAGAAGAGTTTGTCCTAAGTGCGGAGCATCCTACCATCTTGTTACCAAAAAACCTGAAGTTGAAGGAATATGCGATAACTGCAAGACTCCTTTAATTCAAAGAGAGGATGACACGATGGAGGCACTTAAGACTAGACTTAATGCCTACGAGATGAAGACTAAACCTTTAATTGAGTTCTATGAAAAAGAAAACTTAATTAAAAATATTGATGGTCTTCAATCAATCGATGATGTTTTCTCAGATATCAAGAAAGCACTTGAAGGTAAATAAAAATGGTTATCATCAAATCACCAAGAGAAATTGAAACCATCTCTAAAGCTGGAAAAATCGTTAGTTTAGTGTTTGATGAGCTAGAGAAGTTTATCTCTCCCGGGGTCACAACTTTGCAAGTTTCTAACTTAGCTGAAAAAGTTATTAGATCCATGGGAGGGAGAGCTGCTAGCAAGGGCTATGAAGGCTTTACAGGTGCAATCTGCACATCGGTTAACGATGTAATTATTCATGGAATTCCATCTAATAAAGTCGTCTTGAAAGAAGGCGATATCATATCTTGCGATGTGGTCGTTGAATATGAAGGCTACAACGCGGATGCTTGTAGAACTTATCGTGTCGGTAAGGTATCTCCTGAAGCTGATAGATTGATTAAAATTACTGAGCTTTGCTTAGAAGAAGGTCTTAAGTTTGCTAAACCTGGTAATCATCTATCTGATATCTCTCATGCGATTCAAGTCTGCGCGGAATCAAACGGCTATTCAGTATACAGAATGGCTACCGGTCACGGAATCGGAAAGAAGATGCATGAAGATCCGATGATTCCTAACTATGGGGAACCTGGTAGAGGAATTAAACTTCAAGAAGGTATGGTCTTAGCGATTGAACCGATGATTTTACAAGGTAAAAAAGAAGGATATTGTTTGAATGATGGTTGGACGATTAAAACTATTGATGGCAAGTTAGCTTCTCATCATGAGAATACTATTGCTATCACCAAAGATGGTTATGTCGTCTTAACTAAATAAGAGAGGGAAGAATGGCAAAAGGAAACGTCATAGAAACAGAAGCGATAGTGGTAGAGAAATTGCCAAACGCGACCTTTAGGGTCAAGTTAGAGCAAAATGGAGCTGTGATAATGGCCACTGTTTCTGGTAAAATCCGCATGAATTACATTCGCATTTTACCAGGTGATAAAGTCACAGTTGAGCTATCGCCTTACGATTTAACACATGGCCGAATTACATATCGATACAAATAGTATCATTAGGAGGAAATAATTTATGAAAGTTAGACCTTCAGTAAAACCAATTTGCGACAAGTGCAAGGTTATCAGAAGACACGGAAAAGTTATGGTCATCTGCTCCAACCCAAAGCATAAGCAAAGACAAGGTTAATTTTAGGAGGAAATTGAAATGGCACGTATTGTCGGTGTTGATATACCAAATGACAAAAGAGTTGTCGTATCCCTTACCTACATTTATGGTATTGGAACTACTACCGCGAAGAAAGTTTTAAAAACTTGCGGAATCTCAGAAGATATTAGAGTCAAAAATCTTACTGAAGAGCAATTAACTGCTATCAGAAATGAAATTAGCAAAATTAAAGTCGAAGGCGATCTTAGAAGAGAAGTTTCGATGAATATTAAAAGACTCCAAGATATCGGTTGCTATCGTGGAATGCGTCATAGAAAAGGTTTACCAGTTAATGGACAAAGAACCAAGACTAACGCAAGAACCAGAAAAGGACCGAAGAAAACTATCGCCAACAAGAAGAAAGCTACGGCGTAATGAAAGGAGTATTAAACTATGGCAAATAAGAAAACTGCAGCTCCAAGAAAAAAGAAAATTAAAAGAGCTTATACTGAAGGTGTTGCGCACATTCATACTACCTTCAATAACACCATCGTTACTATCTCCGACAAGAGTGGTAATGTAATCACCTGGTCTTCTGCTGGAGCTATGGGCTATAAGGGAGCTAAAAAGGGAACTGCTTATGCTGCTCAACAAGCTGCTGAAGCTTGCGCGAAGGTTGCTCTTGACCAAGGATTAACCAGCGTCGACGTTGATTTAAAAGGTACTGGTCAAGGAAGAGAATCGGCTATTAGAAGCTTACAAGCAGCTGGATTAAAGATCACTGCAATCTCCGATTCTACCCCTATTCCTCATAATGGATGCCGTCCACCAAAGCGTCCAAGAGGCTAGTAAGTGATTTTTCTTGTAAAATCATTTATATTATAAAGTGTGGATTTCAAACATCAGGAGGAAATAGATGAAAAAATTTGAAAAACCTGAATTCAAGATTGCTCAATATGATACCCAAACTAATGTTGGTACTTTCGCAATCGAACCTTTAGAAAGAGGCTTTGGCTTAACTCTAGGTAACGCCTTAAGAAGAGTCTTATTATCTTCTTTACCTGGAGCAAGCATCTTTGCTTGCGAAGTTGAAGGCGCACGTCACGAATTCTCATCTTTAGATGGAATTAAAGAAGATGTCACTGAAATCATCCTGAATTTGAAGGGATTAGTCTTAAAGATCGATGAAGATTCTGAAGCAACTCAAAAACTTTATATCGATTGTAAGGGACCATGCGTCGTCACCGGCGCGGATATCCAATGTCCAGGAGGAGTTTCAATTATCAATCCTGACCACGTGATTGCTAATGTTAACGAAGATGGTCATTTAGTTATGACTATCTACGCTCGCAACGGACGCGGTTACGTCACAGCTGAAGATAATAAAAATAAATCTTTCCCAATCGGTATGATTCCAACCGATTCAAATTACTCACCAATCACTAAGGTAAAATATGAAGTTTTACCTGCTAGAGTTGGTCAAGAGATCGGCTATGATCGCTTGGAGATGGAAATCACCACAAACGGAGCTATGATGCCTCAAGAGGCCATATCTCTCGCTGCAAAAATCTTAGTTTCTCACTTTGAATTATTTGTTGATTTAAGTGAAATCGCTAAATCACAAGAAGTCTTAGCTGAGAGAGAAGAAGAACCAAAGAATAAATATCAAGATATGACTATCGATGAATTAGACTTATCTGTCAGATCTTATAACTGTCTCAAGAGAGCTTCCATTCAAACTGTTATGGAATTAACTCAAAAGACTGAAGAAGATATGATGAAAGTTAAAAACCTCGGTAAGAAATCTCTTAAGGAAGTCAAAGAAAAACTTGCGGCCATCGGCCTTGGCTTCCGTGAATACGAATAATAGGAGGCTTATATGGCAACAATTGGACGTAAGAACGTACATGGTAAAGGTGGAGTTAGATTCAAAACTGGATTTACTTCATCTAAGAAAAAATCCATGTTAAGAAATACTGTTACCGATTTAATTATCTATGGTAAGGTTGAAGCAACTTTAGCTTTCGCAAAAGAGCTCTCAGCTTATGCTGATAGATTAGTTACCTACGGAAAGAAGGGCGACCTTAATTCTCGTAGATTAGCTGCAGCTAAGATGAGACCAACCAACACCAATAAAGACGGTAAGACAGCTTTACAAGTATTATTTAATGATATCGCTCCTGCTTATAAGGATAGAAATGGCGGATATACTTCTGTCATTAAATCCGGCGTAAGAAGAGGAGATAACGCTGTCACTGCTATTGTTACTTGGGTTAAGTAATAATAAATTATGAATGTTAGAGAGGCTTTTATGGTCTCTCTTTTTTATTTATAAAGATAGATTAAATTCATATAGTTATAAATTCATAACAGCTCATAAATTAAAAAATTAAGGATGGATAAAATAAGAATGATTTAAATTTTTAGTTCACTTTTTCTTTTTTTTACAAAAAATTTACTATATCGATAAAAAAATATCGATTTACTTTACTTAAAAAAATGATTTTCTATAATAAAAAGGTAAGAGATATTTATCTCTATGAGGGGAATTTATTTATGAAATCGTTAAAGAAACTACTAACTTTATCGGCTATTTGTCTTCTAGGAGGTGGTTTATTATTAACTGCCTGCGATGGTACAACTAGCTCTTCAAATGGAGGAACATCGTCTCCAACTTCTAGCGAGACATCGGAAACCTCCTCATCTAATCCATCTAACCCATCAACGCCTTCGACTCCTAGCGAAGACATTCCTTCAAATGTTTTAGAAACTTTAGAAGGTTTAGTTCCAGGAGCAACTTTCACTGCTGTTAGCGATTTTGAAACAAGCGCGACTACATTATTGAATCGTTATGATGCTTCAGTTGATGGAACTGTTACTCATGTAATCTATCGAGGAGTATCTACTTCTATAGGATTTGTTGAAGAATTAGAAATGTATTTCAGCGTCGATGTTAATACTTTCACTATTTCTAATTATGTTAAAACTAGTGAAAATTATCATAGCTTACAAGATGATTCTATCTTTGCGGATGATGCTTTAGGATTAATTGGAACTGATGGTAATGTAACTAATAATGTATCAGGTGCTACTGCATCATCTAGTGCGATTAAAACAATTGCTCAAGAAAGCGTAGCTCAAGCTAAATTAGACTTTAATTATGTTCCTGAAGAGATTGAGTTACATGTTCCTTCAGTGGATGAAGATGGCGATCCTTTAAAAACTATCGCAAAAGATGCCTATGCAAATAGAGAGGATATCGTCAAAGTTTATATTCCTTCGACGGTTACAACAATTGACCAAAGAGCTTTCCAAGGATGCGTTAATTTAAAAGAAATCGTCTATGAGGATAGTAAAACTACAACTGCGATTAGAATTAATGCTAATGCATTTGAAGGATGTACCGCTCTTGATACTGTTTCTTTATATATCAATAATATTGGAACTTCAGCCTTCAAGGATTGCACTTCCTTAGAGTCCTTTGAAATTGATTCTAAATCAGTAGGTAATTATGCTTTTGAAAATTGTACTTCTTTAACTCATGTTATTTTTACTAATAACGGAGGTTCATCTTCTCGCGGTAAAGACATGTTTAGAGGTTGTACTAGCTTAAAAGATATTTATATTGATTCAACTAATACTCATCTTGAAGTAGTCGATTATGAAGGATATTCTGTCCTTTATGACTTCAGCTCTTATAATGCTGATAGCGGAAAATATTCTTCTGGTAAGATTCTTTCAGTGTTTGATGTAACTGCTCAAGATCCTGTTGAATTTGTTATTGATGATCATTGCACCTATTCTACTGGAATCTGTGATGATTATACCTTAGAGAATATTAAAATCAGCAAATTCACAATTGATCCAAATGCGACAAATATAACTTGGTCTACTGATGAAAACGGGTTGCTTTATAAAGATAACACTTTACAAAGATTGTATTATGTTCCTAATGCTTTTGAAGGTGATTTAACTATTAAGAGCTCAGTTACTTACCTCAATAGCGGAATCTTTGCTCCTGAAGGAATTGAAGATGTTATCGTTGAAGAAGGAAACAAGTTCTTTGCTGTAGATGAGGGAGTATTATATTATTCTTCAACCCATGATGATTCTCTAACAGGAACGACAGTTACTGAAATTGATTATGGCGATGTTCTTTATGTAAATAAATCAAAGACAGGCGTGTTTGTTTTAAATGCTGAGACTGATAGAATCAAAGAATATGCCTTACAAAATTGCGCTTTAGATGGAATTGTTATTCCAAATGAGGTAGGAACAAAATTTAAAGTTGATGAAACTTCATTTATAGGAGTTAAAGCTACTTTTAAAATTTACTTCACTTCCGAAACTTATATAAACGATTATAAAGGCTACTGCGAATCATCTAAAAATGGTTGGACTGAATATATGTTACAATACATTTCCGATACCATTTATACTGAATAAAGATAATAAGGTTATAAGAGGAAGCAAAACTTCCTCTTTTTTATGGAAATAAATTTTTAAGAATGGATAATTATTTAGATTAGTATATTATTTTTGTAACGAGGTAAATATGAGCAAACGAGAAGATTACATTAGCTGGGATGAATATTTTATGGGAGTTGCCTTGCTCTCTGCTATGAGAAGCAAGGATCCAAACACTCAAGTTGGAGCCTGCGTAGCTAGCAAGGATCATAAAGTTATCACTATGGGATATAACGGGATGCCTATTGGCTTATCCGATGATTTAATGCCTTGGGATAGAGATGGTAAAGATCCTTTAGATAATAAGTATTTGTATGTGTGTCATGCTGAATTTAATGCGATATTAAATTCTAGACAATCGGTTAGAGACTGCATCATTTATGTTACTATGTTCCCATGCAATGAATGCGCGAAGGCTTTAATTCAATCTGGTATTAAAGAGGTTGTTTATCTTGAGGATAAATATCCTGATTCAGTGCAAACTCTCGCGTCAAAACGATTATTGAACTTAGCTAATATTCCTTTTAGAAAATATCAGGGAAGAAAGATTAATATCGAGGTAGATAATGATTAGAAAATATTTAATTCTAATCTTATGTTTTTTAATAGCTTTCGTGCCAATTTGGCTCATTTTTAATCAATCTGGGTTAATAGATAATAATCTTGGGAAAATAGTTTTCTTTGCCATTTCCGGGGGATTATTTATAATATATATCGTCGTTACTTCAATAATGATATTTAAGAAAAAGAACCATGAGTAATTTAAGATTAGAGCATATTACATTCTATTATGATAACGAGCAAGATGTCCCAACAATCAATGACATCTCTTTTAGCGTTGAAGAAGGGGAGTATGTCTCATTGATCGGTAAAAATGGTTCGGGTAAATCTACTTTAGCAAAGATAATAGCAGGATTAATTCCTGAACCTGATGATGGAATAATCTATTTAGATGATCAAGAAATTACTGAATCGATGAAGCGAGAGAAAATTGGAATTGTTTTTCAAAATCCAGATAATCAATTTATCGGAGCAACGGTTAGAGATGATATAGCTTTTGGCTTAGAAAATAAACAGATTCCAACTTCTGAGATGGAGCCTATCGTTTTAAAATACGCGACTTTAGTTGGAATGAATGAATTCTTAGATAAGGAACCATCGTCTCTTTCAGGGGGACAAAAGCAACGGGTTGCCTTAGCGGGAGTTCTTGCTATGGCACCTGAAATTATCATCTTAGATGAATCAACCGCGATGCTTGATCCTAAAGGGAAAAGAGAAATCATATCTTTGATTCATCGCCTTAGAAAAGAAAATCCTAAGTTAACTATTATATCAATTACTCATGATGTTGAAGAAGCCTATCTTTCTTCTAGAGTCATCGTTTTAAATGATGGGAAGATTATCATGGATGATATTCCTGAAAAGGTATTTTCTAATGAAAAAGAATTAGAAAACTTAGGATTAGATATCCCTTTCTTTTTAAAGCTTAAAAACGAATTAATCTCTTTAGGAATTGATGTAGGTAATATTTCTAAACTCGAGGATTTAGAGGATTATTTATGCCGATAAAGTTTGATAATGTATTCTATGTTTATCAAAAGAATACCCCTTTTAAATCTGATGCTTTAGAGAATATTAATGTTGAGATATCTTCTCATGAGTTTTTAGCTTTAGTGGGCCATACCGGTTCAGGAAAATCTACTTTTGTTCAGCAGATAAATGCTTTATTAAAACCAACTGAAGGTAGGGTGATCGTCGGAGATATCGTTCCTTTTGTCTTACAAAAAGAATTAGAAGAGATCGTGCATGCTGTATATTGTTTATCAGATTCTTTAGATTCAGGAAAAATCTATGAAGGATATCATGAACATAAATTAATCTCTTTAGCCTATAAAAGCGATGAGATCATCTTCTTCCTTGAGCCTAAAAAGTTTAACTTAATCGGTTATAAATATTTAGATAATATTTGCTCTTATAATGATAAAAAGAAATGGAAGAATGATAGAAATCAATTCCCTTCTCTATATCACTCTGTTTTAAAAAATATTAGAAGCTATTTAAAAGATAAATATTCTAAGAAGATTCCTTCAAAGGATGCTTTTGAAGTCACAAATATTAAAAAGATTAAAGGTTTGAAGTCATTAAAAAAGTATGCAGGATTAGTTTTTCAATTTCCTGAATATCAATTATTTGAAGAAACTGTTTTAGAAGATGTCGCCTTTGGACCAAGAAATTTTGGCTTTTCTAAAGAAGAGGCTACAAGCAAGGCAAAAGATGCTTTAAAGATGGTTGGAATCGATGAGTCTTTATATGAAAGATCTCCTTTTGAACTATCAGGAGGTCAAAAGAGAAGAGTTGCAATCGCGGGAATTATCGCTTTAAATCCAAAGATTTTAGTCTTAGATGAACCAACCGCGGGATTAGATCCTCTTGGAACTAAAGAAATCATGTCTTTATTTAACCTTTTATATCATAACGGAACTGAAATTATCATGATAACTCACGATATGGACTTAGTTTTAAAATATGCGACTAGAGTTTTAGTTTTAAATCACGGAAAACTAGTTTCTGATACCTCTCCTAAAGAATTATTTTCCCAAGATAATTTAAAAGAAAAATATAATTTAGATGAGCCTTTAGTCTTCGAATTTGCTAAAAAAATATCTTCTCGAGGTTTTAAGATTGATTTAACTAAAGTTAAGGATGTTCATACTTTAGCTCTCGAAATTAAGGAGAAATACCATGAATAATATTTCTTTAGGAAGATATTCTCAATACGATACCTTGCTTCATAGAATGGATCCTAGAGGAAAGATAGTCTCTATGATCATTTGTATGGTTATGGTGTTTTTCTCTTATGGTTCACTTTGGACTAATTTAATCGTCTATGCCTTTTTGATGGTTGGAATCTATATCTTGATGAGAATCGCTCATATTAGCTTAAAGCAATTATTTAAGCAGCTTAAAGTGGTTTGGATGATGATGATTATCATTTTGATTATCAATATATTCACTATTAAAGATGATCTTTCAATCTTTGGATATGTATCTTTTACGATTCCTGGGATTAATTTAACAATTTATTATTCGGCTTTAATTACTACGTTTTATGTCTTTGTAAGATTAGCCTTGATGCTTGCATTATCTTTGATATTAACTTCCACGACGAAGCCGATGGATTTAACTTATGGACTTGAATGGCTGATGCATCCTTTAAAATGGATTAAAGTTCCTGTTCATATAATCGCTATGATGATATCTTTAACTTTACGATTCATCCCAACTTTATTAGATGAGACTGATCGAATAATGAAAGCCCAAGCTTCTAGAGGCGTAGATTTTCAAGAAGGAAAATTCAAAGAAAAAGTTAGGGCGATCATCGCTTTAATTATTCCTTTGATTGCGTCATCTTTATCTAGAAGCGTTGATTTAGCTTACGCGATGATAGCAAGAGGGTATGATCCAGATAAGAAAAGAACCCGTTATCGAGTTTTGAAATGGCATGTAAGAGACTCTATTGGTTCTATAGTCGTCCTTGCTTTATTTACTTTATTGCTAATTGCGATGATTTTTAATTTTACGATTATATGATATGAAAATACTGATGAAGGTTATGTACGATGGTTATGATTTTCTCGGCTTTCAAAAGCAGAAGGGAGAAAATAATACCATCCAAGGAAAAATAGAAAGCGCGTTAAAGCAAATCTATTCTAAAGATATTAAAATCTATGGTTCAGGAAGAACCGATCGTTATGTTCACGCACTTAATCAAACTTTTTCTTTTGAAATAGATGATTTACGTTATCCTTTAGATCGATTGATTTATTCTTTGAATAAGATTTTAGGTGATTCAATAGTTATTAAAGAAGGTAAAATAATGGATGATGAGAATTTCCACGCGAGATTTAAAGCAATAGGAAAGCATTATCGTTACGTTCTATCATTAAAAAGGAATCCTTTTTTTAGAAGATACGCGTTATATTACCCGTTTAAATTAGATAAAGAGAAGATTTTAAAAGCAGCAAAGCTATTTATAGGCAAGCATGATTTCTTTTCTTTTTGCTCACCTAGAGATGAGAAAGATTATTTTGAGAACATCTTTAAATTTGATTTTTCAATAAAAGATGATCTAGCTTTTTTCGATATCGAAGGAACCGGTTTTAAAAGATATATGGTAAGAATGATAGTGGGAACCGTTTTAGCCTATAATGAAGGTAAGATAGAGCTAGATTATTTAACCATTCGCCTTAACGATGACCATTTTGAGAAAACCTCCTGGTGCGTTGAAGGACATGGCCTATATCTAATGGAGGTGTTTTATGATTAGAAACAATTATCACACGCATACCTTCAGATGCGGTCACGCGATCGGTAATGATGAAGACTATGTGATGGAAGCAATTGGTTTGGGTTTAAATACCTTAGGATTTTCTGATCACGTGATGCTTGAAGGAATTCATCAAGAAAACGTAAGAGGAGATTATCTTTCTAGAGAAGGATACTTTTCCTCTATCAATCATCTTAAAGATAAATTTAGAGATAGAATCACCATATATCTAGGTTTTGAAGCTGAGCCATTTAAAGAATATTTTATGGATTATCGGAATTTATTAAAAACTAAAACGATTGATTATTTAATCTTAGGTAACCATTGCACGATTGAAAACGGAATGATCTATAGCTTTTTTGGAAGAAATACTTCTGTTGAGAACCTATATAAATATCGTGATACCTTAATTGAAGGATTAAAGACTGGATTATTTTCCTGCATCGCACATCCTGATTATTTTATGGATTCATATTTTAAATGGGATAGACACGCGAAAAGAATCTCTAAAGATATTATCAAAGCATCTATTGAATACGATGTTCCTTTAGAGTTTAATTTTGCTTTAATTAGAAGAGGAAAGACTATTAAAGGAAAGGAATCTCGTTATGGTTATCCGTTTATTCCTTTTTGGAAGTTAGTTAGAAAGTATCATGCAAAGGTGATAATGGGCTTAGACGCTCATGCTCCAGAAGATATATCCACGTATAAAAATGATGAAGGATATAAGTTAATCAATGAATTAAGATTAAATTTAATTCAAACTTTGCCGTTTAAAGAGGTTAAATAGAGTTAAAAATAATGGAAATTGCCTATTTAGGGTGATAATATTTTAATGTTTGAAACGTATCAATTTTAAGGAGACATATTATGGGAAGAGCACATGAAGTTAGAGCTAAAAAGATGGCGGCTACATCCGCGGCTAAATCAGCCTTGTACATGAGAGCTTCAAAAGAAATCTACATGGCTGCAAAAAGCGGTGAACCTGATCCTAATTCTAACTTAGCTTTAAGAGCAGTTTTAGAAAAATATAAAGGCCAAGGAGTTACTAAAGAAGTTATCGAAAGAGCAATCAATAAGGCTAAAGGCGGAGAAGTAACCGCATATGAAGCTGGCCGTTACGAAGGATTTGGACCTGGATCCTCAGCTATTATCGTCGATACATTAACTGATAATGTAAGAAGAGCTTACGATTCAGTTAGAATGTGCTTCACTAAAAAAGGTGGACACTTAGGAACCCCAGGCAGCGTATCTTATAATTTTAATGAAATCGGATTAATTACTTATCAAGGAAATAATGTCGATGAAGCAACAGAAGCCTTAATCATGGGTGATGTCAATGTTGAAGATGTTGCTTTAGAAGACGATATGGTAGTTGTTAAAGTCGATAAGCAAGATTTGATGAAAGCTAAAGAAGTATTAAATTCTTTAGGAATTGAAGAATTTGCTGAATGCGAGATCACTTTCTTACCTAATGATTATGTTGAACTAGAAGGTGAAGACGCGCGTAAGTTCAATGATTTAATGGATTTACTTGACGATTGCGAAGACGTTCAAAACGTTTATCATAATGTAATCATTAAAGAATAATTAAATTATTGTTAAGATTTTGATTAAAAAAGAGCTTAAAAATTAAAAAAGCTCTTTTTTTAGTAGTTAAACCAATCTTTACCCCTTACTAACATTCCATAAATTTATATTTAACTTATAATAAAGAAAAGATAGCAATTAAATGATTTAAAATGAAGGAGAAAATATGTTAATCGTCGATCAAGGTAAATCAATAAAGAAAGATATATTATCGTATATAGCAATCACATTGATTTTATTAATTTCATCTATAGCAATTACTTTTAATGAAATAGCAGGAAATATTATATATGTTTTACGTTTGGTTACTATACTGCTAGTTTTGATAAATCTATGCTTATTTCTTGGATTAAAGCATAAAAGATGTGACAACATTATTCCTTATGTTGTTATAGAAATAATCAATATCTTATCTTTAGTCACATTTATGATTTGCATGGGAAATCCATTTATAGAAATCTTTGACGATACATTGAATAAAATTATAGCTTTTTCCTTCATATCCATATCTTTGATTTCTATCTATAAAGGATTTGTTGAAATAAGTAACATTCGTCATAGTGATCCAGGAATTGAGACTTATTATAAGCAAAGTAATAAGGGGTATATAGTTTATTCTAGCGTTTTTATTTCTATATTTTTAACTTTATCAATAATTGATGGCTGCTTAAATAAGACTGTTTTTTCTTCAAATATATTTTTATTAGGTGTCTTCATTGGATTCATAATTTTACAAATAATTTTTAAAACTTTATTTCTTGGAAATAGCCAGGAAATATTCTGCGCATTCACAAAATCATTACTTATAATACCGATGCTTACTTCTTATTATTTTGGAGCGACATTACGATTTGGATATGGTGATAAAGTTAGTTTCTTCCTTTGTATTATAGTATATGTAAGCATAATAGTTAATGTAATTGGAGATTGGATTTTTATCTTTAAAAACTTCAAACAAAGAATATCGTAGTATTAGATAAGTTAATTATTGAGCTCATCTAATGATTTTATATAAATATATTTAAGTATTTATATTAATAAATGAAGGATGTTTTTTTAGGCAATCATCAAACAAGAAAAAGTGTTTTTTTAAAATTTCATATTGTGTTTTTGTTGAAAATTAACTATTATATTGAACGGCACTTATTGCCAATTGTAGTCCCGGTAAGACAAACAATTGCAAGGAGAAAAGTATTATGCAAAGACAAACAACTATTGCCAACAACAAAACAGTTGAAAGAAAATGGTACGTCATCGATGCCACAGATTTACCTTTAGGTAGATTAGCATCAGAAGTAGCAAGATATTTAACTGGTAAAAACAAAGTTATTTACACACCTAACGTTGATTGCGGAGATTATATAATCATCGTAAACGCGGAGAAAGTATCTCTTTCTGGTGATGCAGAACACAAGAAGACTTACTATAACGCTTCTGGATGGGCTAGAGGAATCAGAGCTCGTTCTAGCGGCACAATGATCAGGGAATATCCTGAAGAAATGGTCAGAAGAGCAGTCCATGGTATGTTACCAAAAGGACGTTTAGGAAGAAAAATCGAATCTAAACTCTTCGTTTATGTCGGTTCAGAACATAAACACGAAGCTCAAAAACCTGAACCATTAACCTTAAAGTTTTAGGAGGATGACCAATGGCTAAGAAAAAAGATTTAAAATACTACGGAACTGGTAGAAGAAAAAGTTCTATCGCTAGAGTCTATCTTTTTGCTGGTAGCGGAAAAATTACTGTCAATGATAGAGATGTCAATGAGTATTTCCCACATGCCACTTTAGTTATGGACCTCAAGCAACCTCTTGAAATCACTTCATCAGCTGATAGATACGATATCGTCGCAACTGTCACAGGTGGAGGATTCTCAGGTCAAGCAGGAGCTTTAAGACTTGGTATCGCTAGAGCTTTATTAGAAGCTAACCCAGAAAACAGATTAGCATTAAAACCAAAGGGAATGTTAACCCGTGATTCTAGAGTAGCTGAAAGAAAGCATTACGGCTTAAAGAAAGCTCGTAGAGCCCCACAATTCTCAAAACGTTAATGTTTCAACCCATATTTATTATGGGTTTTTTTATGGAGGATATTATGGAAGAAATTAACTATATTTATGACACTCAAATGTTAATTGCAGGAAAAAATCTTAATGAAGATGAAATCAACGATTACATCACTGAAAACATTGAAGGTGATTGCCTTTTAGCAGTTGGCGATGATGAATTAATCAAAATTCACTTTCATACCAATGAACCTTACAAAGTCTTAGAGTATGCATTATCTTTAGGCGAGGTATATGATGTTGTCATTGAAAATATGAAACGTCAAGCTGAAGGATTAAAAGGTTAAACTTTTAATTGACTTAAAATTTTAGCTTTGTTAAATTTTTATTGATAAAAGGGAGTAGCTAACACACTTGTGTTATAGGATCCGTCAATCCCGATAGAATTTCTATCCGACCTATATTAATTAGCGAGACTTTTATTGCAAAATAGCAATAAGAGCCTCGCTTTTATTGTTAAGAAAGGATTTTATGGAACTGTATAATTTAAATGAACAGCAGGTTAGAGAACAAATTAATCATCATCAAAACCCTCTTACTGATGAAGAGATTGCTTCAAGGCAGAAAGAATATGGCCCTAATGAGCTAGAGCAAAGTAAGAAAAAATCTCCATTTATCATTTTTCTTCTCCAATTCACTGATTTCTTAGTAATCATCTTAATCATTGCGGCGATTGTTTCTATAGCCGTGGCAGTTATTGAACAATCCATGCAGGAGGTATATTCCGCGATTGTCATTTTTGTAGTCATTACTATGAATGCAATTTTAGGAACTATTCAAGAAATTAAAGCGGAAAAATCTATTGATGCTTTGAAAAAATTATCTTCTCCGTCCGCGAAAGTCTTAAGAAATGGACAAATTATTCAAGTCGACTCTAAAGAGGTTACTTTAGGGGATGAGGTAATTTTAGAAGCTGGAGACTATGTTCCAGCTGATGGTAGAATCTTAACTTGCTCATCGCTGAAAGTAGATGAATCAGCATTGACCGGGGAATCTGTCCCTAGCGAGAAAACTAGTGATGTTTTAGAAGGCGAACTAGCTTTAGGCGATCGGAAAAACATGGTCTATGCTGGTAACTTTGTAACATATGGTAGAGCTACTTTTTTAGTTACCTCAATCGGTATGAACACTGAGATGGGTAAGATTTCTACTTTAATTAAAAATGCAAAAGAAAAAAAGACTCCGTTACAAAAGAGCTTAGATGGCTTTGGTAAAAAATTATCGATAGCCATATTAATTTTGTGCGCGATTGTGTTTGTTATCCAAGCTTTCACCAGCGAAACTATATTAAATGCGTTTATGTTTGCTATAGCTCTTGCAGTTGCCGCGATTCCTGAAGCTTTATCTTCAATAGTGACCATTGTTTTAGCTATAGGAATGCGAAAAATGGCAAGAGAAGGCGCGGTTATTCGTAAGCTTCAAGCTGTTGAAGGTTTAGGTTCAGTCTCTATTATTTGTTCTGATAAGACTGGAACTTTGACTCAAAATAAGATGGTCGTTGAGCATTTTTATTCTTCTAATAAGGATTATGATGTCGCTAAAGATAACATTGAAGGAAATGAAAGATTCATTAAAGATGCTTTATTATGTAACGATGCTTCAATAAACGTTCAAAAACAAGAGATAGGTGATCCTACTGAAGTATGTTTATTAGCTTTAGGTTATTTAGCTCATCAAGATTTTAACGAAGTTAGAGCTAATGAACCAAGAGTGGAAGATTTACCATTTGATTCAGACCGTAAATTGATGACTACAGTTAATAAAAGCGAAAATGGATATCGATTAATAACTAAAGGCGCGGTTGATGTCATGCTTAGAAGGGTTACTAAGATTGAAATCAATAATGAAATAAGATTAATCACTGAAGATGATAGACAAAATATCATCAATATGAATCAGCATTATTCGGAAAACGGACTTAGAGTTTTAGCCTTTGGTTATAAATTATTAGATGATCATAAAGCATTAACTCTAGATGATGAAAATGATTTAATCTTTACTGGATTAATAGCAATGATGGATCCTCCTAGAAAAGAATCTTATGACGCGGTTAAACAATGTAAGGAAGCTTCAATCACTCCAATTATGATTACTGGGGACCATATAGTGACTGCTTCAGCAATCGCTAGAAGAATTGGAATATTAAATGATGGTGATAAGGCTGTTTTAGGATCTGAACTTGATAAATATACAGATGAAGAGTTAATTGATTTTGTAACTGATATTAGAGTTTACGCGAGAGTTTCTCCAGAACATAAAATAAGAATTGTTCGGGCTTGGCAAAATAAGAATTGTTCAGTTGCTATGACTGGTGATGGAGTTAATGATGCTCCGGCATTAAAGCAAGCTGATATCGGCGTTGCTATGGGCATAACTGGTACGGAAGTCTCTAAATCTGCCTCAGCTATGGTGCTTACTGATGATAACTTTGCAACGATTGTTAAAGCTGTTAATAATGGTAGAAATGTCTACGCTAATATTAAAAAAGCGATTCAATTCTTAATTTCAGGTAACTTTGGAGCTATCTTAGTTGTCTTAGCTTGTTCTTTATCCTTACTCCCTGTACCTTTTGAAGCAGTTCATCTATTGTTTATTAATTTATTAACTGATTCTTTACCTGCTATCTCTCTTGGATTAGAGCCACATACTGATGAAGTGATGAAACAAAAACCACGTCCAATCACTCAATCTATTATGGATAAAGAATTCTTAATTAATGTTGGAGTGGAAGGTTTAATAATTGCGATTATGACTTTCTTAGCCTTCATGACCGGATATAAATTCCTTCCTGAGGGGAATGAAATCTTAGGTGCAACGTTTGCCTTTGGTACCCTTTGCTTAAGTAGATTGTTACATGGATATTCATCTAAGAGAAAAGGAGTTTGCTTCACTAAATCAATGTTTAATAATAAGTATATGCAATATTCATTCTTAGTAGGATTTGTCTTAATTACTTTAATTATGGTGGTTCCTTTCTTAGATACTATTTTCCAAGTTCAAACCTTAACATTTACTCAATTATTAATTGTTTATGGGTATAGTTTAGGTTCATTCTTAATTATTCAACTCTCTAAATTGATTAGATCCTTAGTTGGTAAAAAGAAGAATAAATAACCTAATTGAATCAATGATTTTTTATCTTAATATTAGGATTTGACGATTAAAAAGGAAAATTTAAAAAATAAAAAAAAGTCTTGCATTGGTGGTGCGCTTATTATACGATATTTAGGCGCGATGGGCCTGTAGCTCAGCTGGTTAGAGCGCACCCCTGATAAGGGTGAGGTCGAAAGTTCAAGTCTTTTCAGGCCCACCATCGAAGTAAGTTATGAGCCCGAGAAATCGGGCATTTTTTGTTTTTGGCGTTTTGCTAGTAGATAAAAATGTAAGCGTCAAAGATAAACCATATTAAAATAACGGACTTTGATCCGTTATTTTCTTATGAATTTTGAAATATTATCTGAATAATTCCAAGGCAATAATTTAT